>CAZVBR010000011.1:0-11839 GCA_964625755.1 uncultured Candidatus Saccharibacteria bacterium | reverse complement strand
ACCCTAAAAGCATTTTCCTCCAGTTCATCACTTAATTTGCTTCCATTCCGGCTGTATTTATTAATATACTCCAGGATAGTTGAGTCTTCGTCTATTTCAGTCACTTCCTTTTCGACCATCTGTTCAGTTTCAACTGATACCGGAAGCTGAGTAACCTCAGCCGAGCCAGATAAAGCTATGAGGCTTGTTAGAAAGCCTATTTGTAGGGTTTGTAAAATAGTCCTCGCATCAAAATCTACCAGTTTCCCGGTACACCTTGATATCGTTATTATCTTACTTTAAAGTTGCCATCTCGTATCTAACACTTGCAACTACTAATATGTTAGCACAATAAAACCTAATTTGTCAATACTCAGAAATTAGTTGCGGTTAAAATAGATATTCAGCAATCCGGGATCGCACAATATCGTACCATCTCAATATCAACCCCAAAACGTGCTCCTGAAACCAAACTTGGCCTTGGGCTAAGAAATAACTGACTTCTTTTCTCCATAAATTGAAATTCTCCTCCCAGTACCCGGGCTCCAGCCAAAGTTCCGGGTCAATACGCAACATAAATAAGATCAGTATTAGCACTATTATTAAAATAACTAGCTTAACTAAGCCGTGACCATGTTTAAATTTCAAGTAATCCTTCATGTTTAATAACTACTTAAATAAGTTAAGGGATTAAGGTAGCTGGTCTCGGCACCTAACGGTATTCGGTAAACCCCGCAACCCGGGACCTGACTCTGCAGATGACCGATCTCCACCCCCCGAGAAGCATAAACTGTAAAATGAAGATGTGGCCCAGTAGAAAAACCGGAATTTCCGGCAAGCCCGATCAGATCCCTGGTGTTTACCATCTGGCCCTCTCTTACTTCAATAACCGACAAGTGAGCATATAAGGTCGACAAACCGTTTTCATGTTCGATCAATATCCATTTACCCCAAGAAGCCCCGGGGCAAGTTTTATCGGTATTCCCTACTCCGATCACCCGACCACTCAGTGCCGCTCTTATCGGTTCACCGACATTCAAACCCAAATCAATACCATTGTGTTCACCGCTGGTGTAGACCTGAGGGTTAGCGGTCGCAAAAGGTGTTCGCCCAAAATACTGAGTGATCCTGATATTATCAACCGGCCAGGAAAGTACCGGTCCGGCTTTCGGGAGTTGCTCGGGATCAATAATAATTTGGATCTTTTGCTCGGCTTCGGCTATCTCCTGTTCCACTTGTCGTTTCATTTCCTGACGATCCGCCAACAATGATTGATAGGTGGACTCTTCACTTCTGGTGGTCGCCAAAAGATCAGCCTGAACTTGTCGTTCATTGTCGGCCAAGGCTTTTTGATTGGCCAATTGATCTCTTAAATTAAGTAATTTTTCTTGTTCTTGCTTGGATTCTTTACGTCTTTCATTTAATTCACTTTGTTTTTCCTCTAACTCATCCAATTGATCATGAACGGCATTTTGCAACTGATTTAGGTGGTCCATCTTGACCAAGGCCTCTTGAAAATCATCCTGGAATAATAAACCGTAAAAGACATTGACTGATTCCTGCTCAAGCCAATGTAACTCCCTTAAAGTCCCGGCAATAGTTTCCTCGTAATCGGCAATGGTTTTGATCACCTTATCAATATCTTGATCTATTTTAGTCAAATTCAGCTCCTTTGCCCCGATCCTTTCTTCAGTTAAATTAATATCTGCAGACAACCTCTGCCGACTCAGATCGATCTGTTCGATCTGTCCCTGTAAAGTTGACTGTCGCGAACGAATTTCACCGATCTCAACTTCAAATCTTCTTATTTCCTCCTCGATCTGTTTCATTCTCTCTTGACGGCTTTCGATCTCTCTTTCGAGTTCATCCAATTCTCCGGCCGTTACTTCATCAATTCCAAAATAAGAAAAGTCAAAAAATACCCCACCGGTTAAAAACAAGATCAAAGTAAACACCGAGATTGTTTTAAATAATAATTTAGTCATTTTAATTATTCATGAATAAAATGATCCAACCGGGCTAGAGTTTCTTTTTTACCCAAAATCCAACTAACCGTAAAAGGGTCCGGTGACCTTTCTCGACCGGTAAGCACTTTTCTAAAAGGTGCCAACACTTCTTTTCGTCCGATCTCGGTTGCCCTATCCCAAATAGCCGACTTTATTCTGTCCGGACTGAATTCCTCCTCCGGTATGCCAAATATCAGTTCCCGAACCAAAGGCAAGTATTCAACGGTCTCCAGTGCTTCTCGGTCTATGCTGGGTCGAGTTAAAACATAATCGAACTCTCCGTCCTCCAAATTCCGAGCCGCTTCGGTAACATTTGCCGCCCGATCGAACAAAAGTGGAACGATCTTGGATAATTTATCTTCTGACCACTTTTCTTGGGTAGCGGTTTTTAGATAAGGTCTGAGCAACTGAACTTGTTTGTGTGGTGATAATTTCTGGACATGCTGACGGTTTAACCAATCTAATTTATCAGGATTGAAACGAGCCGGTGCCTGACCGATCCCCGAAAACTCAAAACGTTCCAGTAATTCGGTCATCTCTAAAACATCCGAATCATCACCCCCTTCCCCGGCCTGAGGAGACCAACCCAAAAGAGCCAAAAAATTGATCAGAGCTTGAGGTAAATACCCTTTTTCTCGGTAACTCAAAACCGGCAAAGCCCCGTGTCGTTTGGATAATTTGGTCCCGTCTGAGGCCATTATCAAAGGAATATGGGCATAGTAAGGTCTTTCTCCCCCTAGAGCCTCGAGTAATAAAATTTGCCTCGGGGTATTTGAGATGTGGTCTTCCCCTCTTATAACGTGACTGATCTGACTTTCGATATCATCTACCACCGAAGCCAAGTGATACAAAGGAAAACCGGAACGGGCTATGACAAAATCACCTAGTTCGGTCGTATCAAAAGTTATCTCTCCTCTGACCAGATCATCAAAAACTACCACCTGCCCGGGGTTAACAAATCGAACCAATTCCACCTCCCCCGCTCCGCTTTTTGCCGGTTCAACCGAAATATATGCTTTTTTCTCCCGGATCAAATGATTCAGCTGCTTTTCGTAAAGATCCTGCCTGGCAGTTTGATGATATTTTTCATCATACTCCAGACCCAACCATTCCAGTGACCTTTCGATCTCCGACTCATAGACCGATTCCGATCTTTCACGATCGGTGTCATCAAGTCGGAGTAAAAATTTCCCTTTATGCTTTTTGGCATATAAATAATTAAACAGAGCAGTTCGGGCGGAACCTAAATGAAAAGAACCCGTCGGACTTGGCGCAAACCTGGTTTTTACAAGGTCAATTTCGTTCATGTTTCAACGTGATACTAATCACCTCTTTGGCTATTAATTTTGCAGCATCCAAATTTCCAAAATTTCGACACGATAACTTCATTTGTTTTTCGATCTCGGGTTGGGTCAATATTCTTCGAATCTCATTACTTAAAACCGACGGGGTAAGATTATTCTCTTCTATGATCACTGTCGCACCGGTCTTAGCGAAAGCCAAAGCATTATATTTCTGATCATGACTTATATCTTCCGGGATCGGAATAACGATCGAAGGCACCCCCCACGCCGCTATCTCAAAAATTCCGGAGCCGGCCCTGGAAACAACCAAGGAAGCCGCTCCGGCCGCCATGGTCATGGCCTCATCATTTAAATAATCATATATTTTATATCTTTGACGAAAGAGGTCATTATCACCGGTCAAAAAATAATCAGCCCGTTCCTTTATTTCTTTGTAATTACTCCGACCCACCTGATGAACGATCTGATGATCCTTAAGTAGATCCGGCAAAGCATCCAAAACAACATTGTTTATATTCATCGACCCTTGTGAACCACCTAAAACAAAAACCACCGGCAAACTGGGGTCAAAATCCAGAAACCTAAAGGACCCCTCAGATATTGGTTTCTTAATTCGCTTTCGAATAGGATTACCGGTTAGGGCGGTTTTACCCTTGGGAAAATACTCCAGAGTTTCGGGATAAGAAACGGCGATTCTGGCTGCAAATTTAGCTGCTGACATGTTGGCCCGCCCCGGGTGAGCATCAGATTCGTGAACAAAAACCGGGATCATCAAAAAGCGAGCGGCCCAGACTGTAGGAAAACTGGCATACCCCCCTTTTGAGAAAACCACATCCGGGTAGATCAAAAACAGCTGCCAAACCGCTTTTATTACCCCTAAAAACGTTTTCAAAACATCCCAAAAATTCAACCAGGAAAAATATCGGCGCCATTTACCGGCCGGAATACGCCGAAACGTGATCCCGTTTTCAGTTAATTTACCTTGATCATAAGGAGTATCGGATAAATAATACAGTTTGGTTTCAACTAGCTTATTTTCATAAGCCAGCTGTCTTAATTCTTCGGCCACCGCAATTATCGGATAAAAATGACCGCCTGTACCTCCACCTGTAAAAACTACTTTCATAATATTTTACATTTAAGCAATATGACGAGAAACATTTAAAATAATACCGACCCCGAACAAAGACATTAACAGTGATGAACCGCCATGACTAACAAATACCAAAGGTATCCCGGTTAAAGGCATAACCCCCAACATGGCCCCAATATTGACAAAAGACTGAGACGCTATCAGTATAACAATACCAACCACTAAAAGTCTACCAAAATTATCCGGGGCTCGAGCTGCGATCTTAAAACCCATTAACGCAAACAGAACGAATAAAGCCAAAATAACCATTGCCCCGATAAAACCGAATTCTTCCGCCACCACGGCAAAGATAGAATCAGTTACCGGCTGGGGTAAAAAACTAAATTTTTGTAAACTTTGACCAAAACCCCGCCCGGTCAACTCGCCCGCCCCTATGGCAATAAAAGATTGATTGATCTGATAAGACAGACCTTGGGTATCAAGAGAGGGATTTAAGAATATGGTAAAACGATCCTTGATATACGGCTGATGGACAACAAGACCGGCCAAAAGTAAAACCCCCAAAAAAGCAATGATGAATAAATGAAGAAAACGACCTCCGGCTACAAAGAACATCCCGACCAGGGCGGCACTGATCACCATTAAAGATCCGGTATCGGGTTGAAATATCAACAACAAGCCAGCTAAGGCTACCAGAAAAACAAGCGGTCCGAGACCCCATTTTACAGTATCTACCCGGTCAGAAGTATTAGCCAGCCAAACCGCGTAATAAATAATTAAACCGAATTTCAAGATCTCTACAGGCTGAAAAGCAACCACCCCCAGATCAAGCCAACGAGAAGCTCCGCCGGCCAACACCCCCAAACCGGGAACGAACACCGCCAAAGTTAAAATTGCACTTAAAGCCAGAAATGGGACGGATAGTTTTCGCCAGTAATGATAAGGAAAAGAGGCTGTCCCCAACATAACCAAAAGACCAACCAAAAGAACGATCAACTGCTTACCGGCCTGCCAAGTAAAACTTGATATATCATAACCCAAACTCCCCAGAGAGGCTGACAAAAAAATAATATACCCCAAACCGGACAACAAAAAAACTATACTCAAAAAAAGGCGGTCCACCGGTTTTTGATAAGTACCTGATCGACTCATAATAATTCGATATTCCCGATTATCGCCAAAATCATTCCGATCAAAGCAAAAACCAAACTTATAACCCAGTACCGCATTACAACCTTATAAGATGGCCAACCCAGGGCTTCAAAATGATGATGTAGAGGGGCCACCAAAAGCACCTTCTTGCCGCCGCGCATTTTTTTCGACAAAAGCTGAACAATAACCGACGCCGACGTCGCCAACAACGGAAGAGCAATTATCGGCAACCAAAGCACCGTATTGGTTAAAAAAGTAACCACCGTTAAGGTAACAGTTAAACCCAAAATACCGGTTTCTGACATATAAAATCTGGCCGGCGGAATATTAAACCACAGAAAGGCCAGGATCGATCCTACCACCACGGCACAGAAAGCAGCCAAATTTATTTGATTCTGAAAGAAAGCGATCCCGGCATAAGCCGAAAAAATAACCGCCATCACTCCTCCCGACAAACCATCCAGACCGTCTATAACACTGGAAGAAAACAGCGCCAACATAACTACAACAAAAACCGGAATAAACCAAAAACCCAAAAACAACTCCCCTGAGAAAAATGGAATGTCTATCGCGTTCATCTCCAATCGATCATAAAACCACCACCCCCCGATCAAACCAATAACCACCACCGTCCCTAAACGTCTCAGAAATGACAGGCCGTTACTGGTTCTAACTTGAAGCCAATCATCAACTAAACCTAACCCCGAAGCGGTCACCAAAGTGAACAAAGGTAGCCAGGTCTGACCTCGACTTAAAAAATTTATCTTTTCAGTTATCTCCGCGGGGTAGATCTTGGCCAAAACCCAAAACAAAAAGATCGTAACCAAAGTACTGACCCAAATGATAACCCCTCCCATTCGAGGAGTTCCGGTGTCTCGCTCTTTATGAAGCTCATTAAAAACCGAAGCCTCTTTACCATCCAGAGCAATTTTACCTGACTTCTTTTTCCACATTTTATTTTTATACAAATAGTGACTCAATACCGGAGTTATAAGGATCCCGACAAAAAAAGCGACGGTTGTCGGGCCGAACACCTTAAGAACATTTATCAAATGACCGTATTGGGCTATCTCAATCATAATTAATCTATTGTTTACCTAAATAATTAAAAACATCTTGAGTCAAATTACCGACATCTTCAAATCGATCATTTCGACTTGAACCCAAAACCACCACCACGATCGGCCGGTTCAGACCGGAATCAAAGGCGACCGCCAAATTACCTCCGGCAATGCTAGTATAACCGGTCTTCGACGCAATTAAACCGGGAATATTGCCCACCTGCTGATTGGTATTGATTATCGTTGACTGCCTTCCGGAAACATCGGAGACCGAGATGCTTTGGGTGGTTGTCGGGGTCATCAACCCGGAATACTGAGAAACTACATGGGAAAATAATTTGGCGATATCGTGAGCCGTACTATAAGACCCGCCGTACTGACCAACAATATCCAGCCCGGTCGAATTTATTAGATAAGTGTCAGATAAACCGATCTCCTGGACGACCCTGTTCATCTCTTCCACAAAATCAACCCCTTTTTCTTCTTGAGCCCTGATCGCTAAGGCCTCTGAAGCCCGGTTAGAAGACGCAACCAAGGAGATCTTTATCAGGTCTTCGACCTTCCACCGAGTATTAACCCCTAACCGACCGGTAATATCATCAACCCGAGAAGCCCGACCCCCGATTACCACCTCGTCATCACCGGAAAGAAGATCTTGAGCCGCTAAAGCTGTAATCACTTTTGTGATCGAAGCGATCGGAAAACTCTCGGTGTGATTATCAGTATAAATAAAATCTTCATTCCGGACATCATATACCGCCACTGCTTTGGCCGAATATCCGGAGACCTCTTTCATCTTCTCGTGATACTCTCCGGCATCCTCTGATTGTTGCACATGTGCCAACTGATGACCCTGAACATCGACCTCTGACCAAGGCAAAAGCAGAGCAATAAAACCCAACCACCCGGTGATCAGTCCGGCCAGGATCAACTTACTGGTTATTTTGTTTATCTTCATGCGTCACATCATTTTCCTTAAAAGCCTTTAAATTTTCGACCACCTTATCGTAATCAGGTAGATCGGTAACACTTTTTAAACCAAGATGACCCAAAAGTTCAAAAGTCGGTCGGTACAAAAAACTTCTGCTGTTTTTAGGATCAACCACTCTTTCGATCAACCCCCGGATCATTAAATTACGGACAACAAAACTGGAATTAACACCTCTAATGTAATCTATTTCGGATCGAGATACCGGTCCCCAGTACAACACGATGGCCAGTGTTTCCAGTCCAGCTCGACCCAGATCTTTATTCAAGTCATCCTTGACCAAGCCTTCAATCAATTCTCCGGCCTCCGGATCAGTCCCCAGCGCCAAAAAACCATCTTTTTGGATCAATTTCAAACCACCTCTTTTGTCCAAATTGTCCTCCAAGGCTTTTACTCCTTCATCAAGCTCATATTCTTCAATATCAAGCCAAGTTGTCAATTTCTTTCGACTGACCGGCTCATTCTTGAAAAACAAAATGGCCTCAACCTTAGAAGCAATATCCATTGTATCCATGACTTTAAGTATATACATTTTCCGGCTATCTGCCAAACAAATTTAAGGCAAAATAAGAACAAAATCCCCAATTTCCCCTCTTCGGTGACTTATTTTACCTTAAGAATGAATCCTGTCGATTTTGGGATCATAATTCAGATATTAATATCTGGGAGTGTCTACCAATTCAGACTCCAAAGCTATATCCCCAAAATGAACATCTTGCTCAACTCTTATGATCCCTTGTTTGGTTAATTCCAGTAGCCCCAAAAAACCCACGATCACTTCCATCTTATGAGCCTGGTCAAAATTTACGAACTCACTGAAATTCATCTTCATTGAACGCTGAACGCGACCGGCCAGATCATTGATAACCTGCTGCAAGCTAACAACTTTTTGAACTACCGCTTGAGGTACTTTTTCCGCCTTCGGTAAATTAGATAAAACTTGAAAAATCCCTTCGTGTAAATTTTCAACTTTTAGGTCCCCAGCCGGAGCAAATACCGGATAAAAATCACCTCGACACTCCGGAAAATAAATGACTCTACGACCAAACTCCCTTTTTAGTTCTGAGGCTATTTCCTGGAACTCCTGATATAAGGCCAAACGCCTCTTTAACTCTTCAATATCTGACACTTCTTCTTCCGTTTTTGAGATTCCCGGTAACAGAGAAAAAGATTTGATCAACATCAGAGTCGAAGCAATGATCGTAAAATCGGCCATGTCGCGTTTAGGGCGATCATCAAATTCGGATAAATAAGTTAGATATTCATCAGACAATTGGGCCAGGCCTATTTCACTGATATGTAGCTTATGTTTTTCCACCAACTGTAACAACAGATCAAGCGGCCCCTCGAACTTAGCCACTTTTACTTCAAAAGAGGTATGCAGATCCATAATCTAACTATACTACAAATAATGCTCGAGATACAGGGTTGAATTTTTACTTTAGTGACCAGAACCTATCTACTTGAGAGCAAAACTACTCCAACCCCGACTGCAGATCATACAACTTTTTGTAAACCCCGCCCTGGCTCTGGATCAACTCTTTGTGACTTCCCTGTTCAACTATTTCCCCTTTCTTGAGCACTATGATCTGATCCGCTCGGCGCACGGTGGACAATCGGTGGGCAATAATAAAAGTGGTCCGACCGGCCATCAACTTATCCAGAGACTCTTGAATAGTTTTTTCCGAATAAGCATCCAAAGCGGAAGTGGGCTCATCCAGGATCAATATTTCCGGAGATCGTAAAATCGCTCTGGCAATAGCCACTCTTTGTTTTTGGCCGGTAGAAAGCTTTACCCCTCTTTCACCCACCAGTTGATCCCATTTTTTAGGGAATTTCTCTATAAATTCATAAGCATGGGCCTCTTTGGCGGCATTTACAACTTCCTGATCAGTCGCCGCCATATTCCCGTACTTAATGTTATTTTTGATAGTATCGTTGAACAAAACGACTTCCTGAGGAACAACCGCCACTTTTCTTCTTAACTGACTGAGATCGAGTTTCTTTATATTTACTCCATCAAACAAAATTCGACCCCGTCGCGGAAAATGATAACCGGAGACCATCTCAGCCAACGTGGTTTTTCCGACCCCTGATTCTCCTACCAAGGCCACAGTTTGTCCGGCTTTCACCTTAAAAGAAATACCCCTCAAAACCGGTTTTGATCTTTCGTAATGAAAATCAACCCTGTCAAATAGTATTTCCTTTTCAAGAGAAAGATCTTTAACTCCGGTCGGTCGGTATTTCTCTTTCGGCAACGAAAGTATTTTCTCGGTTTCAACCAAATTAACCAGGCCGGTTTGTAAATTTTGCCACATTTGCCCCAACCGAACAAAAGGTCCGAACATCATGGAAGCGTACGCATTAAATGCCACCAACTGACCAACCGTCATTCGACCTTCTGTAATAAACCACAACGACATTAAAAATATGGCCAACTGAACAAAAATAACCAAGAAACGCTGATAAAAACTTAAATTCAACCAGATGGTATTTAGTTTTACCCAAGCTCTCTTGCTTTTTTTATTGAAATTCCGGTCCAACTTTTTCTTCTCCCGATTTTCATTAGTTGACTCTTTGATTGCTTGAGTGTTAAAGATAACATCAAAGGCATCTCCGTAGGAGTTGCTTATCTTCCGAAAAAAACTCTCCTGCATAGAAGCCAGAGGTCTGACACTAAAAATCATGATAAAAACATAGAACAAAACGGCGATCATCAACCACAGGGCCAAAAAAGGCTGCAAGAAAAACGCCACCCCCAAGGCTATGATCACCGTTAAGAACTGGGGCCCGAGATCGATCGCCACATTACTGATGATCCTTTCCGTATCAGTGGCGGTGCGATTTATCTTCTCCCCCACGTAACCGATTTTTTTGGTTTTATGAAATGACAGAGGTAGCTCCAGTAAATGAGAGAATCCGTTCACCAAATAATCCGAGTAGATACTTACCCCGAGATTATCCTGATTGATCGCTATCCGCCAATCGATCATGGTAATGACAAGCTGCAAAGCAAGCCAGACCCCCAAAATCAGAAACGCTAACTCAAATTTAGAAAAAGTCTCAGATACAGCTGTTGGATCGATCAAAACGTCAACAAACAAACCCACTAAAAGCGGAGTAAGTCCGTTACCAACGGCCGAAATTATACCCATAACAACCAAAGTCAACACCAACCGACGGTAAGGCCGGAGCCGATTTAACAATATCTGCCCCCCTTTTTGTAAAATGCTTGAATTCAAGCGTTTCATGACTCAAACTTTAAAACTCTAATCCAACCCGCTTTCGAACGGTCTCCATCTTAGCCGCCGCCAGTTCTTTGGTTGCCTTTGCCCCTTCAGACAGGATCTGGTGAACCAATTCCGGCCGAGCTGCGATCTCTTTTCTTTTTTTTCTCATTGGCTCAAAATACGCTATTATTTTCTCCGCCAAGATCTCCTTTGACTCTTTATAGCCTATATTCCCGTCCCGATATCTCTGCCTAAGCTCCGACAATTCACCCTCCCCGGCAAACAACTTAAGTAGGGCAAAAATATTACAAGTCTCCGGATCTTTCGGTTCGCTCGGGTCTTTTGAATCGGTTACGATCTTTTTGACCAAAGCCACCACCTGATCCGGCTCAGAGAACAAAGGAATATGATTATTGTAACTTTTACTCATTTTCCGGCCATCCAAACCGGTAACCGTCTGAACCCCAGATAAGATCAGCCCTTCGGGTAAAGTAAATGTTTCCCCGAATAAACGATTAAATTTTTCGGCCGTATCTCGAGCGTACTCGACATGTTGCTTTTGATCTTGACCAACCGGGACTACCTGAGGGTCATACAACAGAATATCAGCCGCCATTAACATCGGATAATCAAAAGTACCAACCGACACCTCCTGATTTTTAGCTGAAGCATCCTTGTAAGCATGAGAGCGCATCAAGTACGGAACTGAAGTAATGCAGTTAAAGACCCAGGTTAATTCGGTATGTTCGGCCACATCAGATTGTCGAAAGATAACCACTTTCTCGGGATCCAGACCAATTGCCAGATAATCTAAAGCCAGATCCCAGATATCCCGGCGTAAGGTATCAGCATCCCAAACCGTAGTCAAGGCATGAAGATCGGCCACCATGATCAAAGCCTGATAGTCTGACTGTAAATCCACGAATTGCTTCATCGAACCAAAATAATTAGCAATATGAGGTCTACCGGTTGGTTTTACTCCTGAAAGCAATCTCGACTTGTTATTGTTTTTCATTATCTTATAAT
>CAZVBR010000010.1:0-22503 GCA_964625755.1 uncultured Candidatus Saccharibacteria bacterium | reverse complement strand
GAGAACCCCTCGGTTCTCAACGCCGAGCCCCGAGCCCCTCCTGAGGGGCTCGGCTGCTCTCCGCCACAAGGGAAACTACTACTTCCCTTGACATCCCTTCGTCGCGCATTCATCACCGCAGCCAAGCTGCGGTGATGAATGCGCTAGATTAAATAAGAACTGAGCTCTCCGATCGACACCCGCTCTTGTTCGGTCGTATTGCGATCACGAACCGTAACAGAATCGTCTTCCAACGAATCAAAGTCGACAGTGACAGTGTGAGGTGTTCCGATCTCGTCCTGGCGACGGTAACGCTTGCCGATATTGCCGTGGTCATCAAACCACACCCGGCCGAACTCGGCCTTCAAACCGGCAAAGACTTCTTTGGCTTTTTCGGTCAACTGAGGCTTGTTTTTTAGCAACGGGAAAACCGCCACCCGGACCGGAGCCACTTCCGGCCGGAAATTCAAATAACTGCGCGGCTCTCCCCCAACCTCATCTTCGCGGTAAGCTTCCGAGATGACTGCCAGCAAATTACGATCTAACCCGAAAGTCGGCTCCAACACGTGAGGCGTGAATCGCTCGCCGGTTTGTTTGTCGGTATACCGCAGGTCAACTCCGGATCTTTCCGTGTGGTTCTTCAGGTCAAAATCCGTTCGGTAAGCCACCGCCCCGATCTCTTTGGTCCCGAAACTGAATTGGTACTCAAAATCAATGGTTCGCTTGGAGTAATGAGCCAGATCCTCTTTGGGCACTTCAAGCTCATGGATCTTCTGTTTATCCAGCCCGATCAGCTCCGCCCAGCGATAAAATTCCTTCCGCCAAAATTCGAACAGATCTTGCCAATCGGCTTCCCGAATGAAATACTCAAACTCCATGATCTCAAACTCCCGGACTCGAAACAGAAACTCCCGCGGTGAGATCTCGTTACGAAAACACCGACCGATCTGAGCCAGACCAAACGGCAAGTCCGGGTAAAAACTGTCCAAGATATTCTTGAAATTAACGAACATCCCTTGAGCTGTCTCCGGCTGAAGATAAGTCACTCCGGCATCACCGCCGGTGGCTCCAACCCGAGTCTGAAACATCATATTAAAACTCTTAACCTCCGACAGTGGGTTGCCGGCCGGGCTTTTGAAGCCTCGGTCTTTGATCAACCGGGTCATCTCTTCCAAACTCATAGCTTCAGCGTCTTCCACCCCCTGATCTTCCAGCAAATGATCAGCTCGATAACGGACCCCGGTTTTTACATCTTCCACGATCGGGTCATTAAACTCGGTAGCATGACCGCTTGCCTCCCAGATCTGAGGATTCTTTAAAACACTGGAGTCCAAACCGAACATGTCCGGCCGATCATCAACATACATCTTCCACCACAGGGTTTTTAAGTTATTTTTCAAGGCAAGCCCCAAGGGTCCGTAATCAAAAGTCCCGGAAAGTCCGCCATAAATTTCTGATCCGGGATAAATAAAACCCCGACGCTTACACAGTGAGATCAGATTTTCCAACGATGGGCCTTCTGGCATAATATTTTAAATGATTATTTTATGATCTTTTAAGCTTAACAACAAAAACGATCAAGAACAAGCCCGCAAAAAACTCAAAAATTAATCTTCTTCTTCCTCCTCATCATCACTACCATCATCCGATTCTCGAGGTTCCACCACGACTCCGGAAACAAATTCCGCCCCCGGATCTCCTGTTAATCGCGAATCCAAAGCTCGTCGCTCGAACTTAAGTTCTTTGGTGGTAAAAGTATCTCTACCGGTTAAGACCATATCACCGATAATATCCACAGTTCTCCCCACCTGCCCCTCAGAAGGGGTCATACTCAACTGAAAAGACACTTCCCGGCTCCGTCGATCAAAACCGACCCCCGGTTCGACCTCTTCCAGGTCCCAAACCACTTCACGAGAATCAGGGTCGTAAAAAACATATTCGCCTTCTTCCGGGTCTATTTTTTCATTCCACGATACATAGGGCGGCAAAACAGCCCGCACCTCGCCCTCAGCCACTTTATTTGAGGTATTGATCACACTCCAAGTCACAGTATAATCGGTTGCTTCGTTAGCTCGTGGAGGAATCGGGCCCTGGTTATCAAACGGGCCCACGGAGTGAGCCACCTTGGCGGCCAATTGAATGTCCGTATCGATCTTTACCCGGCGCGATGTTTCTGAGTAGACCCTTGCCTCCTCATAGCGCTCATCGGTGCGCTTGGCCTCCACGGTCAATAAAAGATCGAGCACCGGATTAACCGGCGGGGAAGACCTGCCAACCAAGGAATCAAGATCGAAAAACACTGTATTACTCCCCTGTTGACCCGGCGAAATATCCCTTAAATTCTCAAGAGTTGATCGATCCCATTTGGCCTCTTGGTCAGAGGAACTAAAAAACCCTCTCTCAGCTGAAACCGAACCGGTATCCAAAACACCGTCGTTGTCAATAAACTTTAAGGTTATTATCCCGTCTCGCAAACTTATCGGCAAATTATTTTGCCACCCGACATCCATCCTGACCCGAGAATCAGATCTCACTGAAATATCCTCCGGCCGACGTCCGTTTACGAGCAAGTAACCGGACAACAAAGTATCTTCCACTTCGATCGAAACCAAGGAGTCACCCCAGACCGATGCTAATCCCGGAACCCGACCGGGTAGACCCGGTCCGGCTTGAAAACTAAACACTTTCACCTCTCCCGGAGCTCCCGAGATATCCCCGACCAGCTTGATCGTTTTTGTCTCGCCGGGCTCTAAGTCACCGATCGACCAGATCAAACCGGGGTCATCCACGACTGGTTGAGGTTCGGAATCTGCCACAGTAAACCCGGCCGGAGGATCGAGCTTTAAGATCAAACCCGGTAAGACCATGGAAGCATTTGAGACCAACTCTAGATCAATCTCGGCCGTCTGCCCATCGATCACATTTTCATCAGCTGAAACATTGATCGACAGGGCCGGAGACCCGATAACCACCCTTTCACTCTGATTTTTGCCGAACGATGTAGTTGAACCGGGAACTTCATACCTCAATACCACCTGAAACTCTTTGACCTCCTCCGGTTGCCCCATAAACACAGCTTCCACTCGCTGGCCAACGGTCTCACCCGGTCGAACTGAACGCAAGGGATAAACTCTTTCCTCCAAAACCTCTCCCGGATTATCAGGGTTATAAGTGCCGGACGGATATTTTATCAACAACTCCGCCTCCTCCAGACTCTGCTGATTACGGTTTGAGATCGCAACCTGAAAACTGGTCCTAGTCCCGGCAGTTACCGTCTCCGGGCCTTGAAAAGTTATATCAATATTCCGATTGGAAACCACGTTACTCCCCCACCATAAAACAAAACCGGCCACGGTCAGGGTCAGGATAAACACCACCAAGGCTCCGATTAAAAATTTAAGGAATAAACCGGTTGAAAAAAAAGATGATCCGGTCTCTTCCTCCGAGGTACTGTCTGGCTCGGCCTGGTCCGACCAGGACCTTTTGGCCGACCTTATCTCACCTTTCAATTTACCGGGCCGATCAGATCGATAAGTTGACCGGGATCGACTTAATTTCTTTTCCAGCTCATCGATTCCTCTTAATTCACCATCCGGGCCAGATTCTTTATTTTGTTCATTCGACATATTGTTAAATTATAACACAAGCCAAAAACTGATTACAGACCGCTAGCCCGCAGTGATCGGTTGATCAATTTTATAACCAACGGATCGCGTGGCTGACTCAGCCGACGGAAAAACTCCGATTTTTCCCACTCCACCAACTCCAAATACGGACGGAGAGAGTCATGATCAGGTAAGTAACCGAGATAATAAAGCCATCTTACCACAAGGGCCACTTCCAGGTCCGACCAAGCCACCGAATCATCCTTTATGGCCATCATCACCGCCCCGGAAAGATCACTGAATATCGGTCTTTCCATCACCTCTTTCATTAAAAGTCGGTTCAGTAACCGAAATAACCGTTCCAAGCCGGCGCAAACTTCCCGATCCGCGATCAAAGATTCAGTTAAACCGTAAGACTCCGCCCCGACCAACCGCCAACCGGCCCGGCCCTTAATGAGAGATACCCGAGAGTAAACAAAAGGCCGAACATGACCCCTCATTTTAGCTGCCGGACGAAAAAATCCGGTGGCCTTGACAGTGATCAGCCCCAGGTCATAAGTAAAAACACTCAACAGACAATCAACCTCCCGAATCGGTACCCATTTAAAAATAAGACCCGGGGTGGTGTATATCCTGTAACTCATATCTTGACCTACTCAAGGACGACCAGAAACTCCTGATCCAACCACTGAACTGTCCGGCCTTCGATCTTCTCCGGTTGCCATTCCACCAACAGATCGGTCTCGGCCGCCGCCTGGTCCAGAAGATCACGCCATTCCCGGCCAACATCATTTAAAGAAAAAATGCGTAACTTAGCCGTCTGGCCCGGTTTTAAATTACTGGTCTTGCGTAACGATTGAAGTGAACGGACCAACTCTCGCAAATCACCCTCGCGCCTTAACTCATCAGTCAACTCAAGATCAAGTACAACAGAAGATGAGATACCGGGATCGAATATCAATTTTTTAACATTCAATTCATCTTTGATCACCTCCTGAATCGAGTGATCACTTTTCAACTCCTCACTGGCTTCTTTTACTTTCAGGCAAGCAAGCGGCTGTCTTACTTTCACTCCGGCCTCAGATCGGGCCTCAAGTCCCCAAGAAACCAATTCCCGGGCCTCGGCCATCAAATCCAGAACCCCCTTATCCTCTCCCGCTAAAACCGGCCAATCTGTCAGGTGAACACTCTCCGGATCCGAATCAGCTTTAACCGCCAAATAAATATCTTCGGCCACAAACGGAGCAAACGGAGCGATCAGTTTGGCGGTCGTCTTCAATCCAAACCTCAAAACAGCCGAAGCAGCCACCCGATCCTCATCCGATTTAAACCGTTCCCGGCTACGACGTAAATACCATACCGACAGATCGTCCACCAAGTCATCTATGGCCCGACCGACCCGATCCAAAAGATAATTGTCAAATCCGTCTGATATCTCACCCGAAGCTTGATTTAGTCGTGCCATAAACCAACGATCCAGAACGCTCTTTTGAGAAATATCAAGAATTTCTGCTTCTTTTACGTCTTTTTCGGCGTACAGATCATAAAAAGACAAAACATTGCGCAAACGGCCAATGACCCGACGCCCGACCAAGGCGACCTCCGATTCCTTGAAAGCGACATCCTCACCCCGAACCGCCGGAGAAGAAAGTAGATACAGCCGGAGAGCATCGGCGCCGTATTTACCGACTATCTCCATCGGATCAGGGTAATTATTGAGCTTCTTGCTCATTTTTTGCCCGTCCTCAGCCAGAACCAAACCATTAACGATGGTTCTACGATACGGCGATCGGTCAAACAGAGCCACCCCCAACACTAACAAGGAATAAAACCAACCCCGAGTCTGATCCAGACCTTCAGCAATGAAATCAGCCGGGAAACCGACACCGGCCTCAGGGTCAAAGATCTCTCGGCTATCAAAAGGATAATGAGCCTGACCGTACGGCATCGCCCCAGACTCAAGCCAACAATCGAACACTTCCGGAATTCGCTTCATTTGACCCCCGCACGAACACTGCCATGACATTTTGTCGATAAAGGGCCGGTGAAGATCCAATTGATAGAACTCATTTCGAGGCAGAGAAAGCAACTTAAGAGGTCTCACTTGAGCAACTTGTAAAAAATCCTCACTTTGATCCTTCCGGGAATCGGCCTCTTGATCATCTAAGCCCCAAGCCCCGGCAAACAACATCCAAGCCGGGTATTCATGGGTGATCAAAAGAATGTCTTTGTCGCGATATTTTGCCTCAAGATCGAAGATCGCCTCCATTACTCGGACCTTTAAGTCATTTAAATTCTCTCCCCCGGGCGGACGAACGGTAAATTTCTCTAAGCGATCTTTAAAGTGGTCATGATACTCTCTTACCGGTCGACCGGAAAATTCTCCGACCTGAACTTCAGCCAAACGATCATCTACGACCACCTCTGACTCCGGTAACCCCAGCTCTTCGGCCACCAAAAAAGCGGTCTCCTTGGTTCTTGTCAGAGGAGAAGTGATTATGATATCCGGCTTATTCTCCTTCAACTCAGAAGCCGTCTGCCTGACCCCCTCCTTCCCCTTTTCGGTCAATTGATATCTGTCATCAAACCCGCAACTTAAAACCCCGAGCTCATTTGACTCTGCTTGCCCGTGACGCATAACCCGGTAAGTATTGTTTGACCCCGGGCTACTTTGACTCAATTCTTCAACCGAACCGACAACTTTTAACTCCTTACAAGAGTCGCAACGCCAGACCGGTACCGGCGCCCCCCAGAACCGAGATCGAGAAATAGCCCAATCCCGAACCCCGGCCAACCATTTACCGAATCGCCCCTCTTTAATATGTTCCGGCACCCAGTAAATATCATCATTGGCCGCCAGTAAGCGATCTTTTATTTCAGACACCGCCAAGAACCAGGAATCGGCGGCATAATTCAAAAGCGGGGTGTCACAACGCCAACAGTGAGGGTATGGATGTGAGATTTTCTTTTTGTCAAACAGCCTGTTTTGACCGGCCAAGTATTTAATGATCAGAACATCAGCCGATTGATGGTCTTCCGGTGGCTTAACAGGCAAACCGGCAAATTCTGTGACCACTTCGGAAAAACAACCATCAAAAGTAACATGTTGGATAAAAGGCAGTCCGTATTGGCGCCCTAACGCCATATCGTCCTCACCAAAAGCCGGAGCAATGTGGACAACCCCGGTCCCCTCTTCGGTGGTGACAAAATCAGCAGAATAGATCTGCCATCCTTGATCTTTGCCCTTCAGATCGGCTTGGCGACTGTAATACTCAAACACCGGTTGGTACTTTTTACCCTCCAGATCTCGGCCGGAGATCTTTTTTACCACTTTATGATCATTGTCCGGAAACACTTCCGAGACCTTCTCTTCAGCTAAAATGTATTTCTTCTTCCGGCCGGCCACTTGATCAAACTTTTCAACCACCGCATAACTGATATCAGAGCCGACCGCCAAGGCAGCATTACCGGGTAAGGTCCAGGGGGTGGTAGTCCAAGCCAAAAGACCGGTCTCCGGATCGTCCGCCAACGGAAACACGACCGTCACCGACAGATCAGAGATCTCCCGATAGCCAAGATTGACCTCGAAATTCGCCAGGGTGGTTTGACAACGAGGGCATAGGTGCATCGACTTATGAGCTTCGTAGATCATCCCTTGTTCGTATAAGGTTTTAAACACCCACCAGATAGATTCGGAATACCGCCAAGACATAGTGCGGTAATCATTCTCCATATCGACCCACCGACCGAGACGCGGGATTATCTGTTTCCAGTCATCGGCGTACCGCAAGACCGCTTGTCGTGCGGCTTGATTGAATTTATCGATCCCGAATTCTTCAATATCCTTTTTGGTTTTTAAACCAAGCTCTTTTTCGATGATATTCTCGAGAGGCAAGCCGTGACAATCCCAACCCCATCGACGTAAAACCTTTTTCCCTTTCATGGTTTGGTAACGCGGGATCGCATCTTTTATGGTGCTGGCCAAAATATGACCGTAATGAGGTAGACCGGTGGCAAACGGCGGCCCGTCGTAGAAAACATACTCATCGGCGGAGCTGCGATTCTCGATCGATTTTGAAAAAATATTCTCCGCCTCCCACCAGGCCAAGATCTCTTCTTCTCGCTCGGACACCTCGGATCTGTTTTTTTCGCTTAAAGACATAATAATAAAACTAAAAATTACATTTGCTCGGGCACCTTAAAACCCAAAACCCGAAATCCCCGCTCCAGAACCCGAGCAAAACTTTTTGTAAGCAGAACCTTATAATCCGAATCTTCATCTCGGGAGTCGATTATTTTGTGTCTGGCATAAAAAGCATTGAAAGATGCGCAGATATCAACCAAAAAATTAGTCAGGTAATGAGGAGCATGGTCAGCTTTGGCCCGAGCGAGAACCTCATCAAATCGATACAACAATCGCTCAAGATCAAATATCTCGGAGGCCGGCTCAACTCGACCGGGGTCAGGTTCGGTCTTCACTTTGGCCAAAACCGACCGGGCTCGAACCAAAGTATAGAGCAGATAAGGCCCGGAATCGCCTTCCAGAGACAGAGACTGACCGAAATCAAAAACGATATCCCGGCCCGGAGCCTGACGCAAAACCGTATACTTAATAGCGGACACCGCTACGATCGAAGCGATTTCCCGGCGATAAGCTCGAGACCAAGGGCGATCGGACATTTTTTTATCTAACCGATCGGTAACATCTTTGATCAATCGCTCGGCGGTAATGATCGTACCGGCTCGAGACGACATTTTTCCTTCCGGCAAACGCAGGGTGCCATGGGGAACATGAGTGGTCTTACTCTCAAGATCGGGCCAGATCAACCCTAAGGCCTTTAACACCACCTTGAAATACTCTTCCACCTCCTTATTGGTAACAATGATCGAACGGTCGTAAGGATAAGTATCGTATTTAATCTTGGCCAATCCCAGATCCTTAGCCTCATAAGTCGGCAGACCGGCTGAATTTATAAAAACCCGATCGTGAAGACCGTACTCTTGGCCGGGAAAAATGATCGCCCCCCGGCTCTCCCGGAACACTCCCCGACTTAAATGTTCGCGGACCAATTCCATACCAAAACCGCCGGTCTGGCTTTCAAAAAAATAAAAATCAAATTCCGTACCCAGCAACTCGTACTGTTTTTTAAAATAAGCCAGACTCCATTTTCGACCGATCCGGTATAAGAAATTTATCCAACGGCCTTGACCTTCATAAATTTTTTTGTTTATTTCGTCTATTTCTTTTTTTGCCTCACCATCTTCTTCGTATTTCCCCTGACCGGCTTGGTAAGCCTGACCCAGAAAATTAACCCGACCGGTCAAGCGACCAAAAAAGAGTAAGATGAAAAATCGCCAAGGGCGATGAGATATGCCGTAGATCGCTTTGGCCACGTGCAACCCGACATCCCCGGAATAACACGCTCGCTTCACTTTTGCCCCTTGATCCTGATAGATCCCGGCCAGCGCCTCTCCAATGATGTTGTTCATCAAGTGACCAATATGAAGCTCTTTAAAAGGGTTAGGGTCGGTGTACTCAACCACCACCTTCTGACTCCGGCCTTTCTTTTTAGATTTCTCGAGATTTAAATGAGATTTAACTTGTCCGGCGAAAAAATCTCTAGTCAGAAAGAAATTTATGAAACCAAATCCGGCTATTTCGATTTTCTCGACCTCCGACAGATCAGCGGTCTTGATATCTTCCACTAATTTTCGAGCCAGATCCAAGGGTGAGATCTTTAATTTTTTCCCGTAAGCCATGGCCGCATTGGTGGCGTAATCACCGAGCCGAAAATCTGCCGGGTGTTCAATGACAACTTTCGGCCTTTTAATACCTTGCTTTTTTAAAGCCCCAGCCACCGCTTTTTGTAATTTAGTTTCGATCATATCAGACCATTATAGTAGCACAAACTTACCGGCCAAAAAAGACATCTCTCACCGTCCGGTACTACCAAAACCGTCTTTCCCGCGCTTAGTTTCTTTAAGATGAGAAACTTCCTCCAATTCCGCCCGAACCACCGGTTGAATCAGGATCTGGGCCACCTTATCCCCAATTCGAAAAGTAAAAGGCTGATCAGAGAGATTAACGATCCCCACCTTGACTTCTCCGCGATAAGAAGCGTCGATCACCCCGCCGACCGTCTTGAGGCCGTATTTGTGAGACAGTCCGCTTTTATCCCAGATCAAGCCAACATAACCGTCCGGCAGACAAAAAGCAATACCGGTTGGGACCTGAACTTTGGCTTTTGGTTCTGCCACCACTTCTTCCGCGGCCCGTAGATCCAGGCCGGCATCTCCGGGGTGAGCATAAACCGGCAGTTCAGCCTCGGGTTTCATTTTTTTTACTTTCACGATCATAAATAAATTTAGCTTAACTTCTAAACTCCGACCGTCTTTTGGGTATTTTAAACCACCGACAGTTAGCCATCTCCCTCTTTAAGTAAATTAAGCCTTAAACTGCTTGGCCAAACCGACTCGGGTCTGAGTAAGATAATTTGATCCGGTCAAAGCGTCATAACCAAACCTTGGAATATCGGCCATATATTCAAATTTTACCTTAGCTATCGGTTGGCCGGGTCGAATTATCAGATCCTCAAAAGGTCTGATCTCTAAAGTCAAAGGCCGGCCTCGCCCCTCCCCGTCTTCTCCCTGACCCCAACCGGGATCAATGAATCCGGCATAATGAGAGCGGAACTCCCCACTCCTTTCATCCATCGGCACCATCTCACAGGCCAACCGGTCCGGAACCCGAACCGCCTCGGCGGTCGACAAAAGATAGAACCGACCCTGCTTTAACCTGATCCGGCCATCAACCATATCATCTTTAGTGATGGGGCGCCAAAAATCTTCCACTCGAGAGCCGCCGACTCGGGAAAAATCTATTGCCCCCTCGACACCGTCAAGGCATTCATAACCAATAATGTCGCTTTCAAGATCCAAGGTCAAAATCAGCGATCCGTCCCGATCGGTGATACTTAAGTCTTGATACCGAAAAGGTTGACCGGCTCTACTCCAAAGCAAAGACTCTTTAGCCATATTTACCTGCAACTCAGTTTCATTGAACCGGGTATCCAAATTAAACAACCGCAATTGACTCAAGGTCTGACCGGATGAAAATCTGACATTAAAAGACCGAGGGTTAATAATGATCCACAACTCAACCCCTCCAATTCCGGCCGGAAGAGTGTCGTACCTTGATACCTTATCGGTGAGAACCCGGACGTGAACATCATTTCGCCCGGTACTGGATTTGGGATTTAAATAACCATATATTCCAGCCGGTAAATCAGACTTCTCGTTCAAACGTGCCAAATATATTTCATTTCTTTTTAACGGACGACTAAGATCGTGTCGATGGTGCTTAACCACTTCGAGTAACCCCCGGACAGTTTCCCCAGGTTTGGGTTGAAATATCTCGTAAACCTGATAGATCTCTTCACTTAAACTAAGATCCAAAGAAGCCGGATTTATATTATCCTCATCGGCTCCGGGTAAAAAACCGGCTGTGATCAAATCGGCCAACCAAATATCAGAAAAAGCTCCCAATTTTCTTCTATTGTATCTTTCGGACATACTACTGCTATAATACCATTTATTTTCAAAACGGGTAATCAATCACCTTCAGTATTTCTTGCTTAATTTCATGATGCACCTCCTCAACAGACCGAGATCCATCTATCACTACATGTGGCCTATCAAATAAAGCCCGGAGATAGCCGGCGTGAACTTTTTCATAAAAATCAAGACCCTCTTTTTCTATGCGATCCGACCCCCTGGCTCGAGATCTAACGCGAGCCAAACTGACCGCCGGCGGCACATCCAAAAAAATATACAGATCCGGCAGTACCTCTTGCAATACAAAACGATTAACTCTTTCGATCAAAGGCAAAAGATCTTCCCGGCCCCGGCCGTAAATCTGGTAAGCCATAGTGGAGAGTACAAATCGATTCGAAATCACATGCCGCCCGTGAGCTAAAGCCGGCCGAACAACCTGCCTGAGCAACTCCGTTCGGGAAGCGGCCAACAGATAGATCTCGGTCTCGATCGCCATATCTATATCCCGGTCCGATAAAAATATCTGCCTTATTTCTTCTCCGACCGGTGTCCGGCCGGGATCCCAGGTATATTCAATATCTCGGTCTGAGAATTCCGCTTTCAAGCGATCTATCTGAGCATCCTTGCCCACTCCTTCCCCGCCTTCAATAACTATAAATTTGCCAACCTTATCACTCATGAGATCACCGATCTTGTAGAATTTTATCAATTTTTTGAGCCAGTTCGGTCATGTCCGACTCTTTTTTGCCTCGAGTAGTCTCGGCGGCCGTTCCCAACCTGATCCCGGAAGGATCAACCGGCTTCCTCAGATCCCCAGGTAAGGTATTTTTGTTAACAATGACGCCTTCGGCCTCCAGCTTTTCACTAGCCTCTTTACCGGTAAGTCCTTCTCCGTTGCGCCAAGTATCAAGTAAGAACAGATGACTGTCCGTCCCCCCGGTAACGATCGGCCACCCCAAACGACCGAGCTTTCCCGCCAAGACCCGAGCATTCTTGACCACTTGACCGGCGTAACTCTGAAACTCCGGACTGTCGGCTTCGGCTAAAGCAACCGCGGTCGCGGCGATCTGGTTAACATGTGGCCCGCCCTGCAAGCCCGGAAACACCGCCTTATCGATCTTCTTCGTTAAATCACCGTCAAGCCGAGAAAAGATCATGGCTCCCCGCGGGCCACGCAAAGTCTTATGCCCGGTGGTGGTCACCACATCTGCAAACGGAAACGGAGAAGGAAAGACTCGGCCGGCCACCAAGCCGGCAATATGAGACATGTCCACCAGCAAGGTCGCTCCCACATCATCAGCGATCTGTCGAAATCGAGACCAGTTGATCAGGCGCGAATAAGCCGTAAAACCGGCAATGATAAGCTGTGGCTTTTCGATTCGGGCCTGCTCGGCGATCGCGTCATAATCAAGCAAACCGGTCTGGATATCTACCTCGTAGGTTGCCGAACGCCAAAAAATACCGCTGGCCGAAACTTTATGGCCGTGAGTCAAATGACCGCCGTGTGACAAACTAAGACCCATGATCTTACCGCCCGGTTTCACCGAAGCCAAAAAAACCGCCAAATTAGCCGGGGAACCGGACAAAGGCTGAACATTCACCGACCACTCACCAGAAGACAAATCAAACAACTTTAAAGCCCGGTCTTGGCACATTTTCTCTATCTGATCAATATAAACCTGACCCCCGTAATATCTTTCCCCGGGATATCCTTCGGCGTATTTATTGGTTAAAACCGACCCTAAAGCCCGCAACACTTCCCGGGAAACGTAATTTTCAGACGCCACCAAATTAACCACCGTTTTCTGTCTTCCCTCTTCCGCTTTGATCAATTCCTCGATCGAATCATGATCCATACAACCAAGCTTAACACAAAAAACTCTTCCTTTGAACTAATGAATTCCAATTTTTGGGTCTTTGTAAAGATTGCGATATAATTTACCTATGATCAACACTCAAAAAGCCAAAAAATGAACAACCTAAAGGACCTAACCCATATCACCCAGACTACCCCCGGAGGGGCAAAGATCCTGGTTTTGAACACCGGCTCTGTGATCGGACCGGAAGCCGAGGCTATGCTACAGGCCCTGCACTCTCGCTCGATCGGCGGCGTAGAAAGCCATCTAAAGGTTCTGGCCGAAAAAGGGGCCGACAATTTTATGTCCACTTATTATGTCGGGTACGGCCATAAATCGATCGGCGATCTGGCCAGTGCCAGTATTTTTATTGAAGGCATATCGATGTTGGCCGCCAAGGCAATACAGGACTGGCCGCTTTACTGTGGCCAGGAAGCCTCAACTCGCTACATTGACTTTGCCGCCCAGCCAATTATCGACCCGCTCGAGACCTCCGCCAGTAAAAAGATCCTCGAGAACTGGCGGACTTTCTATGTTGAGCACCTAAACACCCTACCAGCATTCCTCGAAGAACAATTCCCCCGAAAGAACGAAGAAGATAGAAGTATTTACAACAAAACCATCAAGGCTCGAGCTTTTGATATTCTCCGGGGTTTTCTGCCGGCCGGTGCCACCACCAATCTGGCCTGGCATAGCAACTTAAGACAGTTTGCCGATAAATTACCGCACCTCCGACATCACCCCTTAAAAGAAGTCAGAGATATCGCCGAGGCAACCGAAAAAGCCCTCCAAAAGGCTTTCCCGAACTCTTTCGATCTTAAGAGGTACAGTGAATCAGAAACTTATTTTCAGTTACTGGCCGAATCTCTCACTTACTTCCAAGACCCGGAACCGGTCGAATTCGAGCACTCTCATCAGAAGATCAACAGAAGTAAATTGGAAAACTATCGGGAAATTCTAAACCGCCGACCGATCAAAACCGAATTACCCGGATCTATCGCCGAGTGCGGCCAGGTCGATTTTCGCTTCCTCCTGGACTTTGGTTCATTCCGGGACTTACAGAGACACCGGGCGGTAACTCAAAAAATGCCCCTGCTGACAACCGAACTGGGATTTACCGACTGGTACCTAAACTCCTTAGATCAAAAAACAAAAGAACGGGCCGAGAACCTGATCGAAGATCAAACCCGAGCTATCTCAAAATTGCCAACCGAACCAGAGGTTAAACAATACTACACGGCCATGGGCTTCAGTACCACCAATCACCTATCCGGGAACTTATCCGCCTTGGTGTATCTTGTTGAACTGAGAAATACGCGCTTCGTTCACCCCACCCTAAGACACCGAGTAAGGCAAATGGCCGAAATATTATTAAAAGAGTTCTCCGAATTCGGGCTGACGATTCATTTGGACCCGCATCCGGACCGATTCGATACCAAACGAGGAGAGCAAGACATCATCAAGAAATAACCCCGAACAAAACCCCGCTTTCAAGCGGGGTTTTGAGACCTCATTATTTTATTTTATCTCCACCCCCATAGACCGAGCGGTCCCGGAGATGATCTTATCGGCCATCTCGGGATCTTTGGTGTTCAAGTCCGGCATCTTCTTTTCCGAGATTTTCCGGATCTGATCCTTAGTGATCGAACCGGCTTTACTGAGTAAGTTCTTTCCCGACCCCTTCTCTTTCCCTAACTCTTTCAAGATCAATCGAGCCGCCGGCGGGGTCTTTAAAATAAAGTCAAAAGACCGATCGGAATACACCGAGATCTCTACCGGTATAATATCCCCGGTCATTTCCGCGGTAGCCGCGTTAAACTGACTAACAAATTCCCCGATATTGATCCCGGCCTGCCCTAAAGCCGGACCGACCGGTGGGGCCGGCGTAGCTTGTCCGGCCGGAATTTGAAGTTTTATTTTATTTTCAATTTTTTTTGCCATAACTACACGCTAAATTATTATATTAAATTTTCTTAACCTGGAGAAAATCCAACTCCACAGGAGTTTCCCGTCCGAACATGGACACCAGCACTTTCACCTTCCCTCTTTCGTCATCTATCTCACTCACTTTACCTTCAAATTCCTTAAAGGGACCGTCCACTATCATTACCGGCTCATCAGGGGCCAAGTCAATATTGTGCTTGACCGTATCTTCCTCCATCCGACTAAATAATTGGTCAACTTCTTCTTTGTTTAAAGGTACCGGCACCACTCCCGAACCGATAAAACCGGTAACCCGGGGCGTGTTCCTGACCACGTACCAGGAGTCATCCGTCACCACCATATCGACCAGAACATAGCCTGGGTATATTTTCTCCTCTACGTTTTGTCTTTTGCCGCCCTTAACCTTAACTTTCTTTTCGGTCGGTACCACAACATTAAATATCTTATCCTCAACTCCCAGGGACTCGATTCTTTGCTTTAAATTCCGAGCCACGGCATTTTCATATCCCGCATAGGTGTGAATAGCGTACCAATTTCTTCCTTGTTCTAGCTCTTGTTTACCCATAATATGGTCTTAAAATCTTACCGTTTCTAATACGAACTGTAACAGCTGATTAAAAACAAAATCCATGAACCCCAAAAGCAAACTGACCAAAACAGCCACTCCGATAACAAGCAAGGTGAAACTAACAGCCTGCTTTCTGGTCGGCCAATTGACATGCCTTAATTCCGCTTTGGTTGCTTTCAGGTAATTAACAAAATTACTACTCATAAAAATCAATCTAACTAAAAACGCCCCGACGGGCAATTATTATCCTACGGCAAAAGACCGGCTCTGTCAACCCAGAAAAAAGCTTTTTTACCGTGGCATCTCCTCTAAGGTAACCTCAAATTTCAAAATTTCTCCCTCCCGGTCAACAGTCAAAGACACCTCATCCCCGACGGACTGAAGCCGAACCGCCCTGGCCAACGACCGGTCGGAAGTTATATCTTCATCGTTCCAAGTCACAATAACATCCCCTTCCTTAAGGCCAACTTGAGCCGCCGGGGAATTCGGCATTACCGCTTCATCCCCCAAGATCAAGGCCCCGTGTTCCACTGATAAGTCATTCAACCTGGCCAGCTCGGGAGTCACTTCCACGTATCGAACCCCCAAAAACGGCCTGACGATCCTTCCGTGTTCAACCACCGAATCCACCACTTGAAAAACCGGGTTGGCCGGCAAGGCAAAACCGATATTCTGACCGCTGGCCGCTATGGCCACGTTAACCCCAATCACCTCTCCGGCCAAATTCAACAAAGGTCCGCCGGAATTACCGGGATTAATGGCGGCATCGGTCTGAATCACTTCATCTAAGAGCTCAGTCCGACCCCGCCTGTCACCGGCCACTACCGACCGAGACAGCCCCGAGATAACCCCGGTGGAAACCGTATTCCTCAACTCTCCCAAAGCATTTCCAATGGCGATCACGGTTTGACCGAGCTTTAACTGATCAGAATCTCCAAAGTCAAGAAAGGGCAGATCTTCTCCTTCTATCTCTAAAACCGCGATATCCAAAAATGGATCTTTATCCACCACTGTCGCCCGGTGCCGTTCTCCGTCATTGGTTAGAACCGTATACTCTGACTCAAGATCATGAACTACGTGCCGGTTGGTCACGATCAGCCCGGAAGAGGTGGCAATGAACCCGGAACCGCTCTCTTGTCTTTGAGGTTCAAAATCAAACATCGGCCAACCCCGAAATTCAGGCATCCTTTGAGGGGAAATAATCGAGACCACCGCCGGATTACTCTTCTCGACAGCGTCAATAATGATTCGGTCGAAAAACTCAAACCCCGACTCCTCCTGAACTTCCCGGATCAACTCTTCCGACTTTATCTCTTCTTTCAACTCAGGATCTTGAGATACCAAACCGGCCACGAGACCCGGTTGCAGCCACACAAACCCGAGTAAAATAACGAAAACCACCAAACCCCCGACCGCCCCGGCGGCTACCATCAACTTAAAATTGATTTTAGGGTCATGAATTTCCATAAGAATATTCCCAGTATAGCAACCACGAAAAATATCTCAAACCCGTCTCTCCGGCTCAGATCGAAAACTGAACCATCATAGCAAGCGCCAGCAAAACCAGGATCACTCCGTAGGCAATTTTTACTTTCCGGGGCAGAGATCGAAACTGATCCAAAACGATCCGAAAACCGGCACCGGACAAAAAAAGAAAGGTCAGGCCATCTAAGACCATCATTGCGAACACAAAATAGATCAACGCCGGCCAGGCGGCAAAGGAAGCCGACATAAAAACCCCCCAAGCCAGGCCAAGCCACAACACTCCGATCAACCGCCACGGCCAGTTACGGGCTCGAATCAGTAGATAGTTCTCAACTGAAGACCCGAACATCACTACCACCCCCCAGATCAGCCAGACACAAGCTACGGTATAAACAAATAAATGAGAGATCATCATATTTCCTCCAGAAGATCCGGGTAGATTCCGGCTATGGCTTGCATTAATTCATTTCCGGCATCTTGAGCCGAAGACATTATTTGAGCCCCGGAAGCCGCTTTATGCCCTCCTCCGCCAAACACCTGAGCGATCTTCGAAACATCATACACCTCGGGCTTCCGGCTCCTCAAACTAACCCGAGAAACCCCCGGCTCTTTTTCACTGACACTAACTCCGACCAGCCAGTCCCGGACCAAGATCAACGTGTTGGCAACGTTTTGCTCTCCGATAGTTTCCCTGGTAAAACCCCGGCGCTCTATTTCCTGATACGGCACAACCGAAACAGCCATCTTCTGATACATTAATAAATTAGAAAAAGCCAACCCTTGATACGCCACCCAGTCCGGATGACGGTTGGATCTAAGAGCCTCAAGGACTTCAGAAAAATCGGGGTACTTTTCCACCAGAGCAGAAGCGATACTAAAAGTCCGAGCGGTAGTATTGGGAAACTGGAAACTGCCGGTATCGCCGTATAGCCCGACCAAAAGGCAGATGGCCATCTCTTTGGTGATCGGCACCCGCCAAATATCGAATAACTCATAAATTATCTCGGCGGTGGCGGAAGCTTTTTCGTTGATCAAATTTATATCCCCGAACCCTAAATTATCGGCATGGTGATCGATAACTACCGTTTTTAAATGACCGTGAAAAACAACCGGGTTTAAATTGGTCACTCGGTCAAGACTGCTCGAATCTAAGATCAAAAACAGGTCATACCCCGATTGGTCCACCTCCGAGAAATTTTCCTCAGAGATCATCTCAAACCCCGGCAGCACACCAAACTCTCTCGGCAGGTCCGAGTCCCCTTTTATTAAAGTCACCTTTTTCCCTACCTGTTTAAGCCAATTACTAACCGCCAAAGCACTTCCGATGGAATCGGCATCCGGGCTGGGGTGTAAATGAAGCAACACCTTGTCGGACCGATCAATCACTGAGAGAATCTCAGAAGCCACTTTTGCCGGAACTTTGTTCATAGAAAAATTTCAAACAAAAAAGGTTACCGCAGGCCTTCTTTTAAGTTCTGAAACTCTTTGATAGTTTGCCGAGCCACTTGATAGATCCGGGAAGAAAGATCGGGCACATTTTCAACCAAAAACTGCTTCACCTCATCATCCTGCCCGTTGGTGATCAATTCACTTAATTTGGCATTTTGCTTGGCGGTAAGCTCGGTGGCAATATTTAAATGTACTCGCCGCAAAATATTATCTTCCAGTTCCGTTATTACCTCCATCAAGTCCTCTTCCGATAAGGCGGTAAGATTTAAACTGTCTGCGATGGTTTGTCTTATTTCCGATTCCAGCATAGATCTCTTTATTTAAAAATTTTAATGAGTTATCTGGCTCAACTCCGCCTCTTGCAGTCCCGGGGGCAGGTCTTCATTCGGGACCAGGTCACCTAAAGCCGAGATATTTTCTTGAATCGACCTTAAGTATTCATCTTGATCGATCTCACCATTAAAACGTTCGCTCGACAACTCCATTAAACTCCCCAGGGCTTCCTCGTCTAATTCATAAAATTTTTTGGCTGAGGACAGATAGATCACCATACAACCATCCGGCATCTGATCGATCAATCCACCCGAAACTTCTTGGAAAGCCCCTCTTAAAAGATCATCTTCGGTCTGAAAGTACTCCGGACTTATCTCCTGCTCCTCGGACTCAACACCCCCCTCTTCTTCTCTTACCCCCAGATCAACCAAGGACCCGGTTTCTCCTTCCCAACCGATCATACCCCGGGTTAATTGGCTTTCTTGGGGCATCTCAACTCCTAACATCCCGGCTTCTTGCTCGATAACTTCTCTCTGTTCAGATGTGATCCGGCTCAATTCCTCTTTCAGATCTTTCGGTATTTCATTGACATCCTTTGTTTCCTGGTCGTGATTTTCACTATTTGTAATTTTTTTATTTTCTGACTGATGTGGTTTAAATCTTTCCATAGACTAGGATCATTAAATCAATAAAATATAGTGTATCATAATTGCAACCGGACAACATCATTCCAACTCAATCTCCGAAGAATCGATGCTCGAAAAACCGGCAAACGTTCATCACCACCAGATCTGATCTTCCTAAACTTTAAAACGGACACTACCAAGCGGAAGTTCGTTAATGCAAAAACAATACTACTGTCAGTGTAACACAAAAACTCATTCAACCGCCACTCCCAAGCCCCTCGATCAGTTTGGATGATTTTACGGAAGCCTATTTTAACAAATGTTCTCTCGGCCCGACCAACTCAGACCTTAACACTATCGTGGGTGACCGGTGGGGATCGAACCCACAACCACTCGCTCCACAGGCGAGTGCTCTACCAATTGAGCTACGGCCACCATTAATATTCTTGACCCTTACTTGTTATATCAAATTTTAAGGTAATTAGTCCAGCCAAGAGCTTCTCAAAATCAAAAACCCTTCCGATCACAGATCTACTTTTCATCTTAACAATTCCTACACTCGGACTTTCACCAACCCCGAACCAATCGATTCAACACGGATTTACTCAAAAATTCATTGACTACCTATTCCGTACAAATGTTCTCTGATCGATTTTTCATCTTGATAAAGCTCTATATTTAATTGACCCAATTCCGACTTCACAGTTTCAGGTAATTGATAGCTTTTTTTTAACACCGCGAGGATCTCTTTCTCATCATCATCTCCGGCGATCCGGTTTTTGTTTATCTTTCCACACTCAAGGCACCGATGAATAAGCATGATCTCTTCCTTATCAAACTTGGTGGTCAGACCGATCGGCTCCATCCCCCCTTGACACCGCGACGCCCGATCCCCGGTCTCATTGTCTACATGTCGAGACCATAAACAAACAGGGCAATGATTGCGATTCTTGGTTCCCCAAGCCACCAAAGACACTTCTCGAAGGCAATTTTGACAGTAAAAACCCTTTTCTTGAGACCTTTTTCCTACCGACCGAGGGACACCCTTATTCACCCTTTTGTTCTTCATTTTCGAAGAAAAATCTAATCCTATTTTTAATTACCGCACTTTTCAAAACCGGTTTTTCAAACGGTGCGCGGGAGAGGACTTGCACCTCCACGCCCATTACGGGCACACGGCCCTCAACCGTGCCTGTCTACTAAATTCCAGCACCCGCGCCGGTTTCATCGACAACATTAAAACTATAAACGATTTAGGGAGTATTTTCAAATCATCACTACTTTGATCAAATTACCGGCTTTTTAGTTTTTTAATCCTGAAGGCAAAACCCCGGATCGCTCCGGGGAAAATTCTTTAACTTTGGGTTATTTTAGCTATTCTTGTTTTTTATCTTCTTCTGCTTCTTTCTCTTCGGTTTTACTCTCGGAATCGGTTTCCTCGGCGCTCGATTCCTCTTGTTCGGCGACTTCCTTTTCTTCCTTTGGGTCTTCTTCTTTTGACTCGGTCTCTTCTTCGGTCAATTGCGACTCCCCGCTATCCTCTTGAGACAACTTCTCCTCCCACTCGGCGGCTTTCTGGGCTGCCACTGAAGACAGGCGCTTGGTTCTCCGACGGATCTCTTTGGCGGCCTTGTCTCGAACATAGTACAATTTTGACCGGCGCACCTTGGCTCTTTTAACGATATCGATCTTTTCTATATTCGGGGTATACAGAGGGAAAGTTTTTTCCACTCCGACTCCGCCGGATACCCGGCGAACCGTAAAAGTGGCCCCCGGCTCCACTCCATGCTTGCGAGCGATCAACATACCCTCAAAAGCTTGGAGTCGGGTCTTGTTCTTTTCCTGAATTCGCTGCCACACCCGAACCGTATTACCGGCTTTTAAATCTAATTTCTGTCGCTTGGCAACATCCACAGGCGATATATTAAATGTAGATATAGACATAACGCAAGTAGTCTATCACGATGTTTTTAAATTTTCAAGAGCCCAGGCCATATCCGCCGGCAATTCGGCTTCCAGCTTCAATACTTCCCCCGAAGGCCAAGTCAGTTCTATTTTGCCGGCATGAAGCCCCAACCGGGATAGGCCATCCGGGATCGGGCGACCACCGGCATACAAAGGATCATTCACTACCGGATAACCCAGAAACTTAAAATGAACCCTCAATTGATGCATCCGACCGGTCTCCGGCCAAGCCTCGATAAAACTGTAGCCGGGAAAGATCTCTTTAACGGCAAAATAAGTGACGGCTCTTCTCTGGGCCCCTCGGGCCTCTGACCCGGCCAGACGTCGACGGGGGTCTTTGGGATGCCGACCGATCACCTGATCGATCACCTGCACTCCCTGATCTGAAAATTTTTTCATCTGCCCGTAAACCAATAAATAATAGGTTTTTTTAACTCGGCGCTCCAAAAATTGTTTTTTGAAGTGCTCATAACCGATCTCGGTCTTTGCCATGATCATCACTCCGCTGGTATCTTTATCGAGTCGATGAACCACTCCGGGCCGACAAATCAAAACTTGGCCCCGACCCCAACCGACCTCTCCGACATTTTTAGCCTCAGGGCAACGGGCTACAAACCAGTCAGCTAGAGTCTCTTCGTTTTTCACACCATCACCATGAACCGCCAGCCCGGACGGCTTGCAAACAGCCAACCCGTGGTCATCCTCGTAAATTACTTTTGGATCTTCCATATTAAGTCAATTAAAACTCCGACTACCCCCACCTCTCTTTGATAACTTGCGACCTAGGGCTCGATCACAAACCGATCTGATCCCTGGACAGGTTGAGCCGGTTTGCAGACCAAATTATCTACTCGCCCGGGTCGCTCCGGGCTCTCAGACAATTCTTGTAAAAAACCAAGCAGGTCTTTTTCGTCCCCTTCGACAAATACCGAGACCAATTCACTCGATTCATTCCTAACCTTGCCGGTCAAATTATACCGACTGGCTAAATGCGACACGAAACGCCTCATATTTACCCCGGTCACCCAACCTTGAAGTTCAATCAAAAAGGCTTTTTTTTCTCTGGCGGTCATAATATAAATATTATATGAGTATTGATTAGATGTGTAAAATAATATATGATAGAAACGGTAATCTCGGGCGATTAGCTCAGTTGGCTAGAGCAATCCGTTTACACCGGATAGGTCGTAGGTTCGAGT
>CAZVBR010000009.1:0-27730 GCA_964625755.1 uncultured Candidatus Saccharibacteria bacterium | reverse complement strand
TTTTTGGGGATAACTTTATTTTAGTTTTATTTTATATATTTTAATATTGGTATTATTCTTAATATCATCAAGGATAATACTTTGTTTCAAAAAAATTTCACTTTTTAACACTGGGGGGCAATTCAGGTACAAAGTTTCCTGTTTTACTTGAATTTGTTTTTTATCTAACTCTATACCAATATTATTTTTCATTATTTCATTTAACTTACTTTTATTATCATCACTTTCAGCAAGTAATTTCTTATACTTTCCAAGTAAATTATTGATAACATCCATAATTTAACGACTAACCGGCATTAATAAATACGTAAAAGTATTATCTTTTTCTCCTTTTATAATAAGTGGTTTATGATTTTCAACCCATTTCAGTAAAACTCTGTCGTCATTTGAGACAGATTGAAAACAATCCAGTAAATATCTGGCATTTAGGTTGGTTTTTTGAGAGACACCACTTATCTCACCTTTTATCACAGTACTATTCTCCCCCACTTCGTCACTTTCCGATCTGATCATTATACTCTCCCCTTCAGGGTCAACTTCTATCTCTACTTGATTGAATTTATTGGAAAAAATATTTGCTAACTTCAAAACCCTGATCAATTCTTCTTTAGAAACCAAGACTTCTGTTTTGAACTCTTTGGGGATTATCTGTTTGTAATCCGGATACACCCCGTCAACAACCCGGCTGGTAAAGAAAATATCTTCCCCGATAATAAATAATTGATTTTCATTTGTTGAGATCTTTATCTCTTTTTCTTGATTGAATATTTTTACGATCTCTTGAGTGTTTTTAAGGGGGATGATCAACCCAGGAAACCCGGTAAGGTCTTCATCACCAACCGAGAGCCTTTTTTCGGCTAAACGGAAAGAATCAGTGGCCACAAACACTAATTCCCCTTCTTCGTGATAAAGATAGACACTTGATATCTCAGGTTTAATATCTGACACCGCAGCTGAATACACAACAGATTTTATACCTTGAATTAAATTAGTAGAGTTTAAAGTAAAAACACTGTCCTCTGTTTGAGGTTGAGGGAGTGTTGGAAACTCATCATCCGATAAACATTTCACCACTGAGTCGGAATTAGAAGTTTTTATGATCAAATTATCATTCTGTTTTTCTATTTCTATTTTTTCATCCGACCTAATATTACTCAACAGATCAAGTAAAACCCCCGGTTTCACAGCCGCCTGGCCTTCTGAGTGTATTTTAGCTGACACCTCTACCTCCACCCCGATCTCTAAATTGGTTGATTTAATGGTTAATCTATTGTCTTCATTTTTAATTAAGACACAAGACAGGATCGGCAAAGAAGTATTCTTCCCGACTCCTTTTTCAACTAATTCCAGTCCTTGTTGAATTTTTTCTTTTAAGCATTCTAATTTCATATTTTTTATTTAATTTTTATTATTAAAACTGGGGAAAAGTTGATAACTGTAAATTTTGATGAATTTCAAGGGTTTTTTAAGGGTTTAAATGTTGATAATGATTTAAATTTAAACAGGATAACATGGTAACAATTAAGCAGATATTTTTTAAGTGAATAACTCAACAAATTATCATTACTTTTTTTACTCTCTATCCACAAGTTATACCGATTAATTTTTATGAATAATCGCTCTTAATTCTTCGAGTTCCTGTTTTACTAAAGGTTTATCTTCCAGTTCCTGTTTGGTTTTTTCATAAGCATGGATAACAGTGGTATGATCTTTTCCACCCAACCTTTCTCCAATGTAAGAGTAGGAGGTGTTAAAATCCTCCCTTAAAATATACATCACCATTTGTCTGGGTTTTACGACTTCCCTTTTTCGGGTTTTTTGTTTTAAGGCTTTTTCTTCTATTCCGTAATATTCACATATTATTTTCAAAACATCGTTTATAGTCACTACTTTTTTGGGTTTTATATTGTTTTTTACCATGTCTTTAACTTCTGTTAGAGACATTTCTTTGTTTTTACTTTCTGCTTGGCAGATAATGGTCTTCATTAACCCTTCCAGTTCCCTGATACTGTCTTCGACTGTGTAGGCAATATACTCCAGTATTTCATCACTTAGTTTTGTTTCTTGACCTCTCATTTTCTTTTTTAAGATCGCGAGCCTAGATTCATAATCAGGTTTATTGATGTCGACGATCATCCCCCCTTCAAATCGGGATCTCAGTCTTTCTTCTAAGTTGGAGATATATTTTGGTGGTTTATCAGAAGAAAAGATTATTTGCTTATTGTTATCGTATAAATTATTGAATAAGTGAAACAGTTCTTCTTGAGTTTTTTCTTTGTTTGATAGAAATTGAACATCATCCATTATCAATAGATCGTATTTTAAGTATTTTTCCTTGAAAAGATTTCCTTTATTGTTTTGAACAGAGTTAATGTAATCTATCGTAAATCTTTCTGAGGTGGTGTAATAAACTCTCATATCGTTGTAATTATCCTTTATATAATTACCAACCGACTGAATTAAATGAGTTTTCCCCAAACCGGTACCCCCGTAAATAAATAAAGGGTTGTAGTTCATACCCGGTTTTTTGATTACCGCCTGAGAGGAAGCATACGCCACCTCGTTGAAAGATCCGACAATGAAAGATTTAAAGGTGTATTTAGGGTTTAAATTACTATCTCGATTGATGTATAAATTATTGAAATCAAGTTTATTATTTTGATTTTTCTTTTGTTCAGGTTGTTTAGTAGGCCTTGGAGTTTTTTTAGGGGTTTTAAATATTACATACTCTAAACCTCGAACATCACTATTTACATTCCTTAAAGCTTTTAGTATGAATTTGTGGTACTTATTTTCCAACCAATCCTTCACAAAAGCATTGGGTACCCAAAGATAGACTATCCCGTTCTCTATTTTTTTTATCTCAGTGTTTTTAAACCAGGTACCGTAATTAGCTTTTGATACATTCATCTCTATCTCAGTTAAAGCTACTTTCCATATTTTTTGATAGTCAACCATATTTTTATATTTAGAGGTTAGAGATAATCGTTTTAATTATTATAGTAAAAATTCTTCTTTTAGAAACATTGTTAAATTGTTGATAATTAGTGGATTAAGTGTATAACTTTACCTTATTTCAAGTTGTAGTATAAAGCGAAAGTTTAAATTTGCCAAATTTAATAAAATCAGGTATTATATGCCGGTATGTCTTTTACCTATAAACCAAAAAAGAGAAAAAGGAGTAAAACTCACGGATTTTTAGTGCGAAGTAAAACTTCAAACGGAAAACAAGTTTTACAGAGGCGAAGAAGAAAAGGCCGTCATAAACTTACGGTGTAATTCGCTGATACAATGTTAAGATCTACTCAAAGGTTAACTCGAGATCAGATCAAAGAAGTGGCTCAAAATGGTGACCATTGCCACCAAGAAAATGTGTATTTAAAATACAAAACTATTGAAAATAACAATAGTTTATTTGCGGTGGTGGTCCCAGCTCGAGCGGTCAGAAATGCCGTGAAACGCAATAAAGTAAAGCGACAAGCCCGATATGTTCTCACTAAAGAAGAAGATAATATTAAACCCGGAATAGCCGGAGTGTTTATCTTTAAATCCGGTAGTGATAAACAAGAATTTAAAGATCTGGAACAGCAGATAAAAGACATTTTAAAAAGAGTGAAAATTTTAGAAAATTAAAACCTAATTACAATGTTAGCATTTTTCAGAACCATAATATCAGAACCGTTATATAATATTTTAGTATTTTTAACTGTTATTATACCGACAAATCAAGTTGGTTGGGCGATTATTATTCTGACTCTTTTGGTCAGATCACTGTTATTCCCTTTTCAGCACAATGCTTCTAAAACTCAAGCTAAAGTAAAAGAATTGGACCCGGAGATAAAAAGAATCAAGGAGGAATGTAAGGATGATAAACAACAGCAGGCTCAGAAAATGATGGAGTTATATAAAGAACACGGTATAAACCCTTTTACCGGGATAATAATGATCTTAATACAGTTGCCGATAATTTTATCTTTATTTTTCTTGTTTTACCAAGGTTTTTCTCTTGATACTTCGATTTTGTACGATTTTACCCCTTACCCGGATGATGTTAATTTGAAATTTTTAGGGTTTATAAATATCAATGAATCGAATATATTTTTAGCGGTTTTGGTGGGAATAACTCAATTTATTCAGATGAAGTTAGCGATGCCGGTGATAGATAACAAAAAAGCTCTAGGTCAAGGCTCTTTTAAAGAGGATTTTGGGAAAAGTTTGAGCTTACAGATGAAGTATGTAATGCCGATAATGATCGCTTTTATCGCCTCTTCCCTTCCGGCGGCGGTTAGTTTGTACTGGTTGACCAGTAATACTTTTACGGTGGGTCATGAAGTGTTGGTGAAAAAACAAGCTTACAAACTCGGGATACTGAAAAAAAATAAAACAGAAACCGAGGAACAAAAAGAAATTAAAGAGACGGATTAATTATAACTTTCGTAATTATAAATATCCCACATAAATAAACTACCGGTATTTTTATTTTTAAATAGCAAAATACCGTCATTGTGGGATAATTGAAGATCGGTTATATTAAGGTCTTTGTTTAACTGTAACTCATAAAACAGAAAAGCTTTTCCGGTTTCATTAGTGTAAGCCCAGATATCATCATTGAAGTTGATGTTGCCTTTATACCAATCATCAGGATAATTACCTCTGGTTATTTCTTCTGATAAACCACAGTATAAATAAACTGAATCACTCCCCCAAACACATTTATCGGTTAAAATATTGATCGGTAGTTGTTTTTTGACTCCGGTTTCAATTTGGTAAATAAAACTACTGAATTGATCGGGTTCAGTGTATTTACTGTAAGCGATCTTTTGACCATCCGGGCTTGGGATACCAGTTAAACCTTTTTTATCCCCGATCATTCTTTCTATTTGATTGGTTTTAAGGTCTAATCGGTAAATAAACCCCGGAAGATGACCTGAAGAGTTGGTTTGAAGAAAAACTTTATCCGGATCAGGCCAGGATACTTGCCATTGTTTGTGACTGGTAGAGAATATTCTTTTTTGATCGGTTAGGTCCCAGTCGGCAGTAATTCCAATTAATTCATCATCTGATCTTTCAAGCCATAAGATCTTTTTTTGGTCCGGTGAGATCGTAACTTCAGTAACTGAGGACGGGAGATTTAAAATCTCAGTCTCAAAATTATTTTCATTTAATTCTTGAAAATCAAATTCAGAGCCGGTGAATTGGAGTTTTAAGATCTGATAGTCGGTTTTATGGTCTTCTGTGGTGGTTAAAGTAAAGTATATGTCATTATCTACCCTCCCCATCTTAGCAGTTAAAATATCGGGGATGGTGGTGTTTGATAGTCTGGTTTTTTCATTGTTATAGTAAAAATAGACATAACCATTTTTTTTGTTTAAATATATTAAACCGGTGTTGCCATCTTCATCTATTAATCCTTTAGCGGTGGCCGAAGGGGTATCGAGTTTGGTTAAACGTTCTTTATCAAAAATTGGATCAGGAGTTGTGTTTGGTGTTGTTTCTTCCTCGATTAATTCCGGATCCGGTTCAGTGCCAACCGGTTGCCTCTGTTCACTTATCGGGAACAGGGTTTCAATAATACTATCTTCCCGGGTTTCTTCCGGGAGAAGGAAAATCACAGATCCCAGTATTAAGATCAATAAAACAAGGATTATTCCGGAAATAAAAAATATTTTTTTCATAATTATTGTATAACTACCTCAGTGCCGGGTAACATAAAAGGGGCGATCGTTTCTAGGTCTTCATTGCGCATCCTTATACAGCCATAAGTGGGTCGCATTCCATTTTCTTGACTTCCGTGAAACCCGATCCCTCGATTTTGACCACGGTATTCGGCGCTAGTGTTAACAAAAGCCGCCCCAAGATTCGTACTGCCACTTGTTGTGAATTGAGCTTGTCCGGTTGGGGTACTTCTATGATCTTCCACGATCTGGAAAATACCTTTCGGGGTTCTTCTGTCCCCTCTTTCACCCTCACCCTCCGGGGCTGTCCCGTTACTGCCAATATTTATCTCAACTCCGACTTCATTGCCTTCTGAGTCGATAAAAAAAGCTTGACGTTGTTCGGTTTCAACCCTGATCTGTGACATTTGATTATTATCACTTAAATTATCTCTAAAATCTGTCAAATCCTGACTACTGTATCCAACTGAATATTCATTTTCCGGAATAACTTCCCCTGACCCTGTATCAGAAACACTTGAAAAGTTGTCAGGTTGAACAGTTCCTGGTCTGACTTCTTCTCTAGGTGTCAATATTTGACCTCTAAATGATAATTCAAAACTCAAAAGTTCCGGGTTTATGGTGTTTAGAATAAGCCATGACGATAAAGCTAAAACTAGGCCTCCGATAGCAAATAGCATTTTATTTTTACCTTGAAATTTACTGTTGGGAATAGAACTTAAGATGTACTCTACCGCTCCGGTTATAAAGACCAGTAAAGAGATTATCACTATTGCCACTAAAGCGGTGTTGTATATTAAAGAAGCGTACTGTTCAAAACCTTGAACCGGTTCTTCATCCGGTAAGATCGAGGGTTCAAGTAAATTATATTCTTGAGCAAAAACCAAAACCGGGAAAAACAAGATAAGTATTAAAATTAAATATTTTTTATTCATAATCAGTACTGTTCCGGGGATAAGATTATCGTTTTGGTTAAAACATCTTGGAAACTCACCGGGTTCATTATACCGGCTGTCAAAGGTCGATTAATGTTTGTTTCCGGTTGAAAAACAAAATTATGTTTTCGGGCTTGATTTGAAGGATTTGAAACTAAACTACCATCAAATTGCCAAAAATATCTCAAAGTATCAAGATACCGATCGGGAATATAAAAAGGTTCGATCTGTAAAGTAAATTCTCTTTCCGTCGGGAGCCAACGGTCTTGTAGATTTTTATAGTAATTTGGTCCGAGTAACGGCTCTACTTCATAAATATTTATTTCCGGTGTGTGTAATTCTATAACCGTTCTGTTTTCCGCAGCCAAATCTCCTCCCGGGCCGGTGACAGTAACTCCTATTCGTTGATTGTTTGAGACGTTATTTATTTCCAGTTTTGATCGACCTCTGCCGGATCGTTCTGGTATTTTTTGACCATTTATTTGCCAGTCAAAGATCAAATTATTATTAGTGATTCGGGTTCCGTTTTCTATTAGATGAGGTATAGCGGTTACAGTCACAGTACTTCCCCGGGTTGGCAGAGCCGCTCCTTTGTAATTAGGTGGAGTGTAACTATCGGAGCTTATCAACAGATCAACCTGAGTTGGATTAATAGTGATATTTTTAACGAATATTTCTCGATTAGGGGGATTTATTACTATATTTATTAAGGTTTTTTCTGCTAATTCACCAGTTTCAAAACTTATCCTCCTTTTTCCGGTTCCGGAAAGGAATTCCACCCCATCTTTTCTCCAAGAATAATGACTGTTTTTAAGATCAAACCCGATACCGGATAAAGTGATCATTACCTCTTCATTCGGGCCGGGGTGTCGGGGTTGGATATTGGCTTTTACGTTAAAACTTGAAGACTGTGTAATGGTTGGTGAGAAAAAATAAAACAAAAAACCTCCCAGTAATACAAATCCAGCAAAAATGGTAACATACTTACTATTCATACTTTAAATATTGTACCATATTTAACTTCAAAATATTTATATTTTAAGCTGCCGCTTGTTTTTCGGGTTTTATAACCGAGGTTGGATTGGTGATCTTTTTAAAGGCTTTAGATCTGTGAGAGAATATCATATAAGACACTCCCCCGGTCCAAGTGGGTAGTAAACTAAAAAAAGGTATCCAACTCGGAACAAAACTAAAAGTCATAGAAGTAATATTTTTAAAAGTTATTAACTTTATTCCGTGAATCAAAAACCAAGTAATAAAAGTTAGAAGAGCGAAAAAACTAATAATAAAACCAGAAACAGAAGAAATAACAGTTCCGATAACCGGTATAAAGTCAAAAATACTGATCGAGAGAATTAAAACATCAAAAAAAGCTGCCGTAGAGATCATTAAAAAAGAAGTAGTGTTATTAATACTTTCTTTTTGAGTCTTTACGGTTTGATCTTGAGAAACAGTATTACTGTTAATTTGTTTTTTTAGTTTTTGATCTTGGGCCATGATCTTTTAATTAGTTTTCCGCTTCAAATTCAATTTTTGCTTTTTTGATATCAAGTAACTGAGAAGGGTCGGAAGTGATAATTTGATCCTCGGTATAAGAAGCGATTATTTTTAGAGCCACTCTTTTAAGGCCGGCAAAAAATATTGCTTCTCCAACATCTGATTCCAGTAATAAATACTTTTCTTCATCTGTTAAGTTAAAGGTTTTTTGAACCAGATCGATCGAAGCCGGTGATTGTTTTAACAGTAACTGGATCGAGGAGTTGGTGATGATCGGTAATCCGTAAGGAGATCGTAAAAAGTCATCAACATCTTGAGTTATTGTGGCGGTTCCCAGGTAATATTTCCTACCTCTTTTAACTAAAGAAAACAGAAAAGAGGCGGTGTCTTTTTCTTTCATCATCCACCAAGCTTCATCTACCACCAATAACCGCTTTTTTAATTTTCGTCGGATGGCCGTCCAGATATGGTGAATAACAATATACATAGCGACCGGTTTTAATTCATCTTCCATGTCCCGAACTGAAAAGACGACAAAGTTCTTATTAATATCAACATTGGTTGGTTTATTAATAAAACCAGACCAGGACCCTTGAGTGTACTTTGTTAATCTTTGAGCTAACAGTTCACCACCCTCCATACCGGCTAAAACCAATTCCAGATCGGATAACAAAGGCACTGATTTGCCTTCCATGTTCGAGTCAGGGGTAATATCTTTTAAGGCGTAGGTTTCAGTGATCGCTTTATCTATAACGGAATCCTCTTCCGGGGTCAGGCCACCCAACATGATCCTGAATAATCCCACCAAGTTAATGATATTCGATCTTAATACATCAGCTTGCGACTCATCTTGGTCCGGGGTCGGCAGATCGAAGGGGTTGATATGGTGTTCAGAGGTTAAGGATATATTGAAGTACCTTCCCCCCACCGCTTCGGCTAAAAATTCATACTCTCTTTCCGGGTCAATTACAATAACATCGGTATCAAACATTAAACTCCGAAGGATTTCCAGTTTAGTAGCGTATGATTTCCCGGCTCCTGATTTGGCAAACGTGACCGAGTTGTAGTTCTCTAAAGAGAAGCGGTCGAATAAAACCATGGAAGAATTATGGCGATTAACGCCGAATAAGATCCCTTTATTTGAAGTTAGGTCAAATGATACAAAAGGCATTAAACTTGAAAGAGGGGCGGAATTTAGTTTGGAGTTTATTTCCAGCAAGTCAGTACCTAACGGGCAAACACTTTTAAACCCTTCTGCTTGTTGAAACAAAGCAGGTTTAAGGTAGATCAATTTTGAATCAAGCATACTTTTTATCTCCTGTTCTGAGCGATCCAGACTTTCCCGGTCTTCACCGTAGACGGTAATATAAACACCAACATCGAAAATTTTTTCTTGAGCTTGCTGGAGTTGGTCTCTTAAATTTTCAATATCTTGTTGAGCGATATCTAGTTTTGGATCTCTGATAAAACCTTTTTCGGCTTTTATATTGATCTGACTTTGGATCTCAGCTAATTTTTTCTGTAATTGACGGAGAGCTTGACTAGTGTCTATAGGGTGAATAAAGATCGAAATTTCAAATATTTGATCTAGGTTTATGATCGGTGAAAACCATTCTTCGGTTAAGTAACGGGGGTAAGAGATGACAAATAAAGTTCTGGCCAGTTTTGACCCTAAATTTAAGTAATTGGAGTTAACTTTCAGAGCTGAAGGAGAGATAACGTCTTTTAGTTCTAGTACTCCTGATTCGTAAATATCTCGCGGTAAGATCGGAGCAATATTTTCTTCCGAGGTATTTTGTTGTTTAAAAAAAGGAAAAACCATATTTAATTATTTAGATTTGAAGTGTTCGGGACATCTACTTCCCCGGGGTTAAATATTTTATAATATAATTCGATCAATTCTCTGGTATTTAAAGCTTGGGTTTTTACTCCTAATCTTTTTAAACCCCCGGACACAACATCGGCTCTTTGTTGTAATTGGATCTTTTGGTCTTGCCAAGTGTTTTTTTGAGTTTCCGCCGGGTTTTGTTTTTGATTTTTTAATCCCAGTTTCGCTAAAAAAGAGGTTTCAATATTAAACCCGACAGGAGTATACGGGATAATTATAAAAAATCTTTTGGTCATTATATTATTACTCTCGGTGAAGTTCTTAATAAACTGCATATACTCTCTGGTCTGTAATTTTATCAGGTCATTATCTTGTTCTTTAACCCGGTTTTCTAAGGTTTGAAGATAAGGTCTGATATCTAATTTTCGGGATTGAATGTAAATCTGAACAGTAAAATCAAGGCCGTTAAGGAAATTTTGAAATTGATAGATTATTGCTTGTTGTTCCTCGTCGGATTTTAAAGCAAAATTGATCGACGAGGCCATTAATACTATTCTTAAGGAATCATCTTTTAAGACCACTAATCCATCCCGGATCTCTTTGATCGGGGTAAAATCTTGACTGGGTTTTTGGGAGATGGGCATATTGATTTATTCGATCTTATCTTTAACATCAAGACTCCAGGCCAGGTCTTTTAATCTATCTTCAGTGATCTTGTTGGTTTGTTTTTCATTTACTTTATCTTTATTTTCCGGCGGTTTTTTTTCTTTAGAAGGTAGGTCATTTTTTTTCTGCCAGATGTAGAGTTTTGGTTTGGTAAAGTAATAAAAGGCTGATTCTATAACTGAAACAAAAGGACGTTCATTTATTTTATAGAATGCCAATGCAACCCCGAGTGCAATGACAAGTATTATTGGTACCAAGGCGGCCCAAAAAGGCAGAAAGGTGTACAACAAAAAAGACGCTCCCCCGGCTCCTCCGAGGTACAAAAACTGTTTGAAGGTCAGCGGGCCAAAAATGGTGTCTTCTATTTCAATGAATTTTGGGACTTGAAATCTCATAAATAAAAATCTTTATAAACACTCCCCCCATCTTACCAAAAAAAGACTTTTATATAAACTCTATTTTATTAACCACTGGGCGGTGGTAATTATTCGATCGGCTCTCGGTACGGATCGTCTTTTTTATAGTGTTCCTTTTTTTGGGGAGGTTTAGGTTGGTCGGCTTGGGTTTGGGATTCATTTTGGTGGATCCCGGATAATTTTTCTTTAAACAGATCACGTGGTGGTTCTTTTTCCGGGGTATCACTTTTTTGAGTTTGTTTTCTGGAGGCGTAAGGTATCTGGTTGTTTTCGACTTTTTCTTTTTCCGGTTCTTTTTGTTCCGGTTTTTCTTGGTTTTTAGTTGTCTGGCCGACATTGTGGACTTCTTTTAATTGTTGGCGAATCGGTTCAAAAATTTCCTTGTTTATTTCTTTGGTTATCTGGTTGGCTAGTTCGTGATCGATCTCTAATTTTTCTTCCAGATTGTTAACATAGCTGTAAGGTTTGGTTTCCCCGGTTACCACTTTAAAGGTTTCATCAGCTAATTGTCCGATTTGATCCATGTGGAGTTTGTGACGTCCGCCGATCAATTTGATACTGTTTAGGGTTTGCTCGGAATTAATCAATTGTTTTAATTGTTCAGGGAGTTTTTCTAATTGTTCGGCTCTTTGGTCTAGTTTTTTGTTTTTTTCATGACGGTCTTCCAGTTGGTCTTTGATCGGGTTAAATATTTCAGTTTCGATCTTTTCAGCTAAGGGTTTGGCAATATTAGCCGGTAGATCCGGCCTTAAATTAACCTCTAAGGCCACATAATCTGTTAAGCCGAAAAGTGCCAGAGTGACTTCTGTTAGAAGTGTATTATATTGATCGGCGTTAAGTTGGTATTCGTCTTTTAGTTTTTGAAGACGGTCTAACCAGTCACTGTTTGAGATATAATTTCTAACCCCGGGGGTTAATTCGTCAAAATAAATATCTAAGAGTTCTTTTAGAGGGTCCATAAGGTAATTGATGGTTAATTGTTAATGTTTATGATCCTTGTTGGGTTTGTTGAGTTTGTTGATTTTGTTGAGTTTGTATTTGTTTCAATAATTGTTCAAGATTTTTTTGCTGTTCCGGTTTCTTCTGTTCTTTTCTGAATTTAGCTGTTACTTCCCGACGATACTGAGGTTGATAAAATGCATTTTCCAAACCGGTTATATAATCTTCGACGGTTTGTTTTCTTTTAGCTTCACGTGTCTTTTGGTCTGTTTTGATCTTATTTAATTCAGATACAAATTTATTATAATCACTTTGCTCACTTTTTGCGCTGTCGATGTCGCTACTGTCAATTTCTTTTCTTTCTTTTAGAGCTTTTTGAATTCTTTCTAAACGACCCTTTTCGTTTTCTCTAACCCCTAACACTGTCTTTTTATTGTCTATTTGTTCTTTATTTTTCTCAGCTTCTTTTCTGTGTCTATCAGATGTTCTTTTGTCCTTTACGATCTCTTTATTTATTTCTTTTGCTTGATCTCTTTTTTGAGCTTCTTCTTCTTCTAATCTTTCTGCCTCGTTTTCTTCTCCGAGAGATCTGAGGTTTGCTGCTTCTCTTTTTGCTTCATTAGCTTCGTCTTCTAAAATTTTTACTTGCTTTTCTTTTTCTGGTATCCCATTATCTAATTTATCAGCTTTTTCATTGAAATCTTCCATCTCGTCAGTAAGATTAGAAATTTCTTTGTTTAATGTTTCAATAACAGTTTTGTTGGCGGATAAATCGTTTTTCACGTCAGTTTCTATTTTTTCACGTTCTGTATCTCTTTCTTTTTCCAGTTCCTTTGTTTCTTTTTCGTCTTGTTGTTTGGTTTTCGGAGACTCATCTTTCATCCAATCAATATGTTCTTGTTCTATCTTGGCTTTCTTTTTGTCACGTTCAGGCATGGTTGATATTGGTTTTCCAACAGTTAATCCCGGTACCTGTTTACTAGCCGTCTCTTCAATTTTTTTCATTCCTTGGGTGTTCCGGACATCAAAACTTGACCTTTCCAGTCTCCTGGCCATTCGGCCGGCCATTTTACCTCCAAAAGTATCACCTTTGTTTTTCAGGTATTCCGAGTCTTTTAATTTTCTGGCCCCCCAACCTATTGTGGATTGACCTATTCGGGCCCCAACTCCAAAAGTAGACAAGCCAACCCCTTTACCGGTCCATTGGCCGACGGTTTGAGCACCAACTAATCCTAATTTCATTGGGATAATAATACAGCTGATCAGTAAGCCACTGGAAATTATAAAGGTGATAAATATATGTATTACCCCGGCTCCAGATATGGCGAGCTGATCCAATTGACTGATTATCAACATTGAAACATAAAGCAAAAACATGAAAACCGGGGCAAAGATCATCCATTTCAACATTTGATCCCACCATTTATCGATCGTCATCGTTTTTATTTTCGGTATGGCATAACCCATAAAAGCCAAAGGAGACAAAATGATCAATATTAAAAATATCATTGCCCTGACCAGGAATAATACTCCACTGGTTAATAGAATAAAAAAGAGCACTACAGAAAATAAAGCTAAGAGGATATTTTTAATAATAGAGTCAACCCATAATTGTCTGTCTGATCTGTCCTGCCCGGTATCTAATGCCACTCCTTGTAATTTATCTTGTCCGGAATTACTTTTAATAAAGTGAGCTATTCCCCCTTCTTCTACTTCGGTTGTTTGGGTTATTTGGTTATAGAAAGTTAATGCGCCCATATTGGAAACGTCGATCAGGGTTCTGGTAAAAAAGGCGCTAAAATTAATTAATAAAGCGATTATAATTACAAGAGTGATTATTTTTTTGATATCTACACCACTGATTTGTAAAATAATAGAGATAGATAAATACAGTAAAATAAAAACAAATAAAATATTGGCCAAATCTCGAGCCAGAGTCCAAGAGTCACTGATCGATTCCATGGTGGCAAATTCTTTAAAATCCAAAACAGTCCAACCTAAAGCCCAATCAAATATATTTCCTGCTAAATTGACTATCCAGAAAAGGATTTCATTAAATAATTCAATTATAGAATGAACTCCCATAATTAAACAACCATCAAACCAAGTTGTAGGTCTTCTCCAACTACAACGAAGATCTGGTAAACCAGATCCATGGCCACCTATTCTTTCTTGATAATACTCTTGTCTTTCTTTTAATTCATACATCAATTCTTCTCTAGCTTCTTCTCCGGTTTGTCTCTCATCTTGTTGCTGTTGAAGAAATTCTCGGTCAAGATCCGATCTTACATCAGGATTATCTAATAATATCTGTCGATGCCTTTCTGCTAGATCGGTGATCGCAGCTTCTTCAAGAGATATAGATTCCGCTAATTCTTCTAAATTTACTGCATGAGTTGGCCAATTAAACCGAACAAAAGGATTAAGACGGCTCAGACCAAAAAATTGATCATATAATTCATCGAATTGCTCTTGATACTCTCTTAATCTTTGGTGTCGTTGCATCATTTGCGCCTCTATTAGTTCAAGCTCTGCTTCATCAGTCCAGCCCTCAGGCCTTTCGGCTGTAACTTGAATTGGCAACAATAAAAATAAAGAAACCACCAAAATCAGTATTACTAATACGAGATTTATTTTTTTTGAAATTATATCTTTGATCATGATCTAGTGACTGTCACTTCATCTGTTAAGGTATTACCATCACTTCCTTGGCAGCGTATTTGGTATTTTAGATTTGAACTGACGGTCAGATTATTGTTTTGTGTCCGGAAGGTGTATTGACCAAACCAAGACTCTCTTTGCCTTGCTTTTTCTCGAGCGGTATCTCGAAGCTCAACTAAAGCGGTGCTCGGATCGTTTACAGTTATTGAAACCTCTTCAGTGTCGTTTCCTTTTGTAAAGACTAAAGATAACTCATCTCCTTGTTGTAAGGTTTCAGGGTTTAGATCCCAACGAGCGACAGTGGAGAGTAATTTATCATCTACTGAATGAGTGTCTTCAACATCACTTAAACTGTGACGTTCCCCGTTTCTGGTTCTGATAAGCCATGCTTCAAATTCCACCGGAAGGTCAAAGTTTAATCTGTTTTCGGTTAATTCTTGTCCGTAAGAAATATTTGCACCCGGCCAATTGTTATCCGCCCGGCAATCAGTTAAGTTGTCTCCCTGCCAAGAAATGGTTCCGGTGTTATCTTGTTCTTCACCCAAAACTGCTCTAATAGATGGTAGAGAGTAATCAAACTTCAGACTGGAAGTTCCACTTGGCTGATCATGGTCTCGGGAAAACAGATTCAATCCTTGAGATAAGAGATTTAAAATGGACCCCAGGTCCATCCCGGAGACTTCGCCTCCGGCTTGCCCTCCCCCGCCACTGGTTGAAGGAGCAAATTCCATTACTTCTCTGGCGCTTGGTTCGTTGCCTTGGGCTACCGTCCCGGCTTCCGGGTTCAAGTAAGAATCAACTCGGTAATCCATCGCTTTGGCGGCGGATTCTTTGACTTGGCTAGCCGGAGTGACATTTCTCCATTTTCGGCAAGCTGTGCCATCACTGGTGTGCTCGACACATTCTCTGACCGGTAAAAAGCCACCGTAAGCATAATATTCTTCCTTGGTTTTTTCTATAGCTTTTTCTTGTCGAGAATTTAATTCTTGATGATGAAGACGGGAAGCGCTTTCTGGTCGGTTAGCTAAACCTGAATCTCTGATAGCGATACTAACTCGTTGCCATTCTTCGGGGTTGTTTCTTAGTTGACCATTGACATATTTAATATACTCTTCTTGAGTGATAGTTGACCTAGGGACCCCGGGAGGAGCGTCATCTCCGATTACTTGGTTACTCATTTGCCCGAACTGGGTTCCGGCTTCTTGTAGGTCATCAAGGAAGATTGATTTTTGTTCTCTGGCGACATGATCCAAATGTTCATCCAAGTTTTGAACGAACAATGGAGCTTGATCACCTTGGCCAGTGGGGTCGTATCCGGTTTGAATCAAACCGTCTTGACCCAAAAGGTCTTGTCGGTATTGCTCGACTTGGCTGGCAGCTTCTCTTCTTCGCTCAACATCATCAACAAATAACTTCTGCTCTATGTTGGCTTGGATTCTCTGGATTGATTTTTGATAAGTACATATCTCGACTAATAGTTGCTCTATATTCTTGGTGGTGACATCTATTTCTTGAGTGTGTTCGTCGATACTCTGAGTTGTGCTAAGGAGTGGTCCGTGAACCTCCCTTACCGGCACTGATCCGCCCAGGCCCGGTATCCCAACTCCCCCTAAGGCCCCTTGAGTTACACCTCCGATCACCCCGTCTGTGACTCCGGAGATGGTTTGGTCGACCATACCGGTTACACTGTCAGTAAAATTACCAACAATATTTTCTGGGATATCAGTTATCGGGCTTATAATACTGTCGGTAATTTGAGTCATGGAGTTCGTAATGGAATCTGTCACCCTTCCGATCGTGTTATCAAATATCCCTGTGATCGGGTCGGTTATTTGTTGGCTAATATCAGTTGCGATGTTTGTCAGAGGTTGGGTGATACTCTGGGTTATGTCTCGAGTGATATTTTGAAATGGTTCAGTGATACTGGCTGTAAAGGCATCGGTTATTTCGGCCATCGGCATGGTTATGGTTTGTGTTAAGTCTTGAGCTATTTGGTTTAACGGTTGAGTTAAACTTTGAGTGAACTCTTGGGTCATTTGGTTTAACGGTTGAGTCAGACCTTGGGTTATTTCTCGAGTCATTTGGTTTAATGACTGAGTTAGACCTTGAGTGACTTCTTGGGTTATTTGATTTAATGATTGATCAAGTCCCAAGGTAACTTCTTGAACCGCCCGGTTTAGTGGTTCTGTTATACCGGTCGATAACTCAAAAGCTATTTCATCCATAGCACCGGTTAATTCCCGAGACATTTGATCGATAGATTCACTGAACATGTCAGAAGTGGCAAGTACTTCATCCAGAGCTTCTTCAAAAGGCCCCATCATCTCTCTACTTATTTCATCTATCGAGCGATTCAGTTCTTCGGTGGCAATACTGCTTATCTCGAACATAAATTCCTCGGTCATGTCCTCTAGTTTTCTGTCTAGATCCGGCCTACCCAATCCCAGATCAATATCTATATCCGGTAAAATATCCCCGAAAAGCCCATCAAACGGTCCTCCACCACCGATACCCCGGATCTCTTGTAGTAGCATGTCCGGGGTCATACCAAGATGTCCGGCGGTTTGAATAATTACTCCCAGAGCTCCGGCCGGCATATCAAGACCTAACTGTCCTCCGGCGTGGATCAAGGATTGTATCGAAGCATCACCCATAGGGAGATTGCCTTGCTCGACCATTCCGGACTCTATCATGGCCTGGAGTAACATATCTTCACTCCAACCCCCGAGCTGACCTCTTAAGTGATCAGGTAATTGGTGTTCAAAAGCATGAGGCAAGTCGTCTTGCAAGGTGTTTTCCAGGGCGGTTGGTAAGCTGGCGGTTAAACTGTTTCTGAGAGCTTGTGGTAACGAGTCTTGCATACTTTGGGACATGGCTTGTGGTAGGGATTCTCGAATTAAAGCCTCTATTTCAGACATTACCACCTGATTGATAACATCTTCGCTTAAGTTTTCTCCGGGCCGGACTTCTACTTCCTCGGTTGGTTGGAGAAACGGGATCAAGATCGGTCCATCTGCCTCTTCGATACGGCGCATGGTATCTAAGGCCTGACTTATTTCCTCGGAACTGGCTTGGCGAACTTGCTCAAAACTCCCAAAATATTCCACCAGATCGTTTTCCAGTTCTTCTCGGGTGGCGATCTGGGTTTGTTGGGTCGGTCCTATAGTAAGTCCGGCAAATTCCCCTTCTTCTATTTCTGTGGCTTGTTCTTCGGTGGTAGGAACTAAAACGGGTCCGTCAAAATCACTTCCGGTCTCTTCTTCATCATCAGTGGGAACTAAAACCGGTCCGTCAAAATCTTCTTCCTCTTCTGCTTGGGCTAGTAATTCCGACCAACTAGCTGACCTTGGCTCTCTACCACCTTCAAAAACCTCCCAAGCTTCGACTGGTTCCGAGTCTGTGGTTTCAAAAGTCGCTCCTTCTTCTGCGGTTTCGGTTAATCGATCTTCCACTCTACTCGGCAGTTGTTCTTGTATTTCCTGATTTAAGTTTTCCGGTAATTTTTCTTGCGAGGCGGTAATTAATTCTTCGGGTAAATGATGACCGGCTTCATTGATCAGGTTTTCCGGGAGTTTTTCTTCGACTGTATTGTTGATCACATTCCCGGCTGATTCGGCGACTCCTTCTCCGATCGCTCCGCCGGGACGGGCCCCACTTCCATATTTACTTTGACAAGACCTCCGGTCTTCTTCATGGAGTCTCTGTAGCTCTTCTGCTTCTTGTTGAGCGGCTTGTTGGTCTTCTCGGAGTCTTTGCTCTAAGGTGGCCAGTTGAGGTGATTCTCCGATCTGGAGTTGGGTTTCCCCGAATCCGGTTGCGTCCACCCCCCCTTCATCACGTGGCTCTAAAATTGGCCCGTCAAATCCGTCATCGGTTTGAGACGGTAAAGGAGTTTCTAAGCTTAAAGCGTCCTTGTTCATGAAACCCAAAACATAAAAGCCGAGTGTGACCAAAAAGATCGCCAAAAAACTCAAACCGAATATTTTTTTATATGACTGCTTCATAACGATAAATTAGCAAAAATTGACAGACTTTCTTCTTCATTAAAAGTTATTCCTTGTTCGTAGAAAAAAACATTGATATTGTTTACGGCTTGGTAAAAGTAAAGATTTTTACTTATAAATTCTTCCGCTCGAGCCAGGGCTAGTTGAGGGTTGGTCTTTACTTTTTCCATGTCGGCTAAGATCGGGATCAGTCGGTGAAAACTGTTTATCAGTTGTAAATGAACCAACTGGGCTTGGCTGGGAGTTTCGGTGTCCAGTAATTGATCAACGATCTTTTGGTACTGTTTTTTTCTTGAACTTAACTCTGATATGGCTCGAGGGTCATCAGTGCTTAGAGCTTGAAGTAAAATATCCACTTCATGTTTTCGGGGTTGAGAGTGAGAGGATAGGATCTTGGTTAATTCCCGGGCGTAATTTTTTAAGGATCGGGTGTCGTTGTTTGATGACAGGTCAAGATCGGCAATTGATATTTTGGGGTTGGGAAGAGGGTCTTTCGAGTTTTGCGGGTTTTCAGTGTTTAAGGACCGAAGGACCGCCTCGGTTAAGACTTGCTCACGATTTAAGGTTGTTCGAGTTTCGAGTTCTTTTTTGGCGGCCATATTTTCTTCTAAAACACCCCCTAACCACCACAAGAAACTAAAAGAGAAAAAGAGGGTTATTGAGATAATAAGATATAATTTGGTTTTAGATCTTTTCGCCATAATTTGGGTTTGTCTTTTGGGGTGGGGCCTCGGATAGAAAGATTTGAACTGTGTTTTTTTGGGTTTGATTATAAAATGATAGTCACCTTAATTATACATCTTTTTGGTTAATAAAGTAAGGGGGATTTCAGATTTGGGGATAATTAAAATGCTCGTATATAAATATTATTTTAGCATATTTGATTGTGTTATACTGACAGTATGTTCTCTAAGGTATTTTTTGTATTTTTAGTGTTTTCGGTGTTTGTTTTTGCTGGGCCGAGGATCCTTTCGGCCGAGCTCCTGCCTTGGTTGTCGGATCTTTCGATAAACGATCAAGGGGCAGATGTTAAACGTTTACAAGAGTACTTAAATCAAGATCCCAAAACCAGATTGGCCGGTAGTGGCCCCGGGTCGCCGGGGAAAGAAACAGAATATTTCGGATCTCTGACTCGCCAGGCGGTAATCAGGTTTCAGAATATTTATGCCGAGGAGATCCTCTATCCCGTGGGGTTAACTCAAGGAACCGGAGTGGTCGGACCTCAAACTCGTAAATTCTTAAATAACCAAATAAAATCTGATTCGAGTGTGTCGGAAGAAGGGAGAGAAGATCCGGTTTTTGAGCCCCCACCTGTATTAAAGAAAAGTCTAAGTGAAGACCTCGGGGCCGATGAAAAGGACCAAAAAGAAAATTTGACCGAACAAGAAGACTTAGAGTCCTTGTCTTCTGCGGTCGATCTTGAGATCGAAGAAAAAGAAACCGGGCCTGGTTCGGCCACCCTTGATAGTTTGGAGCCCAAAAGCGGTTCACCGGGCGATAAGGTTAAGATCTTTGGGGAGGATTTCGCCGAAGAAGGCAATATTGTTTACACCGGGATCAAGGTTTTTCAAGACGTACCTTCTTTAGATGGTAAAAGTTTGGAATTCAAACTGCCGGAGCTTGAGACGGAAAATACCTCAGACAGATCGTTTTCATCCCCGGTCTGGATATATGTCAATAATGGTCAAGGGGTGAGTAATAGGTTAATATTTGATCTGGTAATATGATAAGAAAAAAGACGAAAATCCTTTGGATTTTAACTTGTTTATTGGTCGGATTGGTTTTTTCCCCGGGGTTAGCTCACGGGCAAATACCGTTTGGGGGTCGAATTGTGATGTCTATCCCTTGCCCTTATTCCGGTAATTGGTATTTAACGATCGCTCCGGTGGCCGGCCCGGTTAATGTTATTTACCGGCCCGGGGTGAGTCGTTTATATGATTACGGACAAGTTTTTCGGCCCGGTCCGAATGTTTTAGGGACCACTATGGGGATAGATGTGTGCGTGATCTCGGTTTCCCCGACTGTTGCTTTTACCGCCCCGATGATCAGAATGGTCGGGACTTCCTTTTAATCTTGATCAGAAATATCCCTACCATTCTCGGGTTTTAAAAGAAGAGCATCGTTTGGTTTTAGGTTGTGAGTTTTACTCCACCCGGCCGGCAGTTCCAGGATGTATTTGGCCGGTTGTTGAGGTTTAAATGATTTTGGGTAGGTGTCCGGGGTGATATCGGGCTTTATTTCAGTGATTTTCTTTTTCGAGTCAAGCCAGATTATGTCAATCGGAAAGTTCATATCTTTCATCCAGATCCGGTGGTAACCGGGTTCGGAAAATACAAAAAGCATTCCGTGGTTGGGGGGTAATTCTTCCAAACCACCTAAGCCGAGCTGTTTTTCTCTCGGTCTGATCGCAAGCCAAAGTTCCAGCTCCTGTCTGTTTAAGAGAAATGTCTCTGATTCTAGATTTACCTGAGGGCTTTGGTTTTCGGGGTGGTCAAAAAAGACCCGGTAACCAAAAAACCAAACAGATCCCCCTAAAACAAGGATGACTAAGGCTATAAGAAGGGTTTTGATCCCCTTATTTTTTATTTTGAAAGTCATTTAATTTTTTGGCCAATAAAAACCATTCTTCAAGAGATAAATTTTCGGCTCGGGCTTTTTCGGGGATCGCGCACTCGCTTAAAACCTCAGGAGGGCAGGCTAGATTTTTACTTAACAATTTTCTTTTTTGCCCGAAACCGGTTTTTAGGGTTTGGAAAAAAAGGTCTTCAGGCACCCCGGATGAGACGAATTTTTGGCGATCGATATGATCTATTTTGATTATAGCCGAGTCGATTTTGGGAGGCGGAGAGAAATTACCCCGTTTGACGGTGGCCAGGTACTTTATTTGCCCATAAGCTGAAATACTTATACTGAGCAGATTATTTTGGGCGGGTTTGTTTTTGGTTGCCGGTTCTCCGAGACACCTCCGAGCAACCTCTTTTTGGATCATTAAGACCATGGTCTTTGGTTTAGGGTCTCCGGATAAAAGTCCGGACAAGATCTTCCCGGTAAGATAGTAAGGGATGTTGGCGACCACTTTTAGGTCGGAAGTACCGAGCTCTTTGGGGTTAAGATCAAGAATGTCGCCCGAGATCAGTTTTAGTTGTCCGCGGTTTAGTTCTGAGGCGAATTTTTCTTTTAAAACCGGGATCAATCGATGGTCTTTTTCTATCGCCACTACCCGCCCGGGTTTTTTGAGTAAGGTGTCGGTTAAGGTCCCTTGACCGGGTCCGATCTCAAGAACCGTATCTTGCGGTTCGATCTCGGCGGCTTCGGCCATTTTTTCAAGCCAGTATTGATTGGTCAGCCAGTGTTGGCCAAGACTTTTTTTGGGGTTAGTCATAAAAGAAAGTGGGTTCTTCGGAGGAAATGTTTATCATACTGTTTAAGTCGGTCAGGTAAGAAGACGGCAGACTAAAGTCGCTTTGACCGAATACCATCCGGCGTTCGGCGTAAGAAAGAAATAATTTAGTTTTGGCTCTGGTTAGGGCTACATAAAACAGTCGGCGCTCTTCTTCTTCATCTCGGGGCTCACTCTCGGCCTGGTTTTGGTGTTGATACGGAAATATCCCCTCTTCCAACCCCACCACAAAAACGGTTTGAAATTCAAGCCCCTTGGCGGCGTGAACAGTCATTAGTTTAACTCCGGTCCGGTCTTTTTTTAATTCGTCCTGATCTGAGGCCAGAGCGGCTTCGGCCAACAGTTCGGCCAAGGCGTCCGGTCCGGTTTCCGAGTAATTTTCGGCCAAATTAATAAGTTCCCATAAATTTGCCAAGCGATCGCGGTCTTCATCGTCCCCTAACTCAAGATGGTCTTTTAGGCCGCTTATAACCAAGGCTTGCCTTAAAACCTCGGCCGGTGGGTGGTTAGGGACCAACTGCTTGATCTGAGAGAATTTCTCTTCCAGTTCAAAAACTTTTTTCCGGGTTCGAGTGGGCAGTTTTTCGGCGTGACCGGAGGACCATTTGTTGAATGTCACCTCCCCTATTCCGCAAGGGATGGCTTTACTGGCCCTTTTCCGGCTTGACCAGTCGTTTTCGATCAAAGCGGCCTGAACAAAAGACAATAGATCTTTGATCTCTTTTCTTTGGAAGAATCTAACTCCGACCACCTGATACGGTATATCGAGTAATAGACAGGCTTCTTCGAGGACTCGGGATTGGAAATTGGCTCGGTATAGGATCGCGATTTCGTCCGGCGGGTGTCCTTGGTCGATCATTTTTTTTATTTCCCTGGCCGCCCACCGGGCCTCGTCTTTTTCATCCAGTGCACAGTAGAATGTGATCGGTTGATCGTCTTGTTTGTTGGCGCGCAGTTCTTTTTCTTTTCGGTTTTGATTCTTTTCAATGATCAAATTGGCGGCTTTCAGGATCGTTTTTGTGGAGCGGTAGTTGTCTTTTAAGATAACGGTCCGGGTTTCTGGGAAATCCTGTTCAAAACGGTTAATATTGGTCGAGTTTGCTCCTCGCCAACCATAAATAGACTGATCTTGGTCCCCGATGATGCAGATATTCTTCTCGGGCCCGGTTATCAACTTTGATAATTCGTACTGAACGTCATTGGTGTCCTGATACTCGTCAATATGAAGATACCTCCATCGGTTTTGAAGGGTTTGGGCGACATCCGGGTGGTTTTTGAGTAAGACCAGGGTTTTGATCAGGATGTCGTCAAAATCCAGAGAATTTTCAGCCGCGGTGTTCTTTTGGTATAAAGACCACACCGTCCGGGCTTGGGCGGAGAAGTAACCCCCGGTTTCCTCGGGTAACTCCCGGCTGTCGTGATACCCTTTGTTTTTTTGGCGAGAAATGAAATGCAAGAAGCGTCTTGGAGGCCATTCTTTGGGGTCAAGCCCCAATTCTTTTATGGCCGATTTTATGTGGGACAAAGCTGCTTCCCGGTCCAGGATGGTAAAAAAATCAGGTAAGTTCATTCGGTGGCCGTACTGACGCAGGATCCTCACCCCTAAACCGTGAAAAGTGGCGGTAGTGACTTGATTGATGACCCCGGATGATCTTAAGGTCTGATTTAGCCGGTCCCTCATTTCCCCGGCGGCTTTGTTGGTGAAAGTTATGGCCAAGATCTGTTCCGATGGAACACCCTCGGCGATCAGGTGCTCGATTCGGCTGATAAGAGTTTTGGTTTTCCCGGCCCCGGCCCCGGCGATGATCAAAAGAGGTCCGGTGGTCGACTCGACGGCTAATTTTTGGTCGGGGTTGAGGTTTGAGCGGTGGAGCATAAATAATAAATTACCTTTATCGGTTTTAGGTTTATTTGATCTTTATGTTGGGATCATTTCCAAAAGCGATTTTTGAAACGATTGCCTAAGTTCTTTAATCCGGACCAAAAACCACCGGTTTTTTGAGGGGCCGGGTTTTCGTTTTCCGGTTTGGTTTCAGACTCTTCTTCGGTTTCTTGGTTTAGAAATTCCATATAGGGCATAAGTTTATAGAGTTTATACAAGGATACTTTTTCTGTGACGATGTCTTTTTCTCCGAATTTGGATTTGTCGGGGTTGGCAAATTCAAGCAAAGCGTATCGGCCCCCCTTGTATCTGTTGTCATCTTCAAAGCCCAAAAAAGTAAATTCAGTGTCTATGCCTCGATTAGGCAGGGTGCTTCTGAATTTATCCCCCACCTCCCAGTTAAATAGAGATTCGTCCATTTTATTTCTTTCGATGGATTCTCTGATGGTTTCCTTTCTTGCCTGCTCGGCTAAAGCGACCATCATGTCTTTTTTGAAAACATTATAATATCTATCTTCGATATATTCTAAGGCATCATTTGCAGGTATTTGAGAGCCGTCTTTTGCTTCTATTTTGTCTTGCTCTTTTATTATCTCTATAACCTCTTCCCAGGACTCAGCATACCGGATTTCTTGCGTTAACTGTTGGGTCTTGGTTAGCTCAGGCACAAAAACCCCCTCATCTTCCGTCAGGATCGATTTTTCCTTCACCGGATCAGTCGATGTTTCTTTTTTTGGTTCGAGGGGGCCCTTTTCCAGTGTCATTTTGTTTATCTTTTATTTAGTTTATAATAAATATAGATTAACCTTTATTTTATATTATTATGCCTGAAAATATTGATCAAAACAATAAACTGGAGTTAGAGATCGCCGATCTGTCTCGTCAGATCGAAAGAAAAAGAAAAGAACTGGAAAAAGAGCAAGGGGTTATTAGTCCGGAGGTTGATGATAAAGAGGTTTTGCGTCAGGCCTTGACCGAGAAACAAAGATCGATCGAGATCGAAGAAGATCAAAACACCAAAGAGCAGGAATCCGAAGAACGGGACTTTGAATCTCAAGGTGGGTTTCGAGGTATGGATTTTACCGGCGTTTCTTACTGGGACAACTTAGACGAGGCCGTGAAAAATGAAGTGGAAAATTTGGTTAATTTGATGTTTCGGAAAAATTTGGACCAAGTTTTTAGGGCGGCCCGAAAAGTGAATCGACCGATAGTTATTGACGCCTTTCATGATGTCTTGGTCGAGGTTTTATATCAAGAACTTAAAGACCGGGGTTTGGTTAAGTGATATTTATGATCGAAGATCAATTTTGGTTCGGATTAGGGGTGGCTTTTTTGGCTTTGGGGTTGGCCTTGGGGTGGTTTGTCTGGGCTCAGGTCAGACGAAAAAATAGACTAAAAGAGCTTGACCGTCGGGTTTTGTTGGTCAAGATCCCGCAGTTTTCGGCCAAAGACAAGGAGAAGGATTTTTTGCATGAAATATCAAAAACTGAACAGTTATTCAATGCTTTAACTTCGATCGGTCGACCGGTGGTGTTTGAGGTGGCGGTTCACAACACCGGGAGCGACATCTTTTTTTATGTGACAGTACCTCGCTCTTCGGCTGATTTTGTTGCCGAACAGATCCAAGGTCTTTTTCCGGAATCCCAAGTTGATCAAACCGGAGAATACACAATTTTTAATCAGACCGGGTCGACAGTGGCCGGGCGACTGAAATTAACCGACTCTAAAGTGTTGCCAATTAGAACTTATCGAGAGGCGGAAGTGGATACTTTTGCTCCGATAGTCAGCACTTTGTCAAAACTGGAAGAAGAGGGAGACGGGGCGGCTTTGCAGGTAGTGATCAACCCGGCACCTAAAAAAATAAAAAACAATATCCAGCAAGCGATCGAGAAACTGAAAAAGGGTTGTAAATTGACCGAGGCGACCGCTTCGGATTGGTCGGTTGATAAGTTGGTCGGCGATTTGTCGGGAAAAAGTAAAGACAAAAAAGACCAGACAGACCGGAGTATAGACGAGGAATTAATAAAAGCCGTTCAGAAAAAAACAGAAAAACCTTTGTGGTTAACCAATATTCGGTTGATCACTTCGGCTAAGGATCAAAACCGGGCTGAGGACCTTTTTCTGTCTCTGGCTGGGTCTTTTGGTCAGTTTTCCGCCCCTCGGCGTAATGGTTTTAAATTGGTTCGAGCCGGGAGAAGGTCATTTCGGGATCTGATCTGGCATTATATATTTCGAAATTTTGACCGCAGTCATACCTTATTGCTTAACTCCGAGGAGTTGGCCGGGGTGTGGCATTTGCCGACCCAAACCACCGATATTCCCCGGGTAAAGTGGTTGCAGACTAAAGAAGCGTCCCCGCCCGGCAATTTGCCGGCGGAAGGGACGGTGTTGGGAGAGAGTGTTTTTCGGGGGCAAAGACGAACAGTTAAAATGACCACCGAAGATCGTCGCCGGCATTTGTATGTTATTGGTCAAACCGGAACCGGTAAATCTTATGCTATGTTGAATTTGGCGTCCCAAGATATTAAATCCGGTCACGGTCTGTGTTTGATCGACCCTCACGGTGATCTGGTAGATAAAGTCCTCGAGGTGGTCCCGGCCTCTCGAGCCGAAGATGTGATAGTCTTTAACCCCGGAGATATTACCCGGCCTTTGGGGTTAAATATGTTGGAATATGACCCGTCTCGGCCGGAAGAGAAGACCTTTATCGTCAATGAGATCCAGTCTATTTTTAATCGCCTTTTTTCCAGCGAGACCATGGGTCCGGTGTTTGAGCAGTACATGAGGAATGCTTTAATGTTGTTGATGGAGGACTCAAAAAACGAACCGGCTACTTTGATGGAAGTACCGAGAGTGTTTACGGATGATAATTTCCGGGAAAGAAAATTAGCCCGGATCGTTAATCCGTCAGTGGTTGATTTTTGGGAAAAAGAGGCGGCAAAAACCACCGGCGAGCAAAGTTTGGCTAATATCTCCCCTTACATAACGTCTAAGTTCGGGAATTTTATCGCCAATGATTACATGAGACCGATAATCGGCCAAACCAGATCAGCTTTTAACTTTCGATCCGCCATGGATCAAGGCAAGATAATTCTGGTTAATTTATCGAAAGGCCGGATCGGAGATATTAATGCCGGTCTGCTGGGTATGATAATCACCGGACGCCTGCTTTTGTCCGCCCTGTCTCGAACTGATATTCCGGAAGATGACCGGCGCGACTTCTTTCTTTACATCGACGAGTTTCAAAACTTTACCACGGATTCGATCTCGGTTATTTTGGCCGAAGCCAGAAAGTACAAACTTAATTTAACCTTGGCCCATCAATTCATTGGTCAGTTAACCGATGAGATACGAGAATCAGTATTCGGGAATGTCGGGTCAATGGCCGCTTTTCGGGTTGGAGCGTCGGACGCGGAGGTGTTGACCAAACATTTTGGCCCGGTCTTTTCCGAGCACGATCTTATATCAATCGAAAACCAAAACGCCCTTATCAAATTATTGATAAATGGTGAGCCGAGCCGACCTTTTAATATTAAAACTCTACATTTGGGCAGGGGTTCGGCCGAGATGAGAGAAAGTGTAAAAGAGCTTTCTCGACTCACATACGGCCGAGATCTAAATCAAATTGAAAAAGACATTCTGGCTCGTTTGCGGAATTGATGTTTGGTTTTGTTTTTTGGATTTTGAGTCAAGACCGGTCATTTTTAGTTATCCACATTTTAATCTAGCGCATTCATCTCCGCAGCTTGGCTGCGGAGATGAATGCGCGACAAAGGGATGTCAAGGGAAACTGTAATTTCCCTTGTGGCGGAGAGCAGCCGAGCCCC
>CAZVBR010000008.1:21327-27779 GCA_964625755.1 uncultured Candidatus Saccharibacteria bacterium | reverse complement strand
CATCTTTTAAATTACGTCCCGGAACCGGTAGCCAGGTCCCAAAAAGCGGTGGTCATAGAAGAAAATGAATCGGAATTGAAAGTGGCGACATTAAATCCGGATAACTACTCTTTTTTTAAATTACTGGAAAAGAAATCCGGTAAACCGGTTAAGCCCTTTTACGTAACATCATTTGATCTCGAGCAGGTGTTCAAACGATACCGGGGGAACATGAATGAAGAAATAGCGGAGTTAATAAACGAGCTAAAAGAAAATCCCGGAAAAAAAGAACAGAACATAGTTTTGCTGGTCAATTTGTTTTTAGAACATGCCTACGTTAATCAAGTCTCGGATATCCATATTGAGCCCTACGGAGATTTTGTCATTATTCGTTTTCGAATCGACGGCATTTTGCATAAGGTTGGAGAGTACTCAAAAGATATTCATCCCAGGGTGGTGTCGCGAATAAAGATCATGGCAAAATTGAGGACCGATGAGCGGGCAGCCGCGCAAGAAGGTCAATTCAGTTATGCCGCAAAAGGATTCGGATTGGAGGTCCGGGTATCGATTCTGCCGATCACTGAAGGAGAAAATATAGTTATGAGGCTTTTAACTCAGAGAGGTAAGCAGGTGGCGACTGATGAACTGGGTTTACGAGAAGAAGATCTCAAAAAAGTGAAAGCTAGTGCCAAAGATCCGTACGGCATGATAATGGTCGCCGGGCCAACCGGAGTCGGAAAGACCACCACTCTTTACGCTCTTCTGCAGTTTCTGAACCGGCCGGAAATTAACATAATGACGATCGAAGACCCGGTTGAATATAATATGGAAGGGATACAGCAAACTCAAGTAAATCCCACTAAAAATATCATGTTTTCCACCGGTCTGCGCTCGATCGTAAGACAGGACCCCGATATAATAATGGTCGGGGAGATCAGGGACAAAGAGACGGTAGATATATCGATAAATGCCGCTATGACCGGTCACTTGGTTCTGTCAACAATTCACGCTAACGATGCTGCGACCACTTTCTCGCGAATTCTGGATATGAAAGCCGAGTCTTTCCTAACGGCCTCATCGATTAATGTAGTCATTGCCCAACGGTTAGTCCGAAAGATCTGCAATGAATGCCGTCAGGAGTATACTTTAACGGAAAAGGATATTAATAAATTAACCGAAAAAGGGGATTTGCTTGATATTATTAAAAAAGTTGCTGGTCAAAGTGATATATCAAAAATTAAATTTTATCACGGAGAGGGCTGCAAGTACTGTGGTTACAACGGTTATTTTGACCGAACGGCGGTATTTGAAATACTAAAAGTAACCGAGAAAGTCCATAATTTAATAGCTGAGAAAGCGTCTGCCGAGGAGATAAAAAGGCAGGCAGTTTCAGAGGGCATGACCACTATGGCCCACGACGGTATTGTTAAGGTTTTGGCCGGGCAGACCACCTTAGAAGAAGTGCAAAAAAGCATTAAAGTTTAATCACCCATGATCGATATCAAAAATTCCACCCTAAACTATCCTTTAAGCAAGGTTAGCAATCAAGAAAAAGAGGATCTATTCAAGAGCATGGCCTTGCTGTTTAAAAACGGCACTCCGACCGATCAAGCTCTTCAGGTTTTAGCCGACCAAACAAATTCTAAGACTCTCAAGAGAAGTCTGCTAAATGTTAAGGAGAAAGTGGAAGCCGGCGGGAGTATTTATGATGCCATAAAAAATGATTACAATTTTGATACCATCTCGGTCAGCTTCATTAAAGCCGGAGAAAGTTCGGGCTCCTTGACGGATAATTTGTTTTATCTGGCAAATTGGCTAAAACAATACAATAAATTGATCAAAGATGTAAAATCAGCTACTTTCTACCCCAAAGTAGTTGTAACGATGGCGGTTATTATCGGAGCGAGTATGGCCAGATTTGTACTTCCCAGGTTGATACCGATCTTCACCAGCCTAGACGTTGAACTGCCTTTTACCACTCAGATTTTTTTGAATATTTATAAATTTTCTTCTGAGTACGGTTATCTATTTCTGATCTTTATACCGATTGCCGTATTTGCGGTTTTTTTCCTGACTCGATGGAAGCCGAGCAAAAGAGTGTTACATAAAATAATCCTGCACTTGCCGGTTTTCGGAATGATCTCTCAAAATTATCAATTGGCGATCATTGCTCAGTTGTCTTCGATCCTGATCCAAACCGGGATTACGATCAATGAGATATTGATCATTTGCAGTGAATCCGTATCCAATCTGGAGTATCAGCGAGTTTTAGTCGAAATAAATGACAAAGTCTCCCAAGGTATAAACCTAGCCGATGCCATGAAAGAGTATCCCAAATTCTTTCCCGGAGTATTTGTCAGCATGATAGCCACCGGGGAGCAAGCCGGCACTTACGAAGAATCATTTAAGTATTTGTCTGACTTTTTTACCGACAAGACCAAAGAACAGATCGACAGATTACCGATAATTCTAGAAATATTACTTTTGTGCATTATCGGCCTGACTATCGCCTTCATTGCCACCGCCATAATTCTTCCGGTTTACGAACTAACCAGAGGCCTAAATTAGGCGCATATTATGTCTTTTAAATTCTCAGACAACCCCAAGAAACGGTCCGGTTTTACGATCATCGAGTTGATGATCGTGATGTTCATTATTGTTACCCTGTCTACTTTGATGATCACTCTATCAGTTGATCTTACTTCTGATCATCAATTATCTGAGGAAACAAGAATGTTAAAATCCACGATCAGACTCGCCCAGATAAAAGCTATTAACAACCGCCATGACAGTCCGTACGGGATCAAAATACTTGATGATCGGTATATTCTGTTCCAGGGTGATTCGTTTGAGGATCGAGATCAGAATTTTGATATTATTTACAAAATCGATTCTGATCTGGCTCTGGCCGACGGACAAGATGAGGTGGTTTTTTCAAAGTACACCGGCCGGCCCAAAACTAAATAAGATCACCTTCGGTTCATTATGTAAAATTTGGGCGGTTTTTATTCCCCAACGTTATATAGTAAAATAATAACATGCTAACTTTTAATGCCTATCTTAAATTCCTCGGCCGGATCTCAGTGGTAACACTAATATTGGCCGGATTTTTAGTTGTTTTTTGGACCGCCGGAGCAAATACCGAAAAAACCTTCACTCTCAACAAAAACGAGCCCGATGATCTGTCAAGTCAAAACTGGCAAACCCCGGGATCCTTTCACACTCTAAATAATTTAAACGACGATAACGGTAAACTATTGATCCCGGTTAAAATACCAGGCGCCGGAACAAAAGACGACCCTTACCGGATCTCAAATATCTATCAATTGCAAAATATCACCTCCGGAACCTCTAAGTATTACATATTGACTAACAACATAGACGCTTCGGTAACAAAAAACTGGGATGCGGGAAATGGATTTGATCCGATCGAGAATTTCAACGGCAGACTTGACGGTCAAGGGTATTACATAAAAGGATTGCATATAAACCGATCAACTCGACCACAAAGCGGGGTGTTTTCCGTTATTCAAAATAGAGGTCGGGTCGAGAATCTGGGGCTTAAAAAAATTCAAGTTACCGGGAGCACCGCTTCCGGCGGCTTGGCCGGAAAGAATAACGGGCTGATCGATCAAGTGTTTATCACCGGACAGGTAATCGGAGAAAGCGAAACCGGAAGTTTAGTCGGGCACAATGATCAAGGTAAGATAAAAAACAGTTACAGCTTAGTTGATAGTTCAAGCCGATCCGGTTTGCCGGTCAACTTGGTGGGTGTCGATCAAGGTCAAGTGGTCACAAGTTACGATCTGGAGTCAAAAGAGAAAGAAAGCAAAGTACCGGATTACGAAAGTATAGAAGAATTGATCCTTAATATTCTCCAAGAAAATCAAGAAGACGATCCAAAGGAAAGTCAATTTCCGGGATCAATCTTTGATCAAATGGTCGCCACATCAACCGAGCAACCCGAACAAGTTTGGGAATTTGATCAAAACGCCGGTCGGTATCGACTCGACTGGGAAACGGATGATCGAAAATTTGACTCGGGGTTTTATCGCATATCAAAACCTTTTAGTTTGGCAAGTGTGAAAGAACTGGTCTCTTCCCAGATCAACTGGGAAGAGACCACCCCCGAAAACACTGAAATAAATATCTATACCGCGATCACTGACTCTTCTCAGTTGCATTCTCTGGAATTAAATGGCCGAGATGAATACTTCAAGATAAAAGACGTACCTTTTGGTCAAACGGCCTTTACCTTAGCCGGTCGAATCAAACTGGATCAAGGTCATGGCCCAGGCAAGAAAAATACTTTCCTCTGGCAAGGCGGAAAAAGTGATCTCCCGGATGGATCCCGTAACGCGTTGCTGGTTGAGCTCGATAATAGCGGGGAAGTAAAGATCGAATTTGACGGTCAGATCTTTGAAAGTCAGATCGAGACACCAGAAAAATGGAATCATTTAACTGTGTCCTTTGATGGTCGGGATTTGTCATTTTATCAAAATAAAGACAAATTATTCACCCAAACTGCCGAAGAAAACGGAACCCTTTCCGGGCAACCTTTGTTTTTCGGTGCCCAAAAAAAAGACGGAGGATTTGACTCTGAGGCCTATTTCTCGGGCAAGATCGACGATGTTCGGTTTTATGATCGGGCTTTAACATCAAGAGAAGTAAGTTATTTAAGCCAGAATAATCTAAATCGCATTCCCGAACCGAAACATTACTGGGCACTAAATTACGGTTCCGGGTCGAGAATAACTGATTCGGCCGGGAGTAAGCACGGTGACTTAACCGGAGGCAGATGGATCAACGATTCTGGGGTGTTTCAAGAGGCTTCCCCAAGGCAACCGATTCCCGGCCTTAAACCGGGACAAAACCTGTCCTCAAAGTATTTATGGCTCAAACAAGAACTAAAAACCGATACTCCGTCAATCTCACCGGAACTACATTCGTTGTCTTTTTCCGTCGAAGGCGTATCGACACTTATTGATTCTGCCTTAAGGGTAAAAACCTCCCGATCGAATTTCGTTTCCGGAATAGAAGTTAGAAAAAATGGTTTGATCGAGTTAATAAATTAAATTATGATGCCCGAAAAAAAACAAACCGAATACGAAGTTGAATTAAGGTCATGCCGCGGAGCCGGCTTACTGGAACTGGTTATCGCCTTGGCGATTTTTACTTCCGGAGGGATCCTATTTGCCTTAATGTATATAGACGGGGTGACGAGCTCTATCGTTGCACTCGACAAAACTCAAGCGATTCTTCTGGCTGAAGAAGGGCTCGAGGCAGTTAGGTCAATAGGAGACAAAGACGGATCATTCCCGAGCGCCGGAACATATGAATTGGCTCTTTCAAACAGCAACTGGCAATTGGTCGATCCCGGAAACGGCACCGATCTGCCGAACAACTTTCGAAGATCGATCACTTTAACCGAAAGTGAGATAAATGGCTGGCTGGCCAAGGTGGAAGTTGTATTTGACCACCCGGTAACCAAACACGACAAGAGCTTAAAACTCACCGGATATACAAGCAACCTATAACCAATTTCGATCCATGTCACATCAAAAAAACAAAACCAGATCAAACCTCGACACTGTCCACCGAAAGCAAGGCTTTACGATGGTTGAAAATTTGTTATATATTGCCATTGTGTCGTTTTTGCTCCTTGGTTTAGCCGGTTTGGCCTGGAACGCCATTGAAGGAGGTACGAGAGCCGACTTGGCAGAAGAGCTGAGTTATAACATCAAATTTGCCGCAAATTCAATTCGATACGAATTCAAGCAAGCCGAACAGATAATCAATCCGGCGCCCGGAGAAACGGCAAATAATCTGACTATTAGTGTCGACGGACAAGAGATTGCTTTTGATCTAAATGCCGGACGACTAAGAATGATCGCAGATGGCCAGGAGCCGGTTTCGGTTACCACCGAAGATGTCACCGTTTCTGATCTTAAATTTAGAAATGTTACCCAGCCCGGAGGTACCGGAGCCATAAAAGTCAACTTTACCATTAAAAAAACCGGCCGACTGGGATTATCAATGACCCGAGAAATACAAACGACATTTAACATGCCTTTTAATTGAATATGACCAAAGGATTTGCCAGTTTGATCTCAGTTTTGGTGATCGGAGCTATTATTTTAGCCGTCGGTTTATCAGTTTCTATCACCTCAGTTCAGGAAACCCAAATGAGCAATATCGAAAAACAGGGCCAACAGGCCAGAGCTCTAGCCGAGAGCTGTGCCAAGATCGGGATCAATAAACTGCTCACGGAAACTGATTATGAGGGCTCGGAAGAGATCACCCTTGATAACCTGACTTGTCAAATATCCTCGATCAATGATCAAAAATTTACGACTTCCGCCGAATACAAAAAATCCGTGGCCCGATTTGAGATTGAAATTGATGATATATGGCAAGACCTCATTGGTTGGTGGCGTTTAAATGACGGTGACGGGTGTCAGGTCCGTGATCTT
>CAZVBR010000008.1:0-21227 GCA_964625755.1 uncultured Candidatus Saccharibacteria bacterium | reverse complement strand
ATGAAGAGTTGACTGACAACACCCCTGATCTCTTTTTCGGCCGACGAGAGACCGGCCAAGGACTATCAGGCTTTTTAGATGATGTTCGAATTTACGGTCAGGCTTTGGGTGTCGGTGACATTAACACCATTAGAGCCCCGGTTTATCGCCAGCAATTAAAAAACTAACCGCTTATGAAGATAAAAAAAATTCCGAGTGTTTCTGAAAAAGGATTTAGCCTGATCGAAATTCTGATCGCTATTGCCGTTATCTCAATTCTGGCTTCCGTGGTCTTACTCTCTATTGATCCGGGGTCACTTCTGGCCGAATCCCGGGATGATCAACGGGAAGCCCATATTTATAAGATCTGGCAGGCTACAGAAAGAAAACTAAACACCGCCGAACAATGGGATTGCCTGGCCGGAGAGATCCCGAACAACATCAGCCAAACCGGTGAGCCGGTTTTTCAAGAAATAAATTCCGGCTCGGGAAATGATGGCTTTGATTTGTTTTCATGTATATACCCAAACTATCTCCCAGAACCCTGCGTTGACCCTCAAGTTGGCTGGTTCAATGACTTAGGTGATTATCAGACCGGCTACCAAATATGGCAACACCCTCATTCCGGCAAAGTTTACGTAAAAGCCGAAGCCTCGGAAACCAGAGAACTCATTACCAGCATTCTGCCGAAATTAACCACCGAGATCGAGATCGAAAGTTGCCAAGAACTGGCAAGTATCGGGCAGACCTCCGAATACCCTCTAAATGCCAACTACATTTTAACTCAGGATATTGATATATCTGAGACCGAAGGCGAAGAGGAATTTCAACCGATCGGCAGTCCGGAAGAACCCTTTACCGGTTCTTTTAACGGCCGAGGGTATACCATCGCAAACATCGAGATCAATGCTCCTAATGATGACCATCTGGGACTTTTTGGCTATATCAGTCAAGACGGTGAAGTGTCCAATCTGATATTGGATAGTGTATCGATAAACGGTAGAGATCAGGTCGGCGGTATAGCCGGTGAGAATCACGGCCTTGTATCTGAGGTTCGAGTTACTGGTCAAATCACCGGTCAAAATAAAATTGGCGGTCTGGTCGGCCGTAACGAAAATGAGATCCAAAACAGTTACTCCGGGGCTTCGGTTACGGGAGAGGACCAAGTGGGCGGCCTGATCGGGATAAACGCCGGCAGTATCAAGAATACTTACGCCAAAGGTGAGGTTACCGGATCAGAAAATACCGGCGGTCTGATCGGGTCAGATCAGGGTTTGACCTTAAACTCTTTCTGGGATACGAATCTCTCCGGTCAAGCAACCAGCGCCGGCGGTGAAGGCCGAACAACCGCTGAGATGACCAACCTTGACACTTTCACGACTGCTGACTGGAATATTAGATCGATTTTTGACTGGCAAGAAGAGATATGGTTGATCGACGACACCTACGACCACCCCCGGTTAAGATACGAGTCGCCGTTGCTGTACTTTGTTGAAGATCTCGAGAAAATGAAAGATGATCTAACCGGAAGATATTTTTTGGGTCGAGATATCGACTTCAATGATCCAAAACATTATCGAGACCCGAATAATAAAACTGACTACATCACCGGTTCTGGCTGGGAGCCGATCGCCGGCACCGAATCAAGATTTTCCGGTTACTTTAACGGCCGAGGACATAAAATTTCCAACCTGTATATTGATCGGCCGGAAGTCTTTTTTGTCGGACTATTTGGTCATGTCGGAGACGACGAGGACTCGACTACGATCAAAAATATTCACCTTCGTAATTCCGAGGTTACCGGTCTCGGAGGGGTCGGTAGTTTGATCGGAAAAGTGACCGGCAATTCCGAAACCTCAATAGAGAGAGTCAGCACGGAAGCCGGCTCTGTCACCGGAACTCGGGGAGTCGGTGGTTTGATCGGCGGACTGAACAGTTACCGGACCTCACCTGGGGGAGTTGATAACCCGGTTTTGAATCTTGGTTACGCCGACATTGAAGTATATCTGATCGAGAACCCCGAGACAGATCAAGAGAAAGTCGGAGGTCTGGTGGGCTGTGCCGAAAAGGGGACGATCACAAACAGCTTTTCACTCGGGGTCATTCAGACCGAACCCGAAGAAGTGGCCCAAACAGGCGGTTTAACCGGTTGCTTTACTTTAAACGGAGTCGGCCAAAATCTCTACTCGGCCACCGAGGTAAACGCCTCCGGTAGTACGGTCGGCGGATTGGTCGGCGAACTGGTCGGCCCAGGAGGAAATGTCGGGGAAGTTAACGATTCATTCTGGGATCTTGATACCTCTGGCCAGGCAACCAGCGACGGCGGAGTCGGCCTGACCACCGACGGGATGCAAAATATCGAAACCTACACTGATGCCGACTGGGATATAACGGCGGTATTACCCGGCCAATTTGACTCCGATTTTCTCTGGAATATCGAGAACTCCCAATCCTATCCTTTCTTCTACTTCTTAAAACCGCAGAGCTTTGACCATTAAGTTCCCGAGGTGAGATTTCAAAAATTTAAATTCACTCTCGACAGCTCGGACATTTACACCCCCACGGCCGAATAAAATCCTCAAAATAAGTACGGCCGTAATGGCAGGTGATCTCTTCACCGGGTGAAATACGTTTCTTGGCATAAACAAATATTCGGCGCCCGACGGTATAGGCTTCGGCATTCGGCCGACAAGCGTGATTGATATACCGGGCCAAATTATCCCGACCAGATCCATCTATTACCCAACGCGAATTAACGGCAAACAAATACCTCCCGCCCTTCTCATCCGCCTCATCGTGAGTCAAAAGCGGACCGTGATACTCTATTATCTTTTCGCCGGCTTTTATTTGGTCAGTGGCAACCAATCCCACTCCGGAAATACCCCGGGCCGTTTTATATTTTTTTGTTCCCATAACAAACAGTATTAAAAATTATCCTAGTAACTTTCATTAGAATAAAGCTTAAGGAAATTTTTGTCCAACCGAGTAAATAATTTATAACCCAAGTAAAACTTTGTTATAATTATTAAATGTTATACACCTTAGTTGCTCTGGTGCCGCTTGTGGTCTTATTTGCTCTAATGATCCCCGGCAAGCAGCCGGCTCACATCGCGGCCCCGATAACCTTAGGGGTGACCGGTTTTTTGAGTTGGCTGATCTGGCAGATCCCGACCTCGTGGTTGGTTATGAGTTTTGGTCGAGGGCTAATGGTCACGATCGAGATCATTTTGATTGTAGCCGGAGCCTTACTGCTGTTAAATATTTTAAAAAAGATCAACGTCTTTGAACCGATAATATTAAAGATAAAACAACTAACCGCCGACCGAAGGATCCAAGCCATATTGATCGGCTGGTTCTTTGTTTCATTTATAGAAGGCGCGGCCGGATTCGGCACCCCGGCGATCCTGGCAGCTCCCTTGTTAATGGTCCTGGGCTTTAAACCTCTGGTGGCGGTGGTGGTAAGTTTGATCGGGGACAGTGTAGCGGTAACCTTCGGGGCTGTCGGGGTCCCGGTAACCATCGGCCTAGCTGAAGGCTTGGGCCATGATCAGATCTTGGCAGCCGAAGCCGGGGTGCTGGCGGCCGGGATCCACGTGATTGCCGGATTGAGCATACCCCTTTTCATTAGTCTGGCCGTAACATACTTAACGGATCGGTCGGTTCGACCCGGCCTTGAGATCTGGCCTTACGCCCTGCTCTCCGGAGCCTGCTTTTTGATCCCGTACTACTTTTCCGCCCGGTGGTTCGGACCGGAACTGCCCTCGATCTTGGGCGGTTTATTAGGGGCCGGGGCAATGATCGCCTTCACGAAATACCGAATATTAACCCCCGGATCTCCTTGGCAATGGCGTGGCGATGAACTTAAACCCACAACCTCAGAAAAAAGATACGTTCCGACCGTCGCGCTTATAAGGTCGTTCTTCCCGTACTTTTTGATCATGATCCTGCTTTTGTTAACGAGATTAAATATCGCCGGGGCCGGAGACCGTTTGGAGAACTTTACCATTAAAACCCCCTGGAACACCCCGGAAATTTTAAACTACACTTTAACTCCATTATTCTCACCCGGCTTTTTGTTCTTTCTGGTCGGATTACTGATGATCATTTACTATCGCTTGAATTGGGGCCAAATCTCCGAAATATTCAGCCAAACCGGTTTAAAATTAATCCGTCCGGTGATCGGATTAATATCGATCCTCGGTATCGTCCAGATATTTATTTACTCAGACCACAATCTGGGGGGTCTGCCGGCTATGCCCGTTTACCTGGCAGAACAATTAACCGCGATCGGCAATTGGTGGCCGCTTGTCGCCCCAGCAATCGGACTGTTGGGATCCTTTATCTCCGGCAGTGCCACGGTCTCAAACCTACTCCTGACCGCTTTCCAAGCTGAAACCGCCTTAACTCTTGACCTTCCATTAATACCGATTCTGGCGCTTCAAGCCGTCGGTAGCGCCGCCGGCAACATGATCGCGGTACATAACATCCTGGCGGTAGCGGCGGTTGTAGGGCTGGTCGGATATGAAGGTCGAATCTTGAAAGCGACCATCGGCCCGGCTCTGATCTTTGTATTTTTAGCCGGTATTCTCGGGGTAATTTTAACCGGTTTGATCTGATGCTTGCCAAAAGACTCAAGTTTATCTATTATATAAGCAATGGAAGAAGAACAAAACAACAATAATAAAAAATATGATTTTAGCGGGAGAGAAATTTTATTAGTCGAAGACGACGAAACCCTAAGCGAACTCATCAAAACTCAATTCAAACTTTACGGCTGTGAACTGTCGCACCTGTCATCCGGGCAAGGAGCGGTAAATAAGATCAAAGAGATAAAGCCGGAAATAATCTTATTAGATATATTGCTACCCAATCAAAACGGTTTCGATATTTTAGAAGAAATTAGAAATGATCCCGAGATCAAAGATATTCCGGTGATCATAATCTCTAATTTAGATTCCGAACAAGATCTTGATCAGGCAAAGAAACTGGGCGTCAGGGATTACTTGATCAAATCAACCATTGTCACCGAAGAGATCGCCGAAAAGGTAAAAGAAATATTAGAAGGCTAAGTGATTCCAAAACAAAAGGTTCACTGATCAAGACCTTTAAGCCGGTTTTAGTTTTGATGGTCTAAATTTAAACAAAAGAGATGATCCTTCGAGATTGGTTTATATATAGTTTGGCCTTTGTGCTTATTGTGACTGCCGTGATCTATGCCGGTCTTGGATTTACGCGACAGACGAAAGCCACAGGCAATGCAAGACAAAGTCAAGAAAAAACAACTCAAACCATAAAATTCGACTTGCCATCTGATCTTCGTGAATCAAATACCCCGGCCCGGTTAGTGGAATTCAACCGAGATAATTACCAACAAGCAGTTGAAGAATTCCCGATCGTGATGCTGTACTTCAACGCCGGCTGGTGCTCTCCTTGCTATTACGAGATGCGCCGGGTTATTAACCCGGTATTCAGCAAACTACCCGAAGACCTGATCGTGGGTTTGGTTGTTCCGTGGCATGACCAAAAATCAAACCGAGATAGCCAAGTTTTAAGTAATGAATTTGGCATTACAAGACCTCAGACCAAAGTTTTTCTCATAAATGGCCGACCGGTAAAAACAAAGATCGCATCCCAAAATATTCTCGAGTTCGAACAAAGCGTTCAAAAATCGATCGATCGGTTACCGGAACCGGAAAACTTCTAGTTATTTCGACAGTCTCAGACATTTCCCCCGACACGATATTAACTTTACAATAATAATCATGCATGTTATTATTGAAATTAAATTCGAGATCTTAACCGAACACGAAAGGAAAATCCGATGAAATTAGCTGTGATTGGTGGAATACTAATAGTCCTCCTCTTTGGGGCTATTCTAATATGCAGGAGGAAAAGGAGGTATCCGACTGTAAAGAACTGGACATGGTGGGAGCGGGTGGACAGAAGATAATCGCTCGCTCCCACAAAACCCGCCCGGTCCCAACAGGTGACCGGGCGAGAATATGTATTATAAAAAACTTACTGAACAATATTTTCGATCCGACCGGTTAAGCCGGTGGCATCACCCTCAACTCCGGTTGCATTTCCGGATAACCCGGAAATGTCCCCGGTTAAATTCGTAACATTGCCTGACAACTCTAATACTTTTCCGGTTAAATTGGTCACATTGCCGGAAATATCGGTTAGATCTCCCTTTAATCCGGAAATATCACCGATCAAGTCACTGACTTGTCCGCCGATCTCTCTGATCTGGCCCCGGATATTGGTCACTTCGCCCTTTAGATCGGTCACGTCACCAACTAAACCGGAAACATCTCCAGAGATATCACTCACGTCACCCTTTAATTTGGTCACGTCTCCGCGGATATTACTAATGTCGCCGGTAATATTGGTAACATCCCCGTACACCCCACTCACAAACCCAATTAAACCGGACACGTCTCCAGTTATATTATTAATATTAATATCTCCCGAAACACCGTTTACATCCCCTTGGAGATCTTTAAAATCTCCCCAGACATTGGAATGCAAGCCAGTTATTTTACCGGTGTTTGTTTGCACCGCCGGAGCAATTCTTCGTAAACTCATATCTTTAGTATAGCATATCTTCAAGATCAAGAAAACAATTCCGGTAAATCTATAATGGTAAAGAGCCAGGTTCAGAAATTTATTTGCTCTTAATTTATTTTATGTTAAAATATTTATGCTAAATAAAGGTCGGGTTTCTTTATAAATCAGATAACCAAAATAATATATGGACACAGATAACCCTATTACCCCAGATGAATCAAATGACACTGAAGCCACCCCGGAAATGGGTGGAGAAACTTCAGAAGAAGTAGAAAGTGAGGAAGAGGAGTCCAGCGATGACTCCGAGAAAGTTGACGATTTAGGTGGAGTAGATCTGTAAGACCTACTTCCGCAACAAAGTCAGGAAACGCTCGACCCTTCAACAGAGTTTGAAGGGTCTTGTGTTTTATCTTCGCTAACCTCGCTAACCGAAGGCACGTTAGGTTTTATCGCCTCTGAATCAGCTGTCCAGAAAGAAGACAGGGTCAGGCCGTCTCTAAATACCACATAGACCTTTGTGAATTTCAGATTCTGAGTCAAGGTTACGGTCCGGGTGTCATCAAACAACAAAACATCATTCAGATCATACTGTTTGACAGTCTCTCTTTGCCACCACAAACCGGTATAAATATAAAGTTTATCTTCGGTCACGAGCCAATAACTCAAACAGTGATCGAGCCAAGCCAGATAAAGGAACATCCACAAAACCATCAACCACAAAAGGTAGAGGAGGAGCATTACCCCGACCATTTTGGTCGGGAGGACAATTTGAGCCCCGAAAACAGTCAGGGAGAAAAAACCAAGCGGCAACCAAGCCAAAAAAAACAATAAAGCTGCCTCGGCCAAAAAACCAAGCCAGTGCTTTTTAAGTACCGCCCCTGATACTTGAGAAATATTATCGGTCATAAATAAGCCAAAAGGATCAATAAACAAAATGACAGAAAAACAATTCCGGCCCCCGCTCCGATATAATAATTGCCGACCTTGCGATCCTTATCGGTTACGGGATACTGTCGAGCCAAGAATTCCCGACGCGACCAAATCACAAGAGCGACCAACAGGGCCGTCAAACCAAACCAAGCCAACCACCAAATATAAATTTGAGTCTCAGATAATACCCGGATCAATAAATCAAATTTTAGTTGTGACATCTTTAATTTTCAAAAAGATCGGAAATTTTTAGATTTTTGTTATAATGTTAATAATATGGCGTCCACTGAGAGTAATAAACTTGGCTGGTCAGATAAAATATTAAACACCTTAATTCTACCGATTTTCCCTCAAACTGTCCAACCTAATTACATAACCTTGGTTAGATTTATCTTGACACCGTTTGTCATCTATTTACTCCATGCCAACCAATGGACAGCCGGAATCATATTGTTCTTTTTAACCGCATCGACCGATGCCCTAGACGGTTCACTGGCCAGAACCAGGGGCCTGATCACTGAGTGGGGGAAAATTTATGACCCGGTAGCGGACAAATTACTGATAGGATTAACGGCTTTAATGATCATACCAAAATTTTTTGATTTTATGTTGGTATTTTTGATCATTTTAAGCGAAGTTGTGATCATTATCGGTGCTTACTGGGCAAAATATACAAAAGAAAATATTGAGATCAGCGCCAACATATGGGGAAAGTTGAAAATGATCATTCAGTCAGTTTCGATCTTTATCCTTATCTTCGCCATGATCGTTACCACCCCGGAATGGCTCCTCCGGTCGGTGGAATTGGCTTTGTACAGCTCCGTAGGTTTAGCTGTCATTAGTTTTGTCCATGCCGGTCTATAGCCAATAAACTCGGTCCGACCGTTGGATTTTTATAACCGTTGTGATATAATCGCGAAAGATAAGGCTCTTTTGGCGAAGTAGCGTCAAATTTATTAGAGTAATAGTTAGAAGTTTATGCAACAATATCAACATATTATCGTTATAGTAGTCGTGGTTTTGCTAATCGGACTATTTGCCTGGCCTTTACTCCGAGGAGAACCGGAAGTAGAAGCCCCGGTCGAAGAGATGACCGAAGAAGAAGCGATCGATCTGGCTATGGAGTGGGTGAGAAACGAAGCCCCAACCTACGTATTCGACGGTTCAGATCTCACTTTTGAAAGAATAGAACCGATAGAGGACTGCGAAAATTGTTTTGAAGTCGAAGTGTCTTTCACCTCGGCCGCCGCCGGGTACGGTGATCGAACTGATGAAATGGTAGCCCAAGTGATCACCCCTCATACCACCATAGTGACCATTGAGGGTGGGGAAGTGGTAAAAGCCGTAACCGATGACGAATTTGTCGAGTATGAAATGGAAAACCAAGAAACCGAAGATATAGTCGATGAGTCGGAATCAGAAGACGAAACGGATGATCAAGCTGAAGCCGAAGAGTCGGTAGATAACGAGGAACAGGCAAGTGAACCGGAGGCACCGGTTTCCAACACCAGGACCGTCCAAGTTTTCTTCGGTAACACCGAGGAAGATCCGGAAGCAATGCATTGTGACCGGGTTTATTCAGTCGATAGGCAAATTGACAATGTCCCGGCTATAGCATCGGCCACGATCGAAAAATTGTTAGCCGGCCCAACAACCGATGAAAAAGAAGCTGGGTACTTTTCCAACATCAACGAAGGTGTTGTTGTAGAAGATCTGGTAATAGAGAACGGCCGAGCTGAAATATTATTCAACGACAAACTCGAAGAGAATGTCGGGGGTTCTTGTCTGGTGACTGCCATTAGAGCTCAGATCGAGAGTACCTTGAAGCAATTCGGAACAGTTGATGAAGTAACTATTCAAGTTGAAGGAATGGACGAGGAAGAGGTTCTCCAGCCCTAAATCAAGTTATCAAAATAAGTAAAAACAAATCCAATCATGAAAGCCGCCAGCTGGTTGATCGCCATTTTTATAATAGCCATCTTAAGCTGGTGGCTTTTGGATTTGCCGGGGACTGAAACACCGTTTGAGACTGAACCTCAAGAAAATAGACTGGCCTATATAAGAGATGCTTACCGGGAAAATAACCAGCCAAAGATCGTCGTAGATTACTGGCAAAGCGACGTTCAAGCCGAAACAACCACCTCCTTGGGGGTTGACATACTGGACCTCTCAAGATCGGCTAAAATAAAATTACCGGGGTCGGAACAGGTCGAGTCATTCGAATCATTGAAAGACCGAATAACGCCAGAACAAGATAACGGCTGGGGTGATACAGTATTTGAAATTGGATTAATAGATGATCAGATAGTGCTCATAAAACCTTTTGTGACGCCGTAGAGCAATTTAAAAACCACCAAAACCGATCAATATTTTATGGAACCGAGCAATTCCAATTATAAAATTGAAATAACCAGTCTTAAAAAATTTGGTGAAAATTGGCAAGGCCAAGTAAAGATAAATGATAAATATGACCACGTAATAACTATTGATCCGCCGTATCATAAAAGTAATCAAAGCAGGAGTCTGAATGAAAATCACGCAAAAGATATACTTCTTTGGAGTATTGATTTTTTACTTAAACGTGAGCCACCGGCCGCGATTTTACCGGAATTTAATCTATCAAAGATAAATGACTATTTTCCGGAGTTCGATAAAGAGATCAAGAATATTTATGACCGATAAAAAAAATACGTTTAAAATAATATCTCTTGGAGGATCGATCATTGTGCCGGATGTGATCGATCACATTTTTTTAAATAATTTTATTTCCTGGCTTAAAAATCGAGTAGAAAAAGGGGAGAGATTTCTGATCATCTGCGGAGGAGGTGCTACCGCTCGCCTTTATCAAAACTCTGCCCAAAAAATAAATACCGACATCAAGAAAGAGGACTTGGATTGGATCGGTATAAGAGGTACGAGTTTAAACGCTGAACTCATACGGTCGGGGCTGGGAGATCTGGCCGATACGAAAATTCTAGAAAAAAAGATAAAAATAAGATATGATTCAGATAAGCCGATAATCTTGGCTTCCGGATGGCATCCGGGATGGAGTACCGACAACATTGCCGTCGAATTAGCCAAAATCTACAAAACCAAACAAATCATAAACCTGACAAATATTGATCAGGTGTACGACAGGGACCCTAAAGAGTATCCAGACGCCAGAGCCTTATCAAATTTAACTTGGACTGAATTTCTAAAACTTATCCCCACCGAATGGTCTCCGGGGCTCAAAACACCTTTTGATCCGGTAGCCGCCGCCGGAGCCGCCGATCAAAATCTCGAACTGGTCGTGATCAATGGACATAAGTTATACGAGCTCGACCGCTACTTAGATGATCTACCCTTTACGGGAACCAAAATCGAAAATTAAATGACTATGGACATAGTAAAATACTTTTTATTTTTGTTTGGACTTTGGCTGGCGTTGACCGGGGTCACTTTCGCACTGATCGCAAGTAATGTGGATATTAAAAATGAACCACCTCAAACCGTAATCCCTCCCGACGGTCAACCGGAAAAACCGGATCAAACCCCTGACCCTGAACCGGTATCAGATACTAAACTCGAAGAACTAGAGCCACCCACAAAGGTCAATTTGGTCGAAATTCAAGAAAAACCTAGTCTTTCAGTATCAACTTCTGATCGAGAGCTATTTTTAGACAACGCAACCACTACTGAGCCGATATCGCCTCAAAAATTAGCTACTTGGTTGAATTACGACCGACAGATAGCCGGCTTAAACACTCTCACTGAAAATTCAAGCCTGAATAATTTAGCTCAACAAAAACTCAAAACCCCGATCAATCATGACACCCTTAAGAGACAACTATCTGGCCCTGACTACAATTTCTCCGCTCTCGGGATCCTCAGAGTCAAGGGTTACATTGAGAATGAATTAAAAATTTTAGAATCCTGGAAAAATGATCCCGGGAGTTTTGTTATCTTAACCGACCGGCAATTTAGTCAATTCGGCTTGGCAATTGAAAGTTATCCGGAAAAAAGAGGGGATTTTTACACCGAAGCAGTGGTCTTTTTGGCAAAACCTCAACCCCAATGCCGAAAACCGGACAATATCCTAAAAGAAAGAATAAACAATTACCGCAATATTGTCACCCAACAATATAAAGAACTCAAAGAATTATCGGACTCCTTAAGCAATTCTGACGACCACATTTCCGATAAAGAAAAAACTAGTCTCAAGGAACAGTACCGGAACCTCTACGACCAATACACACAAGCTAAAACAATTCTAAGAGTTACAGTTCTTGAGTATAATGATCAAGTCAGAAGGTACAATAACTGCCTAATTTCGTAAAATGATCTGGACTACCCATATGGTCACCGGGGCCACCTTGGCTCAAATATTATCAGCAAACCCGTTACTGGCCCTGATCGCGGCTCTGTTCAGCCATTATTTACTTGACTTTTTACCTCATTGGGATTATGAGATGAAAAGTCAAGATCCAGAAATTAATCAAAGAACCAACCGCCTGATCTTCGGACCCGGTCTGGGGCTGGATGCGGCAAAGATCCTCATCGATCTTTTTTCCGGATTGCTTATCGTTCTAGGTTATTTTTACTTCCTCGAAGTTCATCTGTTTCCGAGTATGGAGATTTCATGGTGGCTGATCGGAGCCGGCATGTTATTGAGCATCACACCGGACCTGATCAATATACTCTACGGTTTTACCGGCTGGAAAGTATTTAAGCCATTTCTTATCTGGCACAATATCTGGCACTGTCCCCCGGAACCTAAAAACCATAAACTGAATTTCGGCCTGATCCAGCAAACGGGTCTGATCATTATTTTACTTGCTGTAACAAGTGTTTTAATATAAAAGTTACGATTCCAACTATGACAAAAAAAACCGGGACAATTTTTTTATTTGTTATTTTGAGCATCCTGGCTATTACCGCCTCGGTCTGGTTTGGCTATGCCTTATATCTAAACCGAACGGTTCAAGCTGAACCCGTTACGGAAAATGGAAACCGCCTTTTGTCATCAGCATCCGAGCAAGAAGATCCGCTCAATGGCGAGCAGTTAAATTCCAAACTTAAATCAGAAATAATGACCGACGACTTAGGCGAAGTTAACGATATGACATATATTAACGAGACCTTGTTCATCGGCCACAAAGACGGGGCAATAACGTTGTACAACCTCAGTAGTAACACGGCCACCACTCTGAAAAAAACCGATGATCTACTTACAAATGAGGGCGGGGAACTGATAAGCTTAACCCCTGACCCCGAGTGGAAAACCACGAATACAATTTTTACTCTTACCACCCAAAAAGAAAATAACAATAACAAAACTACCTTGAAAGCTTTTCGCTTAACTTTCAAAGGTAATGAGGTTGAAGAAAAGAAGGAAATTTTAAGAGAAGTTTTTCCTGAGAATAATATCACCGGATTAATAAGATCAGATCAAAGAGGTTTTATCTGGCTTGCCTTGGGGTCAGAGCAAAATCCTGGTCTGGCTCAAGACCCTCGAAATCCGGCCGGAAAAGTTATGCGTTTAGGTGCAGATGGCAGTATTCCGGCTAATAACCCAAATCCCGGATCAGCAATTTACTCCTTAGGTCATTATCAACCAAAAGAACTTATCTGGGTCGGGCAAAATGATCAGCCCCTTCTCTTAGAATCCAGAAATGGCATACCCGACAGAATAAATCAAATAAAACCAAACAGTAACTACGGTTGGCCGATTTCTGTCGATTGTAATCCGGAACGAGAAAATTTTAAACCTCCTTGCTGGTGCGACGACACGGGAAAACTCAATTTAGTCGGTTTGACAACCGGAAACAAAAACGATACCTTGTTAAATAATCTTGTCTCTATCTCAAGCACAACAAACGACCTTATCATTTGGGATGAAAACAGCAACCTTCTAAAAAAGATCAAGATCGAGGTCGACGATCAAATAAATTTTCAAGGACCGATAGTATCCACCCGAAAAGGAAAAGTTTACACCCTTATTAGTGACAATAATAAAAATAAACTTTTACAAATTAAATTCTAAAACTATGTCCAATTTGATCAATATCCCGGATAAATATCATAATTTTTTAAATGACAAAAGAATTTTAATGGTGGTTTTGGGTCAAAAAAACGGGAAAATATACTCAAATCACGAGGCTCAGATAGAACCTGTCCAGGAATTTGAGTTACCCAAACCACAGCCCGATGATAAACCCGGAAGATTGCTCCTAAGAAGTAAAGGCCGGACCTGGAAACACGCTACCGTGAAAGAGCACCGAAAGGAAACCGAGCGAACGGAATTTGTGCATTTAGTCGTCGACCAAGTAAAGCAACAAGTAGCCGAACATTCACTGTCGGAGATCTGGGTCTTTAGCCCGTCGGTAATAAAAAATAGTCTCAAAGAAAATTGGCCTTCTGATATTAAAGAAAAGATCACCCTCACGATCGAGGGTACCTTTACGAACAAAAAACCCCTGGAATTACTGGAAAAAGCAATCAATGAACTTCAAACCAAACAGGTCAAAATAGCCCCGAAAGAAGAAGCTCGTAAAATATTAAAAAAATCAGAGGAAGAATAAAGATTTTCAAGTAAAAATGTTTTAAGCCCAGGCGGGCCGGTCAAGAGACCGCCTGCCTGGGCTGTTTTTCTAGACGAACCGTGGAACACGGTCCGTGAGCGCGTACAGGACCCCCTCAATGGGGTCGTCCTGCCGTACTTTAATCACGCCACCGTCGTAAAAGACGGCGGTATTCTTACCTGTGTAACTGCCGGCAAGAACAATCGGGGCTGCCGGGATTAACCCCGGCAGACGCTCACGCAAAACCAAGTACTCGGTGATCGACATGCCCCTCTTCCCAGATAACTTGATGAAGTTATCCGGCGACAGTCCGCCCCCCGGTCTAAACACCACCCCGGAAAGCCGGTAAGGCCGACTAAGGATCTGGTCGTAATTATGTTCAAATCCTCCAAATCCTCCTTGTTTCCATCCCTTGGCGTTGGGGTAAACGATCCCCGCGCTTACCTCGACCACCAACTTCGATACCGGTGCGACCACTGCTACTTGCGTCATGTTTTTCCCCTTTTTGTTGTTTTACACTAGGGCCCATTTCAACTTCCAGTAATAATCACAACCAAATCAATAGGAAAAATCAAATACTGTATCTTCATAACTGACAAATTCACAAAACTAATCGCAGGCTCCTCCAAAAGCTCGGATTTGACGAATATCAAAATAACATTTAAAGTGAACCTGATTAACGAATCTCTTCGTAAGTCATAACCGCAATCATAAAAAAGAAGGATCATTGATCCGGCGGGTAATTTATTCAGCTAAAAATTAAATACCAAAATGGAACTATTCAAAAAAACCAAGATCGTGGGTACTTTAGGGCCGGCCAGTAACACCGAGCCGGCTATTGGAAGAATGATAAAAGCCGGACTGAATGTTGTCCGACTTAATTTTTCTCACGGTCAGCATGAAGACCACAAACAGTTAATAAAAAACGTCCGGCGTTCCGCCAAAAAACTTGACCAGCCGGTAGCCATTCTTCAAGACTTGGCCGGACCCAAAATAAGATTGGGGGAACTGGAAAATGATGAGGCTCACCTTGAACCCGGCCACCAACTAACTTTAACAACCAAAAAAGTAATCGGTACCGAAAAACAAATACACGTTAATTACAAATTACTACCTAAAGAAGTAACTTCCGGAGACACCATCCTCTTAAACGACGGTCGGCAGGAGTTAACGGTCATCGAAACCACCGATCAGGACATTATAACAAAGGTGGTCCGAGGCGGAGCTATAAAAAGCCGACGAGGAGTAAATGTCCCCGGTGTTCATTTATCCATACCATCCTTAACCAGTAAAGACAAAAAAGATCTCAAATTCGGCCTGGAGCAGGGAGTAGACTACATCGCCGTATCATTTGTTCGACAGGCCGATGATATAATCAACCTAAAAAAGAAACTGGCTAAAGACCACCCGGAAATAAAGATCATAGCCAAGATCGAAACCGCCGAAGCGGTCTCTGACCTAAACAATATCATCATGGCCGCCGACGGGGTCATGATCGCCCGGGGAGACTTAGCGATCGAGATACCGCCGGAAGATGTTCCGGTTACGCAAAAACAGATCATCAGTAAATGTAACGACTTGGGCCGTCCAGTGATCACCGCCACTCAAATGCTAGAATCCATGACCCGACAAACCCAACCTACCAGAGCCGAAGTAAATGATATCGCCAACGCTATTTTTGACGGAACCGACGCCATAATGCTTTCGGAAGAAACAGCTACCGGAAAGTATCCCATTCAGGCCATCGAGATGATGAAAAGAGTGGCCCTCAGAACCGAAAAAAGCCTGGTCTACGGTCAAAAATTAAAAGGCTCTCACCTTACCTCCAAAAATATCACTGACTCATTCAGTTGGGCCGCCTTATCAATGGCCCACGATCTAAATGCAACTGCTGTAGTAGCCTTAAGCCGCTCCGGGTTCACCGCTCGAATGGTTTCCCGTTACAAACCAGACCGGCCGCTTGTGGTCATAACTCACAAAGAATTAACTTATCGACAGCTGGCTCTGTCTTTTGGCTGTTATCCGATCCTGAGTAAACCGATCAAAACCACCAAATATATGATGGACAGTATCAGAAAAAATGCCACGACTCACAACTTTGCCCAAATCGGTCAGACTGTGATCATTGTAGCCGGAACGCCTTTTGGGGTATCCGGTGCCACTAATATGATAATCGCCGAAGAATTATAATAGGTTCACGTCTCTGATATTTCTCACCGGGTATTGCTTAACATTAAATTTCTATTATAATGAAAATATGAAAGTAGATATTACACCGGAAAATATTACCATCACTCCGGCCATTGATCAGTACTTAGAACTGCGACTAAGTGCTATCGGGAAATATATTGACGCCGATGATGAAAGTGCCAAAGCTGATGTTTACCTGGTTAAAACAACCGAACACCATAAACAAGGAAAGATATTCAAAGCAAAAATAAATCTTCACGTATCGGGGTGGTCCGGACAAGCAGAAGCAGTTGATGAAAATCTATACAATGCCATAAATGAGATGAAATCCGAGATCATAAGGCAACTAAAAACTCACAGAAAGAAGAATCAAACCAAAGAACGAAGGGAAGGCATGAAAATAAAAAAAATGCTTCGTGGTTGGTGGTCAGAGTAAATGATAATCCGGTGGCAGGGTTTTCTTAAAATCATCCCAGTTTATCAATTTTCCGCCGGCCGGGATAATTTTTTTTAGGATCAATTTATTATCTAGCCAGGTAGCATCTTTGACGATAATGCGTCGGCCGGTTTGCTGGTTGTCTTCGGAAACAAAGAAATAAGCACCGGGCCAAGGGGTGTAAGCTTTGATCTTTAGATAGGCAAGCCTAGGCTGATTTAGAGGATCGATCAGACCGTCTTCTTTTGACAGTTTTCCAGTCCAAGTAACCGAAGACTCATCCTGGGGCTTCGGTTTAAGTTTACCGTTTAAATATTCAGGTAGAATATTGGTTAATAATTGGGCGCCCCGACGAGCCAAAAGATCAGATAACTGACCATACCACAGATCATCAGCCGATACTTCTGTTTGGCCGAGAAGAGGGCCGTGGTCTATTTTATGATCGATCAGGATCAAAGAACTGCCGGTTTTTTCTTCATCATTTAAAATCGCCGTTTGGATCGGAGTCGGACCTCGGTGCCGGGGTAGAAGTGAAGGATGTATGTTGATGGTTTTAAAAGCAGGCAAAGAATAAACCGAGAATGGCAGTATCATACGATAAGACGCTACGAGAAAAAAATCAGCCGATACCTCATTTAGATAACTCGGCACCGGATCCAGACTCTCCGGTTGAATAAAAGTGATATTATTATTTTGAGCCCAGCTAGCCGCCGGAGGGGCAGTTATACGTCGGCCACGGCCGGCCGGCATATCAGGAGTAGACACAACCAAATTTGGTATCAACCCGTCACTCATCAAAGAATCTAAAACGGCTACAGAAAAATCATCCGAACCAAAAAAAACAAAACGGGGATCAAGGTTTGACATACTTAAGTTCTCGCACTTTATCTAAAAATAAAATTCCGTCCAGATGGTCTATTTCGTGTTGAAATATTTGAGCCAAGATCCGAGACCCGATCACCTGAAATCTTTTTCCGGTCCCGTCTTGAGCCGAGACTTTCACTTTCAGAGATCTCTCAACTAACCCAAAATAATTCGGCACTGACAGACACCCCTCCTCAAGCCAAGCTTTTTGCCTGGAACTTTTTATAATAACCGGATTTATAAAGGCTAAGCTGCCGGTCTTCGAATCCTTCATCTCCGGGTGGCCGGAATATCCGAATTCCGACAACACTTTACCGTGAACGATAAAGATTCTTTTTTCTATCCCGACTTGCGGACCGGCCAAGGCAACGCCATCCTTAGTGGCTGATAATGTGGCCGACATTTGACTGATCAGGTCATTCAATTGATCTGTATTAAATTCTTCTTCCGTTACCGGTTTGGCGACCTTTCGCAGGGCCGGATGTCCGTTCATTAAAATATTCAATCTTTTCATAATGCCAACAATTCTAAGTCTGATTTAACACCGACCAATAAATTAACTTAAAATCTCCCGGGGGTCAACATTGATCACAAAATCAGGCGATAAATTATAAAGCAAGTTTAAAAGAGTTTTATCGGGCCAACTGTCGGGCTTTAATCTTATTAAAGCATTTAGCCGGTAATGCCCCTTGATCACCGGATTGACTGGGGAATATATCAATGGCTGATACGCTGAAAGATAGTCTTTCAACCACAACATATCCCTCTCCACTTTTTCTTGATAACCGGATCTTGTGATCTTGATTAACACTCTAAACGGAGGATATTTAACTTTTTTTCTTTGATCTATTTCGTCTCGAAAGAAATCCAACAAATTACCGTTTAAAACATAATCAAAGATCTTTTCTTCCGATCGAGCGGTCTGAATTATGAATTGTTTTGTGGTCGAATTTTTGGCTGTCATTAAAAAGTTAATGATCTTCTCATTTATCCGAAACTCTGGCAATGCAAACAATGGATCTATGGCCACCAAGGCCATCCGGGCCACCGGCTCAGAAAGATACTGCAGAGTCATTTCTGTTCCGATCAATAAACTACCGGGTGTGATCAAAAATTGCTCAATTATTTTTTTGGCCTGCTTGGGGGTGGTTGAATCACTATCTATCTGCCACCAATTTTCATACAGATCAAGCAACTTCACCTCTTGAGCCAACTTGTCGATACCGGAACCCAAATTGATCAAACGCCAACCGCCACAATTAAAACAACGATCCTCCGGATCTTCCAAATTACCACATTTATGACATTTAAAATATCGGGTTCTATTTTTTTCGTGTAGGATCGCCGGCGCTTCGCAAAACGGGCAAGAGACCACTTTTTTACAATCCTGACACAAAATGACCGGGGCTAAACCTCTCCGCCCGGAAATGATCAACATGTTATCATTCTGAGCACGGCTTTCGGACATTACCTGTTTTAAGCTTTGAGACAAAACGGACTCTCGAAACGTATTACCGTCTTGACCGGCTTCTTGATTTAAATCTATTAATTTTTGTTCACCATCATAAATAAACCTGAATTTTAAATTATTAACCGGGGTTAATCGACCTTGACCGGTAGCAAAAACGGTTTCCGTGCTTAGGACTTGATCACCCATAACAACCCGACAATCAGAATCGGCGCTCAAACAGGAAACAAAAAAACGAATATCCAGGAAAGGTCGGGACAGCGTTTTATAAGCCGAGTGATTTTCTCGCTCTAAGATCACCAAACCCAGATCGCCACGGGGTAATGACAGACAACCGGGAGTAAGAATCGCCAATATCGGATACTTGGCACTTAAAGCTTTATTCCAACTCGCAATCAATTCCTTTTTGGATAATTTATTATGCAAAACAAAAGTCCGGTCCTCGATCCCTTTTGTTATCCGAGGCAAAATATCATCAACATTTATTGCTGTCGGCAACAACAAAAACACAGACCGACCTTGAGCAAATGTTTCCCGGATCAGACTTTTATACAAAGAGACCCTGTTCTGGTAATTCTCTTGCACCACTTGGTCCTCCTTTTTTTTAAAATCTTCTTCAGAAACCACTCGGGATCTCGAACCTCGGTAAGGCTCTTCTATATCCTCATAAGCTCGAAGCACTTCTTGGGGAACAAAAACCTTTAGGGTCTGACCGACTGAAGCACAGTGATACTCAGCGGTTTGCCGAGCCGCCTTTAAAAAACTGGGTTCAAAAAATCGCTTACCGGTGTTGAGCGTTACCTTCTTTAAACTAAAATCCGCTCGCTTGATAAGTGCTTTGGAATTTTTAACAGGTTGGACATCAACCACTAAAGCATTTATCTGTCTATTTTTAACCGGCACGGTCACCAAGACTCCGGGTGATATTTTTTCTTTTGAAAAATAAGTCAATTGATCTTTAAAAACCCCCCGACTCAAAGGATTAACGACTACCATATACATTATTAACAGTATACAAAAAAAAGCTCTTAAGACCAGGCAATAAAAAAATGTCGCTTACCTGTTTTCCAAACAACAAAATTATTTTTAATGATCGATCTATATTGATTTTAAGCACACACTTGATATTATGTTTATATAAACAAAGTAAATTAGGGACTTTTCATAATTCACCCGATCACAAATGTTATCTTTTTCTCAAAATACCCAATCCGGCAAACAAGCAACCAGATCGTGTATTGCAATATCTGCAACGTTGATCATTTTTTCTGTGCTCGTTATCGGGATCTACCCGGCCAGAGGTGAGTATCAATTTATTACCCCCGAAAAACCATCACTAGACACCGCGCCAAAAATCACAAACCCGACCGTATTAAATCAAGGCACCTCGACTTCCGAAGCATCAATAGACACCGATCAAAAAAACGGCACACTTTATTTTACCGTTACTACCGACCAAAATACTCCCAACAAAGAACAGATCAAAAAAGGTAAGACCACTTACGAAGAACCGGTTGATTTTTTCCACAACCAAAAGGTATCTGCTACCGGAACCCAAATAGCCAAAGCACAAGACCTCTCACCTGAAACTACTTACCATTATCATTTCATTCATGAAAACGACAAAGGCGACTATTCCAATATTGCATCCAGCAACGGCTTCAATACTCTAAAACAGAAAGATCCGTCAAGCGAGAAAATTCAGGCTATCTCAAAAGAGATCAGCGTTAATTCCAAAGATCAAACCGAAGAACCAACACAAGAGATATCTTTAATGTCCGGCGAAATGACAACCCAGGGGACAACACCCGGTTCAAAAGAAGATCCATGGCAAGTATCAACCTTAAATGATCTCGGTCGTGTCGGCTCCGGTGATGAGCATAACGGTGGAACATGGGAACTAGACGATCATTACATTCTGACAGATGACCTGGATGCCTCCGAAACCACAAACTGGAACGGCGGTGCCGGTTTTGAACCGATCGGGGACGACACTGAGCCCTTCACCGGCAGCTTAAACGGTAACGGACACACTATCTCTGATTTGTACATTGACCGACCATCCACTGATTACGTCGGCTTGTTCGGTTACCTAGACAGTGAGGCTGAGATCACCGATCTTGGCTTGGAAGAAGGTCAGATAGTCGGCTACCGCTACACCGGCGGTCTCGTCGGGTACAACAACAGCAGTGTCACCGAGAGTTACGCGACCGGGAAAGTAATCGGC
>CAZVBR010000007.1:6386-28262 GCA_964625755.1 uncultured Candidatus Saccharibacteria bacterium | reverse complement strand
TCACGGCGAATTTTTCTTTGTGGGCATCTAGGGGGTGACCGGATATGTATAGACCCAGGAGTTCTTTTTCCCAGGCCAGTTTACTCTGAAGGCTGGCCGGTGGTGAATCCTTAAGACGAAAGACCGGCACGGATGATCTATCTTGAAGACCGTCAAATAGTGAGACTTGACCGCCACCCCGACTGGAATCGCGGTTGTAAGCCAAGGCGGATTCGATATTGGTCAACATGGCTCCGCGTTCTTCTTTTAAATTATCCAGGGCCCCGGCTTTTATTAGACACTCAAGCGACTTGTGGTTTAGGTTTTTATGAGTAACTCTTTCCAAGAAATCAGTGAATGATCCATAGGGTCCGTGAGTTTTTCGTTCGGCCGCAATGGCGTCGGCGATATCGTAACCTAAATTTTTTATGGTATACAAACCGAATCTGATCTTGTCTCCTCTGCTGCTTTTGATGACCGTAAAATCGCCACGACTTTCGTTGACATCCGGAGGTAGGACCGGAATTTTCATTCTGTTACACTCTTCTATTATTTCGGCAACTTTTTCGGTGTCACCGGATTCGGCTGACAGTACAGCACTCATATATTCCGCCGGGTAATTGGCCTTCAGGTAGGCTGTTTGGTAAGCCACTTTGCCGTAACTGGCGGCGTGAGATTTGTTAAAAGCATAAAGGGCAAAAGGCTTGATCCGCTCCCAGAGATCGGTGGCCGTTTTTTGGGGTATATCATTTTTAACACAACCCTCTTTGAATTTCTTTTCCTGTTCCTTCATCAATTCGGGGATCTTTTTACCCATAGCTTTTCGGAATTTATCGGCATCCAACCAGGAATAACCGGCTAATTTGATAGCGGTCATCATTACGTCTTCCTGGTAGATCAATAAACCGAAACTTTTTTCCAAAATATCTTTTAATGAGTCATGAGGGTATTCGATCAAGGAGGGGTTGTGTTTTCGTTTTATGTATTCCGGGATAAACTCCATCGGTCCCGGTCGGTAAAGAGCGACCATGGCGTTAATGTCGTGAATATCGGTGGGTTTCAATTCAGTTAGAAATCGGGTCATACCCGCCCCGGATAACTGAAATAAACCCATCGTTTCTCCTCGGGAAAGCATAGCAAAAGTTTTTTTATCATCGATCGGTATATTTTCGATATCTATTTTGTGGCCGTAATTTTTCTCTATCTCTTTTATGGCGTTTGAAAGAATAGAAAGATTGTTAAGGCCAAGAAAGTCAAATTTTATTAATCCGGCATCTTCCACGGCATGCATGTCGTACTGGGTAATGATCTTACCTCCCTTGGGGTCGTATTGCAGGGGGACATAATCGGTCATTGGAGTGGGGGAGATGACCACCCCGGCGGCGTGGACGGAAATGTGGCGAGCACAGCCTTCTATTTTTTGAGCCAAATCAATGATCTCTTTGACTTCACTGTCTGTATCATATAATTCTTTTAGTTCCGGTTCTTTTTCCATGGCCAGTTTTATCGTCATGGGTAATCCTTGAGCTCCGAGCGGGATCAAGCGTGCTATTTTGTCTCCTGTGGCGTACGGGTACCCCAGGGCTCGGGCGACATCTCGAACTGAACCCCGGGCCATCATGGAACCGAAAGTACCGATCTGGGCCACTTTATCACGCCCGTATTTGTCTCGAGTGTACTCAATAACCTCGTCCCGTCGGTCGCGAGCAAAATCCATATCAATATCCGGAGCGGAGGGACGGTCGGGGTTTAAGAACCTTTCAAAGAGTAAATTGTACTCTAGAGGGTCGATATTAGTGATTTTTGAGAGATAGGTGACAAGGGAGCCGGCCACCGAGCCCCGAATAGCGGTTAAAATGCCATTTTTATGGGCGTAATCGAGAAGGTCGGCCACGATCAAAAAATAAGTGGAGTAACCTTTATCTTTTATCACTTTTAGTTCGTACTCCACCCTTTTTACCGCCTCCTCGGTTTTTTTTAAGCCCCGTTTTTCAAATCCGGCGTAAGCTATTTCTCGCAGGGTTTCATCGTGACTTTTGTTTTGACCGGTTTTAAGTTCCGGGAATACCCAGTTACCCAGATCGATCTGGAGATCACATCTGTCGGCTATCTTTAAGGTGTTCTCTACGGCTTCCGGAGCGTCTTTGAAATTTTCTTTCATTTCCTGAGGGTCAAGAAAAGAGAAATCCTGCTCCTTGTTTGATATTTTGTTATCACCCAGGTCGCTTCCGGTTTGAATGGCCACCAGGGTTTCTTGAGCTAAGGCATCATCTTTGTTGATGTAGTGTATGTCCTGAGTGGCTACCAATGGTACATTTAGCTCGTGAGCCAGTTCAATAATGGCCGATTTGATCTCCAGTTGACGTTCTATGTTAGGTAAATGCATTATTTCCAGATAGTAATTATCGGGTCCAAAAATTTCCTGATATTCTCGAATTAGTTCTTTGGCTTTCGATCGATTTTTTTGCCATAAGGTTTGTGACAGTTCACCTCCCAGGCAACCGGATAGGCAGATCACCCCTTCTGAAAATTCTTTCATTAATTCTTTGTCTATTCGCGGTTTGTAATAATAACCGTCCATGTTGGCGGCGGTGATCATTTTGATCAAATTTCGATAACCGGTTTGATCTTGAGCCAGTAGTGTTATGTGGTAGCGCTTTGAATCAATGTTGGCCTCTTTGTCTTTTCGGGATCGGACCGCCTGATAAGCTTCGACTCCAATGATCGGTTTAATGTCGGCTGACCGGCATTTTTTGTAGAATTCTATTGCCCCGTACATATTGCCGTGATCGGTTAGTGCCAGGGCCGGCATTTTAAATTCGGATGCTTTAGCGACGAGGTCATCGATCTTGGCCAGGCCGTCTAAAAGTGAATAATGACTATGAACATGAAGATGAACGATTGACATACCGGGGTATTATATCAAAAAAATAGACCGAATTAAATTACTCGGTTTTTGCGATCAGGGGGTGAGATTTAAAAAATTTGCCTTTTTACCAAAAAAGATCCATAGTTTGAACATGTCATCATTGGCGTCTGATATAATAACCCGATTAGCCGAGAAAAGAGGCTTGTCGGTGCACCGGGAACCAAATTATGGTTACATGGGAGTAGTGATATTACCTTGTGGTCGATATATGACATTTAATAATTGGCAGATCGGCCTTAATGGTCAAGGGGCGGCTAGCTTGGCGCGGGATAAAGATTTTTGTCTCCATTTTATTGGACGTTTTGGTTGGCCAGTGCCGGAAGGCCGAGCTTTTTATTCCGATCGCTGGTGTCGGGTGATCGGGTCGGAAAACGGAATCGAAGCAGCGGTTAAGTACGCTGATAAGGTTGGTTGGCCGTTAGTGGCCAAAATGAATAGCGGTTCTTGTGGTCGCATGATCTTTCAAGTTAACTCCACTGGTCAATTGCGGCAAGCCTCGGAGATGATATTTGCCAAAGACAAGATCATGAGACTCGAAGAGCTTGTTTGTGGTCGAGAATTTCGCGCCATTGTTTTGGATGAGAAAGTTTTGTTATCCTATGAAAGAATAATGCCCGAGTCCGGAAATATTCAGGATTCTGACGGTTTAACGAGCCCTGCTCGAAATTTGCCGGCCGGAGGTCAACTGGCCGGGAGTACGGATCGGGTGCATTCGGACTGGGAACGTTCATTAACCAATCTGGTGTTTCGGCTGGGGCTTAGATATGCAGCTTTGGATATAATTTCCGCAACCGACCTTTCTGAGAAACCTGATAATTACCGGATCTTGGAGGTAAATGCTGCTCCGATTTTGAGCACTTACGCGTCATTGGGGGTCACTGAAAATGAGCAAGTTCATAAAATACTTGATTCTGTGCTCGAAGCGGCTATTAATAAAGCTTGATTTTTTGTAAAATGACCGGGTCACAAGATCATTATATTGGAATTGACGAAGCCGGTCGTGGCCCGTTGGCCGGTCCGGTAGCTTTAGGGGCGGTCATGATGACAGATAGAGGAGGTGATTTTTGGTTTACTTTTGAAAAAGAACTACGGGATTCAAAGAAATTGTCGCCTCAAAAAAGACAACTTTGGTTTGAGCGGATCGAAGAGGCGCGTGAGAAGTTCTTGCTGAATTATGTTGTGGTGATGGTGGGACCAAAAACGATCGATGAAAAAGGGATCAGTTCAGCTATAGCCCACGGAGTCGATCGATGCCTGATTCGATTAAAGGCCGATCCAAGTAATTGTCATTTGGTCTTGGATGGTAGATTAAAGGGTCCCGAGAGATTTTTTCATCAGGAATCAGTGGTCGGAGGAGATGCTAAGGTGCCGATAATTGCCTTGGCTTCGATCGCGGCCAAGGTCATAAGAGATAGGGAAATGGTCCGACAGGCTGATCTCTGGCCCGGTTACGGATTTGATCGGCATAAGGGTTACGGTACGGAATTTCACAGGCAAATGATAAAAAAAAGAGGCCCTTGTCCGATTCATCGTCGATCGTTCACTCTTTATTGAGCTGAGATTAGGATCGGTAAGTAAATTAGTCATTAATAGGTTTTTAAATGATTCGATTAGGGTTATGGATGATGGTTATATCCGGTTGGATGAATGTTTGATCAGAAAGGGTTTGGTTGCTTCACGGGCCCGGGCTAAGACCCTGATCGAGTATGGGGTTTGGGTAGACGGTCGTAAACTTTATAAACCCGGAATTCGGGTAAAAAAAAGCGCCAAGATCAAGTCGACCGGCACGGACTTTTTTTGGGTTTCTCGGGCCGGGTTAAAGTTGGAACACGCCGTTTGTACCTGGTCGATCGATATTTCTCAGAAGAGGTGTTTGGATGTCGGGGCATCAACCGGGGGTTTTACTCAGGTTCTGTTGACGCACGGAGCGGACAGTGTTTACGCTGTTGATGTCGGGCATGGTCAGTTGGCAAAAAAAATACTTGACCATCCAAGAGTTTTCAATTTAGAGGGTGTTGATATTAGAGATATAAGTTTCCGGCAAATTTTTGAAAAAGTGGATCTCGTTACGGTCGACGTGTCTTTTATCTCTTTAACCAAAGTCTTACCCGGGATCATTAAATTTCTTCGTTCGGGAGGCAGTATGGTGTTGCTTGTTAAGCCGGAATTTGAAATGGGTAGAAGGCAGAAAACCGGAGTAATTAGAGATCGGGGTAAACACCAGAAAGTTGTTACGGACGTTCGAAATTTTGCCCGGAAATTGGGGTTGAAAGAGGCTGGTTTGTCAGAGTCTCCGATTTTAGGGGTCAAGGGGAACAAGGAATTTCTACTTTATCTAAAATATCAATGAAAAATGGTCCCAGTTATTAAGTTGCATTTTTCCGGCGGATAAGTTATATTGACTATATATGTCAATACGAATGAGAAAAACTCGCTCAAAAACCGGCCATCGAAGGTCGCATCATGGTTATGATGGCCCTCGAATGTCTAAGTGTCCTCAATGTAAGGCATTGCATTTGAGGCATCGTATGTGTTCTAAATGTGGAATGTATCGAGGCCGACAACACGTAGATGTCTTGGCCAAATTGAACAAGAAAGAGAAAAAAAGAACCGAAAAAGAGATGGCTGAGAAACAGACCGGGTTAACAAGTCAAAAATGATCTTTGACTTAATAAAAAATGAAGTTATAAACGGAATTTACAGTTCTTGAATTATTATAATTTATGGCCAACAGACATTTATCTAGAAGCTTAGCAATGCAAGCCCTGTTTGAATGGGATATGTGTCGGTTTGAAGATGAGAGTATTGAAAATGTCGTTGACCGTTTGGTTTTTGAGTTCGCGCCCGGACTGGATGACAAGTCGTTTGTGGTAAAATTGATAAGAGGGGTGATCATGAAGGTTGAAAAACTTGATTTGATCATTGGTAAAGCAGCTCCGGATTGGCCAATTCAACAGATAGCAGTTGTTGATCGAAATATTCTTCGTTTGGGTTTGTATGAGTTATTGTTCGGTAACCGGACCGAAGTCCCGGCCCGGGTGGCAATTAATGAGTCTATTGAGTTGGCAAAAACCTTTGGCGGAGAAAATAGTGGCCGATTTGTAAATGGAGTTTTGGGTGCCGTTTACAAAGAAATGGGCGAGCCGGGTAAATATGAGATACCGGCTAAGCGACGCAGACCGGCAGATGTACCGTATGAAAAAATGCCGATCGAAAAATTGGCAGGCACCGTGGTTTATACTTTTGAAGCGGGTAAGATCAAGCTCGCGTTAGTTTATGATATATTCGGATACTGGACCTTGTGTAAGGGGCACGTTGAGATGGGTGAGGATCTAAAGACTTGTGCCGCTCGAGAAGCGAAAGAAGAATTAGGCCTCTCGGTTCAAGTTGAGGATGAATTGGGCTCCAATGAATACATCGCTTCTGATCCGGAGTTAGGCAAGATCAGAAAGCAAGTAACGTATTTTTTAGCTCAAGCCCCCGCCGGTTCACAAGTGGTCTTAGGGGAAGATAAAAGCGGTTTAGTGGAAGCCGGTTGGTTTGAATTGCCTGAAATACCGGATCTGAAAATGTATGATGATATTATGCCTATGATCACCAAAGCGGTGACAATATTGAAAAATAAAGATGTTTAAGCATAGGTTATGACCGAAAAAAATGGACTGGAAAATTATCTTCATGGCCTGGGGATCGAATTTAAAGATCTAAAGTTGTTTCGGCAGGCTTTCACGCACCGATCCTATTTAAATGAGAACCGTCGTTCAGGTCTACATCATAATGAAAGGCTGGAGTTTTTGGGTGACGCAGTTTTAGAGTTGGTGGTGACTGATTTTTTGTATCATAAGTACCCACAAAAGACCGAAGGGGAAATGACCGCTTTCCGTTCGGCCTTGGTTAATACCACCACCCTGTCAACTGTGGCCAATGACCTGAATATTAATGATCACCTATTTTTGTCTCGAGGGGAAACCAAAGACAGTGGGCGGGCCCGACAGTGTATTCTGGCAAATACTTTTGAATCTCTGCTCGGGGCTATCTATTTGGATCAGGGTTATCAGGAGGCGGCTCGTTTTGTTGAAAAACATTTGCTGGCTCGTACTGATGAAATAGTAAAAAACAACACCTGGCGTGACCCTAAAAGTTCGTTTCAGGAAAAGGCTCAAGAGGTCACCGGCATTACTCCTCGTTATCAAGTACTGTCGGAATCCGGCCCTGATCATGATAAGAGCTTTACGGTCGGGCTTTATTTGGGGTCAGAGCTGGTAGCGACCGGTGATGGTCATTCCAAACAAGAAGCGGAACAAAAAGCGGCCGAAGCCGGTTTGGAAATTCGAAAATGGAGTGACTGAGCAAAGCGAATTTTAGCAATCTTTTAAAGACGATAGTTAAATTTTTCCTAGATCTTAATTTATTTATATTTTAAGCCATGCGTTTGTCCAAACTGCAATTATCAGGCTTCAAGTCGTTCTCAAAAAAAACAGAGTTCTTGTTTTCTGATTCAATAACGGCGGTTGTGGGACCTAACGGATCGGGAAAATCTAATGTGGCAGAGGCTTTGCGCTGGGTCTTGGGTGAGCAATCGTTAAAATCGTTGCGAGGTCGCCGGGGTGAGGACCTGATCTTCAATGGTGCCAATTCTACTGCCCGGGCCAACCGAGCTCAAGTTTTGATCGAATTAAATAATCATGACAGAAGTCTGCCGATCGATTTTGAGACGGTAGCCATTAGTCGGACAGTTCACCGCGACGGGGTTAATGAGTATGCCATTAACGGCACCGCGGTTCGAATGCGGGAAGTGATCGAGCTTCTGTCTCATGCCGCAATCGGTGCCTCGGGGCACCATATTATCAGTCAAGGTCAAGCAGATAGGATCTTAAATGCCGGTCTCAAAGAGAGAAAGGACATGGTTGAAGATTCTCTGGGTTTAAAAATTTATCACTGGAAATTGGATGCCAGTGAGAAAAAAATAGCTAAAACGAAAGAGAACATAAAACAGGTAGAAAGTCTTCGTCGGGAGCTAGCGCCTCATCTTAAATATTTAACCAAGCAGGTTGAAAAAATAAAGGAAGCTGATGAACTGCGTCAGGCATTAAAGAAAGAAAGTCTGGAGTATTTATCCCGGGAAGATCAGTATCTCAGTCAAACTAAAGCGGAATTAGATCAGAAAAAGGAGGGGCCCCGGGAAGAATTAAAAAAGACTCTTCATGAGCTTGAAAGTCTGGAAGTCGAAATGAAAGACAAGCCGGAACAGGTCGATCATCAAAAACAGCAGATATTGTCGGGTCTTGATAACCGAATCTCTCAGTTGATACAACAAAAAGAGGAATTGTCCCGTTTGATCGGTAGACTGGAGGGAAAGATGGAAACCCAACAGTCGCCGGTTCAAGAACGACGGGTTAAAAGTATTTCTTGGGAAAAAGTGGAGTCATTTTTGGCTGAGATCAAAAAGACCGTTAATTTAATAAAAGAAGAGAAAGATCCGTTGCGAGTATCTGAATTACTTGCCGAAGTTGAGGAAAAGATCATGAACTGGTCGGCAGATCACGATCAAAAGCCCGAAGAAGAAAAAGAAAAGACGGAGCAGTGGAATAATTGGCTGATTGAAAAAAGAACTCTGCAAAGAAAGGAAAAAGAAAAGTCAAATCTGATCGATTCGTTGCGATCCGAAAAAGATAATCTAAAAAGAATAATAGAAAAGGATAAGGTCAATGAGCGAAAGGCGGAACGATGTTGGTATGAATTAAAAAGTAGGCAAGGCAAACTTGATTCCGAGTTACGCGAGATCGACCGTCAGCTTAGCGATTTAGAACGTTTGGAGCAGGAATTTAAGGCCCAAGTTGAGGAGCTGGCGATTTTAGTCGATTTGGAAATAAAAAATTGGGCCAATTTGTGTCCGCCTAAGCCGGAATGGTTGAACGAATCACGATCACAGCAAGAAGTTCGACGTCGGGAGATTGAAAAAATGAAATTAAAATTGGAACAATTGGGCGTTGGCGGTGAAGCGGTCTTAGAGGAGTATAAACAGGTCAAAAACCGAGACGAGTATTTGACTCAGGAGTTGGAAGATCTAAAGGCGGCGGAAAATTCTTTGCGCAAAGTCATGGATGAATTACGAACAACCTTAAACAGTGAGTTTTTGGCCGGTTTGAAAAAGATCAACCGATCTTTTGATCATTATTTTGCCTTTATGTTCGGTGGTGGGTCGGCATCTCTGGTAGTCAGAGAATCAAACAAAAAGTTTGATCATGGGAAAGACCAAAAAGAAAGTTTGGTCGAAGGCGGTATTGAAGACTCCGAAGAGCGAGTCTCGGACGGAGGTATCGATATTTCAATAAATGTTCCGAAAAAGAAAATTCGGGGATTGGATATGCTCTCAGGGGGCGAGAGGGCTCTAACGTCTATCGCACTTTTGTTTGCCATGAGCGAGGTCAACCCTCCGCCCTTTATGGTCTTGGATGAAACCGACGCTGCTTTGGATGAGGCTAATTCTCAAAAGTACGGAGATATGATATCGAGTTTATCCAAAAGATCTCAGTTGATATTGATCTCTCATAACCGTGAGACGATGTCTCGGGCCGGAGTTTTGTACGGGGTTACTATGGGCTCTGACGGAGTTTCCAGACTGCTCTCGGTTAAATTTGACGAGGCGGAAAAATATGCTAAATAAGTTTTTTCCGACCGCTTTCTTACGAGATATGGCAGTTCACTGATCGTCCGCGAGCTCAAAATCAAGTTGTCTTTGGTCGATATTGAGATCGATCAATTTTACTTTAATTTTATCACCTAAACGAAATACTCGGCCGGTATTTTTTCCGATCAGGGCATATTTTTCTCCCTTTAACTCGTAGTAATCATCTCTTATTCGACTCGGTTTTATCAGGCCTTCGGCCTTGGTGCTTATTTCCTCGACAAATAAACCCCATTCGGTCACCCCGGAAATGATGGCAGTAAATTCTTGGCCGATCTTGCCTTGCATAAATTCAACTTGTTTAAAGCGGATAGAATCTCGTTCCGCTTCGGCTGCTTCTTGTTCTTTTTTGGAGGCATGAGTAACGGCTTGACTTAGATGGTCTAAGAATTTTTGATCCGGTTTTTCTCCGAGATAATATAAATTCATCAAACGATGAACCAACAGGTCGGGATAACGCCGAATTGGTGAGGTGAAGTGAGTGTAATGAGAGAAGGCCAATCCCCAATGACCAATGTTCTTGGTGGCGTAAACCGCCTTACTCATGGCTCGAATGGTCGCCCGGTTTACCATGTAAGATTCATCGGTGTTTTCCGCTTGAGCCAGTAGTTGATTTAATTGTTCGGACTCGATTTTTTGTTTGTCGATTTTTAGTTCATATCCCAAGGAATTAAGAAAGTTTGCCAGTTGACATATCTTTTCCGGGTCGGGTTGATCATGGACACGATAGACGAATTTTTGGTCCTGATCCTTGTTGATACGGCTGGCATATTCGGCTATTTTTTTGTTGGCCAGCAACATGAAATCCTCGACTAATTGATGGGCTTCGGTTCGATGTTTTAAATTTATATCTATCGGAGAGCCGTGTTCGTTTAAAATGAACTCGACTTCTTCGTCTTCAAAAGATAAAGCGCCGTTGTCGATTTTCTGTTCTCTTAATTTATGAGCCAGATGATTTAAGGTTGATAGTTCTTCTGAGTAACTGCCGGACTTTTGATCAAGAGTTTCTTGGACCTGTTCGTATGTCAAGCGGGCGTTGGAATTAATTACTGTCGGACCAAACCATTCTTTTATTATTTTTCCTTGATCATTCATTGTAAATATTGCAGACCAAGCCAGCCGATCTTGGTCGGGATTTAAGCTACATAGATCGTTAGACAAGATCTCGGGTAGCATCGGGATCGTCCGGTCGACCAAATAAACTGACGTTCCGCGTTTAAATGCTTCCCGGTCCAGAGCGGTTTGAGGTTTGACATAGAAAGAAACGTCTGCAATGTGAATACCGACTTCATGTTGTTGGTCGGATAATTTTTGATATGACAGGGCGTCATCAAAATCTTTAGCCTTTACCGGGTCTATGGTGAAAGTTGTGATCGTTCGATAATCCTTTCGGTTTTTAGTTTCTCGGTCCATCTCTTTTTCGGCGTTCTTTTTTAAGGTTTTTGCTTCATTGATCACGGATGGTGGAAATTTGGTAATGATGTTATGATCGGCCATTATGGATTGGATCTCGGTTTCGTGACTACCGGCTCGGCCCAATTTTTTTATTACTTTGCCGAGAGGATTTTTTTTGGGATCATCCCATTTGGCTAAACGAACGACCACTTTGTCTTTGGTTTTTAAGGACCGGTCTTTTTTCTCGGTCAGAAGAAAGTCGGCGTAAACTTTTTGGTCATCCGGGACGGCATAGATAAAACCTTTGTTCTTCTCTATTGTGGCGGCCCAGTGTTCTTTGGCTCGGGCGATTATTTTATCCACTTCACCGGTTTGAGGTCTATTTTTTGTCCCGGGATGAAGAATTACCCGGACTTGATCTTGATCTAGGGCCGTGTTTAAGAGTTTCGGTTCAATGTAAATTATTTCCTCTGTTTTGGGGTTCAATACCCGGCCTTCCTTTTTTTTGTTTACTCTGATCACGCCTTCTAGGGTTGTATTTTTGCCATGCTTTACCATCTGTTAAGTTTAACACGTATTATTTTAACAGAGCAATTTATTTAATGTGGTCGAGGCTTGAAATTTTGAATTTATTTTGCTAAACTCTTCTTTATGTTAATTATACGATTACAAAAGGTTGGCCGAAAAAACGACCCGTCTTTTCGAGTAGTAGTGACTGACTCGAAAAATGCTCCGCAAAGCGGTAATTTTTTGGAGGTGTTGGGTTTGCATGATCCGATCCGAAAGGTGACCAATCTTTATCCGGAAAGAATAACTTATTGGTTGTCAGTAGGAGCTAAGACTTCTGATACGGTTCACAATCTCTTGATAAAGCAAGGGATAATAAGCGGCCAGAAGGTAAAAGTCGCCCCTTTGGCCAAGGAGCCGGAGCAAAAGTCGGAAGAATCCGGAGAAGATGAGACAGTTGCAACCGGTCAGGTTGACAGTGGTCAAACCACCGAAGAAGAGGAACCGGTTGCAGAGAGCCCCGGTTCTGAGACCCCAGAAGTTGAAGCGACAGAAGCGGATTCAAAGTAATTGATCAGATAAGGTAACCGAGGCCTGAGTTAAATGTGGCTTAGTTTTCCGAAACTAAGTTTTTTGTGATGGGATGGAAAAATATTTTGAACGGTAAAAGCAATAGATATTCTCAAATTCTTTTGACAGTTTTCTTTTCTTCGGATATATTGTAATTAGGCTTTGAGTTAGTCGTTGGTCGACGCTTAAGTTTTATAAATAATTTAGTAAATTAAAATTATGGCTGAAGATTACAGTGATCAGGAGTTTCTGGAAAATATTGTCAAAGCTCTGGTGGACAAACCGGAGGATGTCAAAGTTGACCGGAAAGTAGATGAAATGGGGGTACTTTTAACCCTGGATATAAACCCGGAAGATATGGGTAAGATTATTGGACGACAGGGCAATACCGCCAAAGCCATACGCACGCTGTTGCGCGTGGTCGGTATGAAAAACAATGCCCGAGTCAATTTAAAGATCAATGAACCGGCCGGCGGTAGCAGGCAATCGACCAGAGATGATCTTGATTCCTCAAGAGCAAGTGAAACTGAAACTGCTCCGGCTACGGAAAGCGCCTCTCAGTCTGTCAATCAGGCTATGGAGGATCTAAAATCAATTTCGTAAAGCTATGTGATAAAAACCGCCTTGACTTGCAGGTTGAGGCGGTTTTTATTGTTTTTATGATAAAATTTCATATCATTACTTTGTTTCCTGAGATAATTGAGTCTTACGTTTCGGAATCCATTATTGGTCGAGCGGTTAAAAATCGGGAGATAAGTGTAGAAGTGCATTACTTAAGGAAGTTTGCTTTCGATAAACATAAAACCGTAGATGGGCGTCCGTTTAGCGGAGGTCCGGGGATGGTTTTACGTCCGGAGCCGATTTTGAGAGCGGTTGATCACATTCGATCGGAATTAGAAACCAAACCGAAGATCGTGACCTTTAGCCCTCGTGGTCGGCAATTTGATTCCGGATTGGCCAGACGCTGGTCGTCCGGTCACAAAGATCTGATTTTTATATGCGGTCGTTATGAAGGAATTGATGCCCGGGTAAAGAAGATCTTGCGAGCAGAAGAGGTGACGATCGGGCCTTATGTTCTAACCGGCGGAGAGTTGCCGGCTTTAGCGGTTTTGGATGCGGTATCGAGGTTTAAGCCCGGAGTTTTGGGTAAAACCGAATCTTTGGAAGAGGAAAGAGCCGAAGAAAATGATCGTCATTTGTTCTATACCCGTCCGTCTAAATTGGAGTATGATGGCCGGAGTTACAAAGTGCCGTCGGTGTTATTGTCCGGAGACAGGGCAAAAATTGCCGCTTGGTATCGCAGATTGAGAAAAGAAACATGACGGATCTCTTTACTCGATTTTCAATTGCCAGTTTTTTAAAAGTCTTGATCAGACTTCAAGCAATGGACGGCCGAGAAGGTCCGGATAGCACAACCCTTTGTCTTGACTAATAAATAATTATCTGTTAAATTAGGAATGTTAATTTCTGTTGGATTGAGTTGAGATAGACTTTCTTGTTCGTTTATCTGCCGAAAAAACAATTTCTTTATATTAAAATTGACCGTCTTATCCAAGACGGGCGGTAGGGTGTTTGTCTTTTAGTAAGTTAAATAATCAATGATCTTCAATAATGATAAAACAAAAATATTTTTCAAATTATAATGAACCATTAGCGCAGCCCCCGAATCTCTTGGAAGTGCAGTTATCTTCTTACCAATGGTTAATGGAAGAAGGTCTTAAGGAATTATTTAAGGAGTTTTCCCCGATTTATGATTATTCCGAAAAAAAATTTCACCTTGAATTTCTTGATTTTTTTGTAGACAAACCGAAGATCACCGAAGAAGAGGCGAAGATAAACAAAGTATCTTACGAAGCCCCGTTGAGAGTCAATGTCAAACTTCATAATAAGATCTTGAAACAGGATAAGGAGCAAGAGATATTTTTGACTGATATGCCGTTAATGACAAGCCACGGCACATTTATCATAAACGGCATTGAACGAGTGGTCGTACCTCAACTAGCTAGAAGCTCGGGGATATTTTTTACCGCCAATTACATCCGCGGCGTTAAATATTTTGGAGCTAAAGCAATTCCAAATCGCGGAGCTTGGATCGAACTGGAGACTGAAGCTGATGACGTGGTTTATGTCCGCATTGACCGTAAGCGTAAATTCCCGGTAACCACTTTACTAAAAGTTTTATCAGCCCGGGAAGGAAAGGTCCTGAATAATGAGCAGATATTAAATAAATTCCGAGAAAAAGAAATTGATACAAGTTATATTGAAAAGACCCTGGCAGCTGATCCGGCTCAAACTACCGATGATGCTTACATGGATATTTATAAAAAATTGCGAGATAGTGATCTGGCCACCCCGGCAAATTCCAAGGAGTTCATCAATACCTTATTCAGTCGAGAAAAGTATGACTTTTCAGTGGTCGGCCGTCTGCGTTTTAATCAGCGCTTCGGGCTTCCGACTGATGATTCGGTTCGGGAAGATAGATTGCTGACATTTGATGACTTGGTGACCACAGTAGCCCATATTGTCACCTTAAACACCACAAAAGGAGCTCAAGAAGATGATATTGATCATCTGGGTTTCAGGAGAGTAAGGTCAGTTGGGGAAACTTTGCAACAGAGGATGAAAATGGGTATGAGTCAGATGAAAAGGAATATTCAAGATCGAATGTCAACGATCGATTCGGCGACTCTTTTGCCGCTTCAGGTCATCAACCCCCGTTCTCTTCAGGCCCGGCTGAAGGAATTCTTTTCAACAAATCAATTGTCACAGTTTATGAGTCAGGACAATCTCCTGTATGAGGTCGAGCATTTGCGAACTCTGACCGCCTTAGGTCCCGGCGGCCTGACGCGAGAGCGAGCCGGCTTGGAAGTTCGAGACGTTCATACTTCTCACTACGGTCGATTGTGTCCGATTCATACTCCGGAGGGACCAAATATCGGTTTGATCTTGCGTTTGACCGTGAATGCTAAAATCAATGAATTCGGAATAATCGAGTCACCTTACCGGAAAGTTGTAGATGGGGTGATAACTCCGGAGCTGGTCTATTTAAATGCCTTAGAAGAGGAAGCTTATAATATTGCCCATGCCCGAGCCAATTATGATGATAATGGTCGGTTTTTGGATGAGTATGTTGAGGTGCGACGGGATGGACGCCCCAGTATAGTTCCTAAAAATGAAGTTAATTTCATCGATGTATCAGCTAACCAGGCATACTCGGTAGCGGCAACCATGATACCTTTCTTGGAGCACGATGACGCAACCCGGTCTTTGATGGGGTCCAATATGCAAAAACAAGCCGTACCGTGTGTTATCCCGGAAGCTCCTTTGGTCGGAACCGGGATAGAGAAAAGGGCGGCTATGGATTCCGGGCGTCTTTTGACAGCCGATCATTCCGGGAAGGTGAGTTATGTTGATGGTCAAAAGATCATAATCACCGGAGATGATAAAAAGAAACATGAGTATAAATTGACCACCTTTAGCAAAACAAACGACGGAACAATATTTCATCATCGGTCGGTCGTTGGGCTCGGAGATGAAGTTAAGCAAGGAGATCTGCTGACCGACACCTCCTCTACGGTTGACGGGCAAATGTCGGTCGGACAGAACGCTTTGGTGGCTTTTATGTCTTGGCGGGGTGCCAATTACGAAGATGCCATCATTATTTCCGAGCGACTGGTTAAAGAGAGCAAGTTTTCCAGTATATACATCGAGGAATTCGAAGTCAGTGTTCGGGAGACCAAGTTGGGTCCGGAAGTTACCACTCATGACATTCCGAACGTCGGAGAGGGTAAATTAAAAAATTTGGATGAAGACGGGGTGATCCGAGTTGGTGCCGAAGTGGGCCCGAATGATATTTTAGTCGGAAAGATCACTCCGAAAGGCGAAACAGAGCTTACTCCGGAAGAGCGATTGCTCCGCTCAATCTTTGGGGAAAAGGCCAGAGATGTAAAGGATAGTTCACTCCGGGTACCACACGGAAAGAAGGGCCGGGTGATCGATGTCAAGATCTTCTCAAGAGATCGGGGTGATAAATTAGAATCCGGGATCATTAAAAGGATCTATATTCAGGTCGCTCAGTTGCGAAATGTTTCCGTGGGTGATAAGTTGGCCGGTCGGCACGGCAATAAAGGAGTTATCTCTCGGGTTTTACCGGAGGAAGATATGCCTTATATGTCTGACGGAACACCAATTGATGTCATCTTAACTCCTTTGGGAGTTCCATCCCGAATGAATTTAGGTCAAATATTTGAGATGCATTTGGGTTTGGCAGCTAATGCTCTGGGTTACCAGGCCATAACTCCGCCTTTTATGGGGGCAACCGAAGAAGAGATCAAGAGCGAACTTACTAAAGCCGGTTTTGCTGAAAATGGAAAGGTTAAATTACATGCCGGAGAAACTGGAGAGCCCTTTGAGCAACCGATAGCCATTGGTTATATGTATATGCTGAAATTGGATCATATGGTGGAAGATAAGATCCATATGCGCTCGATCGGTCCATATTCTCTGATCACTCAACAGCCGTTGGGCGGTCGGTCACAAGGTGGCGGTCAGCGATTCGGCGAAATGGAGGTCTGGGCTCTTGAAGGTTACGGTGCGGCTTATTCTTTGCGGGAAATGTTAACTATTAAATCGGATGATATCGCCGGTCGTTCGCAATCATTTGATGCCATTGTTAAAAATGAACCGATTAAGCAACCCAATTTACCGGCTTCATTTAACGTAATGTTGAATGAATTAAGAGGTTTGGCCCTTGATGTTGAACTTAAGAATATAAATTAATATTATGCCCTATAAAAATTCAATTCCTAAAACTCACGCTGATTTTAACGCCATCTCATTAAAATTGGCTTCGCCGGAAAAGATCCTTGATTGGTCTTACGGGGAGGTCACCAAACCTGAGACCATAAATTACCGTTCCGGCCGAAGTGAACGGGGCGGATTGTTCGATGAAAGAATTTTTGGTCCGGAAAAAGATTATGAATGCTACTGTGGCAAATATAAGAGAATAAGATATAAGGATATTGTTTGTGAAAAATGCGGCGTTGAGGTTACACGTTCGGTAGTCAGACGAGAACGGATGGGCCATATCGAATTAGCTGTGCCGGTGGCTCATATTTGGTTTCTGAGGAATATTCCCAGCCGAATGGCTTTGATCTTGAATACCACGGTAAATGATCTTGAGAAAGTCATTTATTTTGCCGGTTATATTATCATTGATGTCAATCAAGAAGAAAAGGCCAAAGCTTTAAAAGAGTTGAATAATGAATACAAACAAAGGGTCAAGAGTGCCGAATCAGAAGAGGAAAAAAGTAGAATAAAAGATGCCCTGATCGATGCTAAAAGACAGCTGGATAGTTTGGTACCGTGGAAAGTGTTGGATGAATCAACTTTCCATCGCCTTTCAATGAAGTATAGCACGGTTTTTGAGGCTGGCATTGGTGCGGAGGCTGTTTATAGGGTCTTTCAAAATTTAGACCTGGATACCTTATCTGCGGAGCTTGAAGATCAGATCGATCAGGTTAGTGCTGTTGACCGAGTAAAAGTTCAAAAAAGACATAATTTAGTGAACCAATTAAAGAAGAGCGGGAATCGACCGGAATGGATGTTTTTGAAAAATATCCCGGTTATTCCTCCGGCCTTAAGACCGATGGTGCCTTTGGACGGCGGACGTCATGCCACCAGCGATGCCAATGATCTTTATCGAAGAGTGATCAACCGTAATAATCGATTGAAGAGATTGATCGATCTGCATGCACCTGAAGTGATACTGAGAAATGAAAAGAGGATCTTGCAAGAGGCGGTTGACGCCTTGATTGATGGATCCGCTCGATCTGATTCCGAAGGCTCTGCTGGTCAGCTGGCCGGTCGCCGCCCGTTAAAATCTTTAGCCGAGAATTTACGCGGAAAGCAAGGACGGTTCCGTCAAAACTTACTCGGTAAGCGGGTGGATTACTCCGGACGAAGTGTGATCGTAGTCGGTCCAAATTTGAAGGTGTTTCAGTGTGGATTGCCGAAACATATGGCACTTGAACTGTTCCGGCCATTTATTGTGGCTAAAATATTGAGTCGGGAACTGGCTTACAATATAAGAGGGGCTGGCCGACTGATCGACGAAGGGGTACCGGAAGTCTGGGCCATTCTGGAAGAAGTGACTCGTGATAAATATGTGCTACTAAACCGGGCCCCGACCCTTCACCGGCTTGGAATTCAGGCCTTTAAACCGGTCCTGATCGAGGGTAACGCTATCCAGATCCATCCTTTGGTGTGCTCCGCTTTTAATGCCGATTTTGATGGTGACCAAATGGCGGTACATGTTCCTCTGTCAGCTGCGGCTCAGAAGGAGGCTCGAGAAATCGTAGCTTCAGATCAAAATCTTTTAAAGCCCGGTAGTGGTGATCCGGTAGCAAACATGAAGCTGGACATCGTGCTTGGTTGTTATTGGGTGACGAAAATAGTAGATGATCAGGTGAGTGAAAATCGCTATTTCTCAACCCCCAATGAAGCTATTATGGCTTATGATGCCGGACATTTGAATTTGCGAAGCAAGATAAAAGTGATTGGAGGCAAGATATCCAAGTACGGCGAGCTGTCCGGGCAGCTGATCGAGACTAGTGTCGGTCGCCTGTTGTTCAATAATACTTTGCCGAAAGATTATCATTTTGTGAATACTGAGATCACGACAAAGGAGATCAATCGGATAGTTGATGATCTGGTATTCAATTATGAGTCAAAAGTGGCTTCTCAGGTTTTGGATAGCATTAAAAATTTCGGATTTTATTTTGCCACTCACTCTGGGGTCACATGGGGTATTGATGATGTGAAGGTGCCGGGCAGTAAAAAAGAAATGATCAATGCCGGGCACGAGGAAGCAGCAAAAATCGAGGAAAGATACGAGAATGGTTTACTCTCTAGCAGTGAAAGATATCGAATGATAATTGAATTATGGACCAAAGTTAAAAATCAAATCGAAGAAAGCGTACCTCAGTATTTGGACCCCAACGGCTCGGTGGTTGATATGATCAAGTCCGGAGCTAGGGGTTCGTTCGGTCAGGTTAGCCAGATGGCGGGCATGAAGGGGTTGATCATGAACCCGGGAGGACGATTAATTGATTTCCCGGTAACTCCGTCTTATAAGGAAGGACTGTCACCGATCGAATACTTTACCACCACTCATGGTTCCCGAAAAGGCCTGGCAGATACGGCGCTAAATACCGCTCGAGCCGGTTATTTAACACGGAAATTGGTGGATGTGGCTCAGGAAATTGTGGTCACTGAAAAAGACTGCGGTGATGAGGCCGGAAAGCAGATAACCGAGGAGCATGTACTGGGGTTTGATGAAGGGATCGGAAATAATGTGGTTGGTCGAATTTTACTGGAGGCTGTTGAGGATCAGGAAGGAAAAGAAGTGTTGCCCAAGGGGCATTTGGTCACTCATGAAGATGCCAAACTTCTCGAAGAGAAAGGCATTTATCAGGCCCGAGTGCGAACGCCTTTGACGTGTCAATCAGCTTGGGGGGTGTGTCAGAAATGTTACGGAATGGATCTGGGTCGTGGAAAAATGGTCAATGAAGGAGAAGCGGTCGGAATTGTGGCCGCTCAGGCTATCGGTGAGCCCGGGACTCAGTTAACTATGAGAACTAAGCATGCCGGGGGAGTGGATACCGGAGGTGATATTGTTGGCGGTCTGCCGCGAGTGGAAGAATTATTCGAACGTCGAAAACCCAAAAACAATGCTTTGCTGGCAACTGTCGACGGCAAAATAACGGATATAAAAACAACCGATAAAGATCATACTATAACGGTTCTGATCGATCCGGCCAGCCGGAAAAAACATGACAAAAAAGAAACTATCAGTTATACCACTCCTTACATTCGAAATATTGCCGTTACCGAAGGACAGGAAATTAAAAAGGGAGATATTTTAACTGATGGTTCGGTTGACCTGATGGATTACTTTAAGTTGGCTGGGCGTCAAAAGGTTGAAGATTATATCATAAAAGAGATAAACGCCATTTATGAACTTCAAGGGGTGTCGATTTCCAGAAAGCATATTGAGTTAATAATACGGCAGATGATGTCTCGAAGGCGGGTGAAAAACCCCGGCGACACCAGATTCAATAGATCGACTTTGGTGGAATACGTTGAAGCGGTAGAAGAAAATAGAAAGGTACAAAATAATGGTGGTCAACCGGCGGAATTTGAACCGGTTGTACTGGGAATATCAGAGGTGGCTCTTACGACCGCAAGTTTTCTGTCGGCAGCGTCTTTCCAGCACACCAATAGGGTTTTGATAGATACTGCGGTCCGCGGGGGCTTGGATAAATTAAGAGGTCTAAAGGAAAATGTGATCATAGGTCGGTTGATACCGGCCGGTACCGGTTTGATACCTGATTATGAAGAAAAGGCCAATCAGGAAGCCGGGTTTACCACTGATGAATATCATTCGGAGTATTGATCAATGTTTCTGAATAGATTGTTTTATGGTCTCGGGCCAATGATCAGGTGAAATGATCGAGTTATTAGATTAGTCTTACTGTGTAATCATATTTATGACCTCTTCTCCGGTGGAGCAAATAAAATCACGTTTAGGGGTGGTGGAGGTGGTTTCCGGGTATGTGAAGCTCGAAAAGGCCGGGATAAATTATCGGGCCTGTTGTCCGTTTCATAACGAAAAAACCCCGTCTTTTTTTGTTTCTCCGGCTCGCGGCAATTATTATTGTTTCGGCTGCCATGAAGGAGGTGATATATTTAATTTCGTTCAAAAAATTGAAGGTGTTGAATTCAAAGAAGCCTTGAGGATACTGGCTGATCGGGCCGGAGTTAAACTAGAGTATGATTCGAACAAAGGTGAAAAAGCGGATGAAAAAGAAAAATTATACTCAGCTCTTAAGGTGGCCACCGAATTTTTTGAAAGTAATTTAAAAGACCATGACTCGGCCATTGATTATCTTCAAAAACGTGGGGTTTCGCCTGAAGAGCAAAAAAAATGGCGTCTTGGTTGGGCGCCTGATACCTGGCAAGCAATGGTTGACGAATTAAGGCGACTGGGATTTGATCAGGAAACAATGATCAAAGCCGGTTTGGTCGGAAAAAGCCCCAAAAACGGCCGTTTGTATGACAGATTCAGGGGGAGAATAATGTTTCCGTTATTTAATGAATCCGGTCGGGTTGTTGGTTTTTCAGGGCGAATATTTAAAACCAATGATGGTGAACGTGAAGAAGCGAAGTATATAAACAGTCCTCAGACCGAAGTGTATGATAAATCATCGTTGCTTTATGGTTATGATCGGGCCAAAGTTGATATTCGAAAAAATAATAAAGTAATACTGGTAGAAGGTCAGATGGATTTGATCTTGTCCCACCAAGCCGGGTTAACCAATACCGTAGCTGTTTCCGGAACCGCTTTGGGACAGGATCATATTAATCGTTTAAGCCGTTTGGCCGGAACTTTAATTCTGGCTTTTGATTCCGACGGCGCTGGCTGGCGAGCGGCAAAAAAGGCGGTTAACATTGCTCTTAGTCGAGGTTTAGAAGTTAAATTGGTTCAGTTGCCGGCCGATACCGATCCGGCGGATATTATAAAACAAAGCAGTGACCACTGGAGAACATTAGTGGAAGAATCTGAGACAGTAATAGATTTCTATCTTAATACTTTATCGGAAAAATATTCTGATAACCGGATTTTGGCTCAGAAATTTCGGGAAAACGTTTACCCTTACATAAAAGCCCTATCTCACCAAACCGATCAAGATCATTATATTAAACAGGCGGCTTTTCGGTTGGGAGTTTCAGAGCAGGCGGTTTGGCA
>CAZVBR010000007.1:0-6286 GCA_964625755.1 uncultured Candidatus Saccharibacteria bacterium | reverse complement strand
ATGAAAAACAAACCGGCAAAATCAAATAAAGAAGCCAGAGTTCAGGCCTTGATCGATCGAGGCCGAGGCCGGGGGTTTGTGACCTACGGAGAGATATTAAAGGAATTTCCCAGTATCGAGGCAGATATTGATTTTTTGGATGAGTTATATGAAAAGATAGAAGAATCGGGTATTGATGTCTTGGAAGAAGGCAAGTTGCTGGAAGATGATGATAATTTAATTTCTAAGACAAAAAATAATTACTCAACCACATTAAGTCAGGGGTTGGATTCGGTTCAAATTTATTTAAGAGAAATAGGGAAGCACCGATTGATCTCGGCCTCAGAAGAAAAGGAGTTGGCTAAAAGGATCATGACCGGTGATGATGAGGCCAGACAGGCTTTAGCTAATGCCAATCTACGGTTGGTGGTTTCAATCGCCAAAAAATATATTGGCCGTAGTTCGGATCTGACTTTACTCGATCTTATTCAAGAGGGTAATCTCGGTTTATTTAAAGCGGTTGAAAAATTTGACTGGAACAAAGGTTTTAAATTCTCAACTTATGCCACTTGGTGGATCAGGCAGGCCGTAACCAGGGCTTTGGCTGATCAGTCCCGGACGATTCGGATCCCGGTCCATATGGTCGAAACTATAGCCAAATACAAGCAAGTGTATAGACGGTTATCCCAGGATCTGGGTCGAGAGCCCACCTCCCAAGAGATCGCCACTGAAATGGGTCTGGAGATAGAGAAAGTCCATACTATCGAAAAGATAGATCAGAGTACCGCTTCTCTGGATAAGCCGACGGATGATGAGGACGAAAAATCCAGTTTGGGGGAATTTATTGCCGACGAAAAAATGCCTTCCCCGGATCGGGATGCTTCCCAGCGAATACTCCGGGATCAGATAAACAGTATTCTTCTGGATCTGACCCCGAAAGAAAGAAAGATCCTTGAAATGCGTCACGGTCTGGATGACGGTGTTATGAGAACCTTAGAAGAGGTCGGTCAGGAGTTTGGGGTTACCAGAGAGAGGATCCGGCAGATAGAAGCTAAAGCTCATGATAAGATCCGGCATCATGATAAAGCCAAAAGATTGGAAGGTTATTGATCGAAATATAACCGGTTAAACTTAATTCAGCTCCTTTAAGATGGTATTTGACCGGTTATTGGGTTATAATAAAAATATGAGACGGTTACTAAACAAATTGAAACCGGAATTATTCTTAAGATTGGGTTTATCCGGAGTTTTGATCTATTCCGGATGGGGTAAATTAACTGAACCGATAAATAATTTTAATAACAATTGGCCCGACTGGACAACTGTCGTATTTGACCACATTGATCCGGAGCAATTATTTCAAGTTTTCGGGGCTTTTGAGTTAGTTTTGGGGGTGGCTTTTCTGGTGTGGTTTATGTCCGGACGAGTTGTTCGTTGGGCGGCAATCCTGGCCTCGATATATTTTTTGGCTTGGTTGGGCCTGTCGGGGCTTACCGCGACCACTTATTATTACTGGGGCTTGGCCGGCTTGAGTCTGGCAACCTGGTCAACTTATAGGCGACGGTACTGACCACGTAAACCGGTTTTAATATGATCGGCGTTGAGTGCTTCTTGATCAGCTTATTTTTGCCCCCGGTAAAGTCTTCTCAGTCGGTTTTATCAGAATCGGTTTGTGGTCTTCATTTTTAGTTGCCAGGATCATACCTTGACTTTCAAGACCTTTTAATTTTACTGGTTCAAGTCCGGCGGTGATTAATACCTGGGAATTTATTAACTCATCAGGGCTGAAATTTTCCGCTAACCCGGCAATTATCTGTCTTTGCTCATCACCCAGATCAACTATGAGCCTTAACAGTTTGTTCGTTTCCGGCACTTTTTCGGCTTTGATTATGGTTGCGATGCGCAGATCTAATTGGTCGAGATCGTTTAAATTTGGCATACAATAGTAATATTATCTTTATCTTTTAATAAAATCAATCAGTTCCGGGTCACGGGCTTTTGAACTTAAATTGAGCAGACGATCTGCTCCTTGCCCTTGGCGCAGGATCTTGATTTTGTTACCTTCAATTGTTAATAGAGTAGAGGGGGTATTTGTGGGTATGAAATCAGACCTGGCATAATAAAAAACATTATCGTAAAAATAAGACCATGCCTGTTCAATGGTTTCAGCCGGTGGATGGCCGGCCGAGTTGGCGCTAGGGGCCAGTAGCGGGCCGGTCGATTGCAAGATATGTCTTAGCCAGCTATGATCCGGGATCCGAAAGGCCAGTGTCTCTTGACCCCGATGTAGGTAGGTAAATTCTTTTTCCGGACAAGGTAAGATGACACTCACCGGACCCGGCCACACGTTGTCCAGAGTATCACATTCCTTCTCATTTAAATCGATCTTGAATTTTTTAAGATCTGTCAAAGAGTTTATTAATATAATGCAGGGTTTATCCGGAGGCCGTTTTTTTAGTCGGTAAATACTCTCTACCGTTTGAAGATTTAGAGCGGATCCGATCAGGCCAAAAATTGTATCACTCGGCATCACCACCGGCTCTCCGGCCTTTATTTTTTTTGGTAATTCTTCATCGTTTAGATATTTCATAAACAAATTATTGTGTTTGGGTCATATCTGGTTGGATTTTGGAACTATAAAATTTTATCACACATTAATATTAAGTCCAGATAGTATTAAGATCGCCTGCCATACTTTACAATCCCGAGTGGTCAAGTTAGAATGCCCTTTAGATCCTGTTTATTAATATAAAAAATCAATTATGTCAAAAACATGTAATTTAGACAGAGAAAAAGGTAACATAAAGGTCTCAATTCTGATAATCATAGTCGGAGTGTTGATCGCCGGAGGAATTTTGTTGTTTGCCAATGGTGATATTGATCCGGAGATTTCCGGGGCTGATAATGATTTAGGTCTAGGACAGTCCGGACTCGAAGAAGATCTTGATCTGGATGATGAATCGGTGGTAGCCACGGTCAACGACCAGGAGATAACGAGAGGTGAGCTTAATTTCCAGTTATCTCAACTGGCGGCTAATCCCCAAATGCAGTTTCAGGTACCGAGCCCCGACGAGACCGAAGAATGGGAGAACTTTCAAAATATGATCTTGGAAGAAATGATCTCTGAGAAATTGGTTTTACAAGATGCCAAAGATCGAGGTTTAGAGCCCAGTGATGAAGAAATTGATCAAATGTATAATATGATCGTGGCCGAATTGGGCGGACAAGAAGCCCTGGATCAGCATTTGGAGACTCTCGGGATGTCCGAGACAAAGCTCCGATCCGACTTAAAAGATCAAATAGTGATAGATCAATACATTCAAATGCTCTCCGAGGAGGAAAATATTCCGCCGGCTACCGATGAGGATATCGAGGAGTATTATGAACAACGAGTAGCACTTGATCCGGAAGCCCCGGAACTGGAAGAAATTTATGAGCAGCTACGAGAACAAGTATTTCAGGAAAGATTGGGGGAAGTGATCTTTGAGATCATAGAAGATCTTGAGGGTGATTCAGATGTAGAATTTCTGCTTTAAGAGAATCCGAAATCTAAACCCCCAACCGGTCAAAATTTGGTCGGTTGGGGGTTTGTGTTTTAAGAACAGCTATTTCTCCGAGTTGGAATTATTCATTAAGGTCTGACCTTATTTCGGTCAATTGTTTTTTGATCTGCTTTAATCCCAGTTGCCAGAAACTGGCTTTGGTCGGATCTAAACCGGCAGAGGCAAATATTTCAAGCGGTGATCGCGAAGCACCTTGTTCGAGGCAGTTCTTAACTAAGCTGATCTTTTCGGGGTTTTCTTGAACCTGTTCCTGCAGGGCTTTGGCGATCAATGAACCCGAGGCATAAGAATAAACATAAAAGAAAGTCCGGAAATGCCTCCAGTAGATCCACCAATTTTCAGAACCAGGAGATTGTTCGACTGCTTGACCCATATACGAGCCCATATGTTTTTTGAATAATTCTCCGATAAATTCTTTTGACAGATGGCCTTGCTTTCGAAATTCTTTATGTAGTTCCTGTTCAAAACGAAATGCGGCCACTTGTCGAAAGACAGTCGAGATGTCATCATTTAATTTTTCCATTTTCAGAAAGAGAATATTTTTCGAACTTAATTTTTCGGTCAAAGTTCTCAAGGCAAAATCCTCAAAAAAGATACTGGCCACTTCCGCCGTAGTCAAAGAAGTAGAAAAATAAATCGGCTTAACATGTTTTCGCATCAATTCATTATGAACCGCGTGGCCGGCTTCGTGAGCTAAAGTCAAAACGTCTCTGAGTTCCCCGGTATAATTAAGCAGGATAAATGTCGGAGACGTGATCAAATTACTGGCACAAAAAGCACCGGACATTTTGTTGGCTCGCGGGTCGACATCGATCTGACCTCCGGCGATCAACGAATCAAATATTTTTTCCAACTCCGGATCTAAGCGAGCAAATGTTTCTTTGACTATGTTTACAGCCTCGGACCACGGGATCTGAGCCTTTATTTTTCCGACCGGAACATTGCGTTCGTGGTATTTAAGGGTGGAAACTCCTAGCAGTTCACTTTTTAACTCGTAATACTGTTTAGACAGATGAAAATTGTTTTTTACGGTTTTGATCAAGGCATCAACCGTATCTTCAGGCACATCGTCAGAAATGAATCTTTCTGATTCCGGTCGCCCAAAACCGCGCAACTCATCATCAACGAGCTTGTTGTACAGAACGGAATTTATTTCCGCCTCGGCCACATCGGCACTTTGAGCTAAAATATCATTAAAAGCCAGAGCGGCTCGATCTCGAATTCGGGTTTGGGTATGACTGAGTAGAGCAAGGATGTCAGTAAAATTTTTTTCGGCTTTTCGGCCTTTGTGATCGAGAACGGTCCGCTTACTTTGTGCCAGAAGACTGCCGGTTAACTGGACCCAGTCTTGATATGCCGGTTTGATCTTACGGTTAATTATTTTTTCTTCCCGATCACTTAAAATATGATCACTTTCTTCAAATAAGCGACGAAGAAAATAATGAAATGGAGTCAGATCCTCATTCTTTAAAAAGATCTCTTTTTGGTTGTTTGGTATTTTAGCCAATTTATGGGTAAAAAATCTCATTAGGTCTTCCGTGTCATTAGATAGTTGGTTTATTTTGCTCAGTTCGGCTTTTAATTTCGGGTCGGACATATTTTGGGCTTGACGCAGGGAAAAGTAAAATCCGATATTTCCGGAGGTTCCGTAACGGGCTAACCATTTATCATAGTCTTCTAGGGCTTCGAGTAACTTTTCGGGATCCGTTAGATAGGAATCATCTCCGGACCACTTCTTGGCAAAGTCTTGGGCCGCTTGTTTTAGTTTTTTCTTGTCTATTTGTATTTTAGGATCGGTGTCGCTTTTATAGAGAGCTGACAGGTCCCAAGTTAACGATTTGTTTTTGCTCATTGCTATACTTTATCATTTATTTGTTTTTTTTAACAACCCGGGCAGGTCTTTGATCTCTATAGCCATATTTTCTGTGTACTGACCGACTCGAATTCGTTTTAAGCCGTGCAAATAACCGCCGGTTTGAAGTTCTTCGCCCAGGTCATAAGCTAAAGACCGGATATAGACGCCAGGTCCGGTAATGACCCGGAGAGTAAGATCCGGCCACTTGAAATTAATGATCTCAATATTTTTTATAAGAGCATCCCGGGGTTTGAGAGCAAGTTTCTCTCCTTTTCGAGCTTTTAAATAAGCCGGTTTCCCTTTTACCTTAATGGCGCTAAACGGTGGCGGAATTTGTTTGATTTGGCCGGTGAACGATTCGTTTAGAACTCTTGTCACATCCTCTATTGAGGGTTTAGTGGTTATACTGCACGGACTTAATTTTCCTTCCCGATCATAGGTATCGGTAGTGGCTCCGAGTTTTATATAAGCCAGATACTCTTTTTCTTTGGCCACGATACTTGCGAGTTTTCGAGTCGCTGAACGCCCGATACCGACCACCAAAACTCCTTCAGCCAGGGGGTCTAGAGTTCCGGCGTGTCCGACTTTTTTTATGCCCGTTATTTTTCGGACCTTATTGATCATATCATGCGAGGTAGGTCCGATCGGTTTCCAGATAGGTATGATCTGCCCGTCATTTTGATCACTCATAAAGACGATCATAGCGTAACTCGCTCTCAATTACAAAGTATTGCATATTCTGTTCTCGTGTTTGATTTGATCATTGTCATTTTTGGAAATTTTGTTATTATGGAAATGTTAGATAAGAAGTTTTATTCCGGCGTAGCTCAGTGGTAGAGCAAGCGACTGTTAATCGCTGGGTCGCAGGTTCGAATCCTGCCGCCGGAGC
>CAZVBR010000006.1:14154-31690 GCA_964625755.1 uncultured Candidatus Saccharibacteria bacterium | reverse complement strand
CCCGTGTTACCAGGATGAAAACCTGGCGTCCTGGACCTGGCTAGACGACGGGGCCATATTTAAAAGCATAGAGATAATAACAAATTTTTGAATAAAACGCAAAAATTTGTTAGTCTTTATCAAGATGGAGGAGTGCGCGGAATTGGTAACGCACCGCTCTCGAAAAGCGGCGCCTGAAAGGGCTTGTGGGTTCGAGTCCCACCTCCTCCGCCATATAGAGGGGCATTTAACCCGGTTTGTGTTTACTGAGAGGAATTTAGAGAAGTGATAAGGTCTGGTCCTAACTTCTTTCTAGTACCCCGGTGGGTTTTTAAAGTCGAGCAGCCGACGGTAATGTTACCGCCGGCTGTTACTCGGTAGTTACATCGACCCTTTTTTGACTTTTTAGCTTATTGATCACTTGATCGATCAATTGAGAGTTAAAATGGTTCTTAAGGTCGATTTTCTCGCCCGAGGGGGTGGGGTACCTAGTGCACCCTTTAAGGGCGATCGGCGCCACCTTTTGGGTGATCGTGAGAATCTCTCTCACTTCCTTGATCACTTCGCCTCTGCTTCTTGCAAAGTGGAAAGAATTGACAAGGAATTTAAGATTCCGTCCTCGGCCGCAGGCGATTACGATCGCCCAGAGATTGTTTTCGTCTTCCGAGATCTCGATTCGGAGGTCGGTCGAGTTTATAAAAATCTCGACCGCGGTTTCTTTGCTTATCTGCATAACGAGTACCTTTCCTGACAGAGCCTGAGATTCCGTTTCTAATCCTAACAGATATTTTGTGCAATAAAAAGGCTTTAAGTTTGATCGTAGAGAAATTATAGACCGGATGTTTGTCTTGCCCGGTTTTTCTTATATACTTAATTAATGACCCCGATCCTTTTTATTGTCGGTGGAATTATCTTGGTAAATGGTTTACTGTCAACCATGGAGACCGCCTTTTTTTCTGTTCCGTTGATCCGAGTTAAGATGTGGTCCGAGACCGGTTGGCGAGGAAAGATCTTGTTTGATTTAAAGCAGAAAAGTGAGATCCCGTTAGTGACTCTTCTTACTCTGTCAAATATCACGACTGTGGTCGGCAGTATGTGGGTCGGCTCATTGGTTGTCAGAGTTTATGGTTCGGAGTGGGTCGGTCTGGCTTCCGGAGTTTTGACATTTGTTATTGTGATATTTTCCGAGATAATACCGAAAAAGCTCGGCGATCGCTTTAGTCACGTTGTTGCTTTAAATGGAGCTGTTGTATTATGGTTGGTATCTTTTTTGTTTCGACCTTTTGCCTGGTTGATCGATAAAGTGCTGAGTCCTTTTAGGTCAGAGACCGAATTGAAGATCACCTCCGAAGAAGAGATAGCTTTTTTGGCAGAATTGGCCGGGCGAGAAGGCTTGATCGAGTCAGATGAATCCGATTTAATAAAGAAAGCTTTTGTTTTGAATGATGTTACGGCCGGAGAGATAATGACCAGGTTGGATGATCTTAGTTTTCTGCCGGGTGACAGTTCCTTGATCGACAAGCAAAGGCTGATTCTTAACAGCCGGCAGTCATATTTTCCGGTGGTGGGGGATAATTTCCGGCCCATAGGCATTGTTCGACGATCTTTTTTAATGACCGCTTTGTTAAAGGGATATCGGCAGTTGGCGGCTCGGGATCTCTGCCATGAACCGTTTTTAGTGAGGGAAAACAAAAGGGCTGATCATCTATTAGAGATCCTAAGATCGTCGTCGGACGGGTTGGCTTTGGTAGTGTGCGGGTCCGGATCGTTGTTGGGAGTAGTGGAGCTTGAGACGATTCTGGAGCAATTAGTCGGTGAGATAGTTTAAAATCAATAACATGGGAATCTGGTCGGCAAAATTCATTCTGGTTCCAATTTTTTTCCTGTTTTTGATCTGGGGGACTTTCGAGTTGTTTTTTTCTGACCGGGATCTTGCTTGGCGAATCGAAAGAAGGGATGTCGAGAGTCTTGAAAGATTTGAGACCCCTAAAGAAGATCATGCTAAAGACAAATCTCCTTTGGTGTTAAGACCTGATGGGGGAATGGCACTTGGTGAACTCAGTCGGGTCGGCGTGGTCGAAAATACCAATTACGAACGGATATTGGCCGGAGTTGATTCTCTGAGTCGAAATCCAAAACTTGATAAAGCAGCGGAAATAAAACTGGAGGATATGCATCTGCGAGGTTATTTCGATCACTATGATCCGGATGGCGGGATGGGGGTCGAATACTTAGTTGATGAGGTTTCTTATGAAAATATAGTGGCCGGGGAGAATTTGGCTTGGGGTCATTATACCAGTGACAGTCATGTGGTGGAGGCTTGGATGAATAGCCCCGGGCATCGGGAGAATATCCTCCGGCCTCAATTTCGGGAGATCGGTGTGGCGGTAAAATTGGTTAATTTCAAAGGGGAGCGAGGGTGGTTGGCGGTTCAGATATTTGGACGGCCGTTGTCGGATTGTCCGGTGCCGGATGAGTTTCTGGAAGCTAGGATAGATGATAAGCGGGGGCGATTAGAAGTTTTGAAAAAGGCCATAAATAGTTATCAAAAAGACATCTCGGAAGCCCAGGGGAGTAATGACCGGAAAGCCCAGATCCGGTTCGTTAACGAACATAACCAAACAGTGGATGAGTATCACGAATTGCTGGAAGCTAAAGAAAGATCAATAGAGACTTATAATTTAGAGGTGCGAGAGTTTAATGATTGCGTGAATCGGGAATTTTGATCTTGTAAGTCCGGGTGATGCCCATACTGTGAAGATCAAAAAAAATATGTTAAACTAAATCAAGTCGGGCGGTTAGCTCAGTTGGCTAGAGCGCATCCTTGACGTGGATGAGGTCACAGGTTCGAGTCCTGTACCGCCCACCAAACTGAATTTTCTAATCACTTTGAGAGAAGTTTTGGGTCAATAACTTTATTTTGACTCTGACTCAGAGGTGGTTTTTTGTAAGTAGAGAAATATATCTTCCAGGGCTTTTATGGCATCGCCGGCCGCAATATTGTTTTGTTGATACAAGCCGTTCGTGCAGTCGCCGGCGGCCCAGATGCCTTCTTGACTGGTTCTTTGAGACCAGGGGTCGATTTTGATCGAATTATGGTCCGTTAAGTCGACCAGTTCTTTTAAAGGTTCAGTGTTGGGGATAATGCCGATCTCGACAAATATCCCTTGAACATTAAGGTGTTTTGTCTGACCCGAAGTTTGATCAAGATATTTAAGACCGGAAACAAAATTATCGCCGGTTACTTCTGATACACTGGCATTTGGGATTGCGGTCATATGTGATTTATTAAGGACACTGTCTACGGTTATCGGCTCAGCTTTGAAATTCGCTTCATTGTGTAGCAGGGTTACACTTCGACAGTATGCCAATAGTTCGGCTGCCGTTTCGAATCCGGCATTGCCGCCTCCGATAACGGCTACATCTTTACCGCTAAATACCGGACCATCACAGGAGGCACAGTAAGTCAGGCCTTTTTGGTCGAATTTATCAGCTCCAGGGACATCTAATTTTCGGCGAGATGAACCGGCGGTAAATAACACGGCTCGAGACCGGTAAAGCTCATTATTTTCAGTTGTTACTTCAAATTCCGTTTTGTTTTTGGTTATTGATTTGACCCGTTGGCCGTTTTTGATAACTAAACTATCGCCTTCGTACTGGCGCAGGTGACTTTCGAGTTGACGGGCCAGTTCGGGGCCGGTGGTCTGAGGGGTGCCGATCCAGTTACTGACTTCGGGTGAAATTTTTGATTGTCCGCCAAGATCAGGGGCGACAAGCAAAGTATTTATTTTTTTTCGGGCGGCATAAACACCGGCCGCTATCCCGGCCGGTCCACCGCCTACAATTATAAGATCATAAAGCATAATAATTCTTGATGTTAAATTATTTAAAAGTTAATTAAGAAGACCCGGGTAAGGATTATCGGGCAGAAAATGTTCAGTAGCCTGTTTATTTTTTAGAACGACGCAAAAAAGCCGGAATTGATGACCAGTCATCTTCTTCGGATTCGTCTTGTTCGTTAGGCTTGTTGTATTCGTTAAAATCTTTATTTTCAGCGGGGTGTTGGCTTGTCGGGGTTTTCCCGGAAGATGTTTGGCCCGAGGTCTTGCCGGTTTGCTTGAAGGATTCGAATTCGCGGTCTTCTTTGATCTCATTTTTGAAATCGCCGGCACTCGAGACGGTTTTTTCTTTGGGTTGAGCCTCCTCGGTTTCTTGTTCCTGAGAATTGATCTCGATTTTGGTGCCTTTTTCGGAGGAAGTCGTTTCCGGAAAACCGCAGGCGATAACGGTTACTTTAATTTCATTTTTCTTGAGTTTTTCGTCGTGGACCGCCCCGAAGATGACTTTTGCTTCCTGGTCAATTGATTCGGTGATCAATTTAGCGGCTTCCTGGATCTCTAGCATGGTCATATCGTTGCCTCCGGATATCGTGAACAGTACCCCCTTGGCTCCGTCTATGGCCAGATCTAACAACGGGGAATTGATGGCCCCTCTGGCTGCTTCCGTGGCTCTTTCGTCGCCGGCTCCGTGCCCAACTCCCATCAATGCTGAACCGGCATTCTGCATTACCGTTCTGATATCGGCAAAATCAACGTTTATCAATCCCGGGATAGTGATGATATTCGAGATACCCTCAACTGCCTGACGCAGGGTCTCATCACACATGGCAAAAGCTGATTCGGCTGATGTTTCCTTACTTACTATTCCCAGCAAACGATCATTCGGAATGGCGATGATCGCATCAACTTCTTTTCGTAGCTCATTTAAGCCTTTTTCCGCGATAGTCATCCGGTGTTTCCCTTCAAAGAAAAATGGTTTTGTTACTACGGCCACTGTTAAGGCACCTTGCTCTTTGGCGGTTCGGGCTATAACCGGAGCTGCTCCGGTTCCAGTTCCTCCTCCTAAACCGCAGGATACAAAAACCATATCAGACCCCTTGATCACGTTTTGGAGGTCTTCAAGGCTTTCCTCAGCCGCTTTTCTTCCGATCTCCGAATCCATCCCGGTACCAAGTCCGCGTGTGAGATTTTTTCCGATATGGATCTTTTTTTTCGGAGCCGAATTATGTAAGTGTTGAGCGTCTGTGTTCATGGCCACAAATTCAACGCCGTGAACTTTAGATCTGACCATGTGGTTGACCGCGTTGCAACCGGAACCACCAACCCCAATAACTTTGATTCGAGCAAAAGCTTCTATTTCTGGTTGGACTTTGGGCATAAAGACTTTATCTTTTTATTGATTAAATTTTTTTCATAATAACAAATCAATTCAAAAAAGCAAACCAAAAAATTTGGTTTGTCATATTGTTTTCCGATGGATTCAACGACGATCATAGCATTTTTATGGCCAAAGATTTTTTAACCATTTTTTTATCTGTTCCCCGGCTGTTTTGCTTAGTTTTACACTGATCGTGTTTGATTTTTCCTGATCCGTTTCCAGTAGGCATAGGCCGTAGGCGGTGGACCAGGTGGTGTTTTTGATCTGATGGCGAGTGTTGGCGCTGATCTCTTCCCCGGTAGTTTTGACCGGCAGGTTGAAGTGCTCTTTTATTTGACTGTCTAATCCTTTTATTTCCGAGCCGCCGCCGGTTAAGATCACTCCGGCCGGTAGAAGTCCGTTTCGGTTGACTGATTTTAGTTGACTTTCTATCGGGTCGAAAATATCGGATAATCGGGCTTGGATTATTTCTTCTAATTTCTTTTTTGATTCGGGTGGTTCGGTGTGTCCCAGTTTGATTTTTTCTGCCTCCTCAGGGGAGACTTTAAATCCTAAAGCAATGTCGTTTGTGATGTCGCTTGAACCGACCGGAAAGATCTGAACAGACATAGGGATACCGTCCTCAAAAACCGCGGTTTGAGTGGTGTGGGAGCCGATATTGACCAAGATGCAACCTGAGTTTCTTTGTAATTTAGTGGTTACAGCTAAGCTGGCTGCGATCGGGGAAGGGGTAACTTCGTTGACGTAGACCCCGCTTAGTTCGGTGGCGTTAATAGCGTCTTTGAAGTGTTGATTGCTAGCCGTGACAAACAAGGTCTTGGCTTCCAGTTTTCCACCCTTTAGCCCCAGAGGCTGACCGAGAACTTTTTTTCCGTCAAGTTTATACAACAACGGGGTTCGATGGATGATGGTTCGATTGTCCTTGTCGGATAAGTTTTCCTCCCCGGCTGTTATGGCTTTATCCAGGTCGTGTTCTGTGATCTCAGTGCTTGTTTGGGGGATCGATACTATGCCGTTTGCGGTTTTTGACTCCAGGGTCACTCCGCTGACCCCTAAAGCGACAGTTTTGATTTTTGTTTTGGCCAGTCTCTCTGCTTCTTTGATGGCGCTGACCGTCACGTTGGCGGCTTCGTCCAGATTTATAATACAACCCCTCTTTAATCCTTGAGAGGGCTTTTTGACCAGCGCTAAAACTTTCGGTGTCGAGGTGCCTGGTTGTAATTCACACACCACCACTCGAACCGAAGTGGTTCCGATGTCTAAACCTGTCCTTATGTGTTTGACCATTAAAATTAAAGTATTGTTTAAATTTCTTTTCCTGCTTTTCCATTATACTACCATGTTCATATCCTTTCAAATGCAGTAAGGCGTGGATAAACAAAGCGCCGATATGTTCAATCTCTGATCGATCAAAACGCCCGGCCTCAGTTTTGGTTTTTTTTAAATTAAGAAAGATCTCCCCGGAGTTTTTTTCAAGCGGAAAGGCCAGAACATTTGTCGGACGATCTTTTTTTCTCCAGGTTCTGTTTATCTTTCTGGATGTTTTATCACCAATAAAAACCAAACTAAGGGTGTAGTCCGGTCCCAGGATCTTATTCATTATTTCAACCCACGGCAGATCAGGAGTATCTTGCCGGCTACGATTGAGAACCTCGATCATTTAAAGTTAACGCTTTAATTTGCCCCATTTGGCCAGGTATTCATAGCGTCTTCGTCGCTTTAGACGGTTTAGCTTGTTCTGCTTCTTTTTCAATTCGGACAGCGGCCTTGATCGGTAGCGAAGGCCTTTTGCTTCTCTGATCACGCCTGATCCTTGAATTCGGCGACTAAAACGCCTTAATAGGCTAGCGTTTGATTCTCCGGGGTTTTTTTCTACTTCTATGGCTGACATAAATTTAAGATTATCACGAACCGCCTTAAAAGGCAAATTTCTCACTGAAAATACTTGAAGCAACAAAAGCGATCAACAATTGTGGCATTTGATCTTTTTTAGGAAGTTTGGCAGATCGTTTAGAGATACTGTGTCTTGGGATCGTGACTCCATGTTTCGGACAATGACCGAGTTTTCAATCGCTTCTTTTTGACCCAAGATGATCGTATACGGAATGTTTAACTTTTCAGCCTGAGCCAGTTGGGCTGATAAGGAATCTTTGGTGAGGGAGTGGATTAATGGGATCTTGGCCCGGCGAAGAGTCTCGATAACCTCAAAAGATTTTAATTTGGCTTCCAGGCCGAGCTGAATGAAGAACACTTTTGGTTTTTTGATTATTCTCGGGGTTAATTTTTTGGCTGCCGTGGTGGCCATTAATCTGTCGACTCCGACCGAGCCTCCGACCGCTGAAATGTTCTTTTTCCCGCCGATCTCTTTACCTAGTCCGTCATATCGGCCGCCACTGGCCAAGGCCAAGGAGTTTGTTGGCTCAGAGTCACCGGTTGAAGGCGTCTCGCTGGTTATTTCAAAAACGGTTCGGGAGTAATAATCCAGACCACGTACCAGATTGTTGTTTATCTGGTACGGAATACCCATTCCATCCAAGTATTCTAAGACTTCCTTGAAGTGTTGCCGACATTCCGCACATAGATAGTTGACGGCCTCCGGGGCGTCTTTTTTAACCTTTTGGCATTTGGGGTGATCACAATCGAGAACCCGCAGAGGGTTGGTTTTTAGTCGCTGGCGACAATCAGAACAGATATCCTTGGCCTGTTTTTGGTAATATGATGACAGTTCTTTTACAAAAGCCGGTCGGCAATTTTTATCACCAATGCTGTTTATGTGGACAGTCAGGTCTTTGACCCCGGCTTCTGACAGGATCAGCGTCAGCAATTTGATAACTGTGGCATCCGAGATGCTTTTGGGGGAGCCGAGAATTTCCAGGCTGAACTGCCAAAACTGCCGGTATCTTCCTTGTTGAGGATTTTCGTGGCGAAAATAGGGGCCGAAGGAGTAAAGCATGATCGGTTGTGGTTCGGAAAGTAATCCGTGCTCAAAATAAGCCCGCATAGTCGGGGCAGTTCCTTCCGGACGTAATACTAATTTGTCGCCACCTTTTGTTTTTAAGTTGTACATTTCTTTGTCGACAATATCCGTTCCGGAGCCGATTCCTTTTGTGAATAAAGATTCTTTTTCCAGGATCGGTGTTTCTATTGGTTTAAAACCGTAATAAATTGCTATTTCGGAGGCTTTTTCATTAAATCCCTGAAGAAAAAATAACTCCTCTTCAAACAGGTCGCGCATTCCTTTTGCGGTTCGGGGTTCCTCTTTGGTATTTGCCCTATTGCTGTTGGGAGTTTTGGGGGATTGAGACATAATTTTGGTAATTAAAGATTAATAATTTTTAAAATTGCCGGGCCGCCAAGATATTTCATTAGGGGGCAATAGGCGTATAATAACCTTCCCGGAGATCATGTCCTCGGCTACTGGACCCCAAACCCGAGAATCGAGGCTTAAACTGCGGTTGTCACCCAAAACGAAGTATTCTTTTTCGTTTAATTCGGCTATTATTTCTGGTCCACCACTTGATTTGATGTAGGGTTCATTCAGAATGGTGGTGTTGTTATCAGAGTCGATGATCGTAACTTCTCCGTCTATGATCTCGATCGTTTCTTCCGGAAGGCCGATGATCCGTTTGATGAAAAATTTATTCGGTTCTTTGGGGTAACGAAAAACCACCACTTCGCCCCGTTTGGGTGATCGAAAATTATAGGTTAATTCATCAATGATCAAATACTGGCCGTGATCAAAAGTGGGCAACATGGATGCCCCGCTAACCACAAATGGCTGAGCCACCCAGGTTCTGATCGGTATTACTATGATCAAGGTGATGAGGATGAATTTTACCAGATCAAAAAAAGCCTGTTTGTTAAAACCTAAAAAAGAATTAGACATACAAAAAAGAGTGAATGTTTTTGAAATTTATGATTAAATTGTTGTTAATAATAATACAGCTTGAGTTTTGACGCAAGGTTTGAGGTTGGCTATAATTTTCTTATGACATATAAATTTTTGGGTTTGGTTAATGCCGGGGTAAAATACCGGGGGACGCGACATAATCTGGGTCAAGAAGCCGTTATACGGTTAAAGGAGCACTGGGAGGAGCTTTCTTCTGAAAAAAATAACTGGCGCCAGGTCGGGAGGTATCCGTTGTGGCAAGTCGGTTGTCAAACAAAAGAAGAGATACCGGTCGACTTGTTTTTACCGGAAACATTTATGAACCGAACCGGTCCGGATCTGGCCGGTTTTTGGACCCAAATAGATCTTGAGAAGTTGGTGGTAGTTTATGATGATCTGGCTTTGCCTCTGGGTCGTCTGAAAATTGATTTTGGGCGAAGTTCAGGCGGGCATCGCGGATTGGAATCGATAATTCAAGCAACCGGGACCGGCGATTTTGTGAGATTTCGCCTGGGAATCGCTCCCGTCCCTCAAACCGATCATGTCAGTTTTGAGGGGCGAGGTCGGGATTTTGTTTTAAGCCGTTTCTTTTCAAGCGAAGTTCAGGTTTTGGAGCGATTTTGGCCTCAAGTTTTTTCGGCGGCCGAAACTCTGGTTGCCGAAGGGCTTGGTTCAGCTCAAAATAAGTTCAATTGAATCCAGTACACCCCACCCCCTCGGAGCATTTAATATCGAGGGGGTGGGGTGTTTGGGGAGGATTAAGCGGTGATTTGACTGGGGTCAGCGGTTGCCTGGTCTTCAGTTGCCAAAGACAAGGTCAGTCTTTGGTCTTTTGGCTCAAAGATGTTGATTATGAATTTATAGGTCTTCCCGAGCTCAAGCTTTTCTCGGAGGTCTTTTTCGTCTTTGAATTCTGATATGTGAACCAATCCGGATACGCCTTCTTCAATGCTGACCAAGGCCCCGTGTTTGTTGTATTTGATCACAACTCCATCTGTTACATCTTTTGGTTTGTATTTTTCTTTAGCATCCTCCCAGGGGTTGGGTTTTAGGGCTTTAACCGAAAGTGATATCTTGTTTTCTTTGATCTCGATTATTTTTACTTTTATTTTGTCACCGATACGGAACAGTTCCCTTGGATTTTCCACCAAAGCCCAATCGAGTTCTGAAATATGAACCAAGCCCTCAAGGCCTTCTTCTACTTTAACAAAGATCCCGAAGTCAACTACGCCGGTTACTTCACTTTCGACTACGTCGCCGAGTTCATATTTGTTCACTATTTCTTTGCGGGACCGGTTGTCGATATTTTTTTCGGAAAATATTAATTTATTTTCTTTTGGATCAGCATTGATAATGGTAACGGTAATGTTTTGACCGACCATTTTCTTGAGTTCTTCCATTATTTTATCTTTATCTCCGTCCGGGATGCGAGGGTAGTTTTCCGGGCTGAGTTGCGAGGCCGGGAGAAAACCTTCTACGCCTTGCCATTCCAGGATCAAGCCTCCTTTGTTGGCTTCTTTGATCGGTAATGAGAACTGGGTTTTGTTCTTGATGGCTTGTTCGGCTTCGCTCCAGAGGATCGCTTTTTTGGCCTCTTTCAGAGATAGCTCGATGTATCCGGATTCACCATCCAGGGTGACCACTTTGGTCGTAATAGAATCACCGATACTTATTTTTTTGATCACATCCCGAGCGTTTAGATACTCGCGACCAAAAATGATCCCGGTACCGTACGGCGGGATGTCGACATACAGAGTTAGCTTGCCTCTGGCAATAACCTCCCCTTCGAGCAAATCTCCCTCTTCCGGCCAAGCCGGAATTTTTTTTGACAAACTCTCCATTACCGTGGTCGCGGTCGAATTTTTCTTCTCTTTTGTTTCCGGAGTTTGTGATTTTTGAGACTCAGTTTCTTTTGACACTGTCGTCTCCTCGGTTTTTTCTTCAGTTAGTTCCATAATAATTTTGTTTAGCCTCATTACTTTGTGCTGTTACGGCACATTTAAATGAAGCCCCATCATTTAAGCCTTGAGTTCTTCTTCTCGACGGGATTAATAATTAATACCTCGCAGTCTAGCTAAAATAAAGATAATTGGCAAGTGGTATTTCAAATCAGAGAGATATTGTTTTTGGGTAAATGATTTTGTCATTTACGGGGGTAGTTCGTGGCGGTTTCCGGTCGGAGTTTTTTTGGCGACATGCTCTGGTTTAAGTGAGAGGACTTTATTTTATGATTCAGGCGTGCTATTATTTGATCATGGTGATCACATACTACGGACAGGCGATGGTGAAATTTCAGCTGGGAGATATGGTCATTCTGGCTAATCCGATCAGCAAGGAATTTGACCCTAAAGCTCCGAAGATGTCCGCCGGGGTTGTTTTGGTTGGCTGTTCAGAAACCTGGGCAGACGGGCGCGGTAATGTCGGCAATTCTGACCGGCCTTTTATTATTGACGGACCGGGTGAGTATGAAGTAAAGGGAGTATTCATTCAGGGTATGAATACGGTGGGGCCGGCCGGGGAAGATGATCCCGGGCGGAGCAAGATCAATACCGCCTACACGATCGATCTGGAGGGTATAAGGACGGCTTATCTGGGGGCGTTGGCCAGTGAAGATCTGGCGCCGGAGGTGGTGGAAGAGTTAGGGTTTATTGATATTGCGGTTGTTCCGGTCGGCGGTCACGGGACCCTGGAGGCCAAGAAAGCGGCTAAGCTGGTTACCACTCTGGCACCTAAAATGGTGATCCCGATCTTGTACCAGGAAGATGTGACCGGCTCCCTTTTGTCAACATTTTTAGAAGAGATCGGAGCAAAAGATCTTCAATCCCAAGAGAAGATCGCTCTAAAACCCAAAGACTTGGTTGGCCTGGAGGCGGAAGTAACGGTCTTGGCTCCGGTGAATAAGTCATGATCCTTGATTATTTAGAAAAATTACGACAAGAACCGCCCCAGAAAAGACAGCAAGTAGCGTTGCTCGGAGCTGTTTTGGGTACATCTTTCATTTTGTTTTTATGGTTTGGTCATCGCTGGATAGTCGGGTTGGTAGAAGAGTCTATGGTCAGTCAACAGCCAAGTAATTTATTGAGTGATCAATTAGCCCGGGTCAGGCTGGGGGTGCAGTTTTTAGTAGACCAAGTGAGAAATTTATTAAATATTTAGACAAATCATATGGCAAGATCTGAATCGAACAATAAACGATCAAATGAACAGGGCCCTGAAAAGGATGGCAACAGTAATGTAATCCCGGTGGATATAGTTTCCGAGATGCAAGAGGCTTACCTTGATTACTCCATGTCGGTCATTGTTACTCGATCGTTGCCGGATGTTCGAGATGGTTTAAAGCCGGTCAATCGAAGGATCTTGTATTCTATGCATGAATTGGGTTTGACCGCCGGCGGGAAATTTCGAAAATCGGCTACGGTGGTTGGAGATGTTCTGGGTAAATATCACCCCCACGGAGACTCTGCCTGTTATGAATCCATGGTTCGGATGGCTCAGGATTTTTCCATGCGTTATCCCTTGGTTCAGGGCCAAGGTAATTTTGGTTCGATAGATGGAGATTCGGCGGCGGCTATGCGGTACACCGAGTCGAAGATGTCTCGTCTGTCGAGTGAACTGTTGAGGGATATCGAAAAGGAGACCGTTGATTTTTCCCCCAACTACGACGGTAGTCGAAAGGAGCCAACGGTACTGCCGTCCGTGGTGCCCAATCTGTTGCTAAACGGCACTCTCGGGATCGCGGTGGGTATGGCGACTAAAATCCCGCCTCATAATATAACGGAAGTCATGAACGCGCTTATTTATCTGGCCGAGAATTCCGATGCCACTACCGAGGATCTGTTTCAATTTATAACCGGTCCGGATTTTCCGACCGGAGCTATGGTGTTCAATCAGGAAGATATTCATCATGCCTATGCTACCGGTAGAGGGGGAGTAGTGACTCGGGGCGAGGCCGAGGTGATGGAAAAGAAAGGTGGCGGTCATCAGATAATCATTACTTCGATCCCGTATCTGGTCAATAAAGCCGAAATGATCGTCAAGATGGCCAATTTGGTGCGGGATAAAAAAATCGAGGGCGTAAAAGATATTCGAGATGAGTCAACCAAGGATCTCCGAGTGGTTATTGACCTTACTAGTACGGCTGCACCCCAAAGCGTGCTTAATTCTTTGTATAAGCACACCGATCTGGAGACCACCTTCCATTTTAATACTTTGGCTTTGGTGGACGGGGTGCCTAAGTTGCTGTCTTTAAAAGGTATTTTAGAGGAATTTTTGGGTCATCGGCGGGAGGTGGTGACCCGTCGAACTAAATATGACCTGAGACGGGCCGAAGAAAGGGCACATATATTGGAAGGCCTGAAAAAAGCCCTGGATCATATTGATGAAGTGATCAAGGTGATCAAAAAATCTAAAGATACCCCGGAGGCTCATCGGCAATTAATGAAAAAATTCTCACTGTCAGAGATTCAAGCGACTGCGATTCTGGAGATGAGATTGCAGAAGTTGGCCGGTCTGGAACGTCGTAAGATAGAAGATGAGCTAAAAGAGAAGCTTGCTTTGATCAAAGAATTAAAGGCTATTTTAAAGGATCCGAAAAAAGTCACCGGTATCATAAAGGAAGAATTCGAGAATATTTTAAAGACCTATGGTGATGAGAGGCGGACAACCGTGGTACCTCAAGGATTAAAAGATTTCCGGCCGGAAGATTTTGTGCCTAAAAAAGAGAATATTTTGATCATTACCGCTGGCGGGTATATTAAACGAACTGATCCGACCGAGTACCGAACTCAGAGGCGAGGCGGACAAGGGGTGGTTGATCTAAATGTTAAAGAAGAAGATTTCGTGACCATCTTTTTGACAGCTAATACGCATAGCGATCTTCTGTTTTTTACTGATCAAGGTAAGGTTTACCGGCTGAAGATGTATGAGGTTCCGGAAGGAAAAAGAGCTACTCGAGGTAAGTCCTTGATGAACTTTCTAGCTCTTGATCCGAGCGAGAAAGTGACCTCGGTTCTGTCCTTTCCGAAAGAGGTGTCCGAGAGTGATCTGTCCTTGCTTATGGTGACTCGGGGCGGGGTGGCGAAAAAGGTCTCGGCGGCAAGCTTCCGGGATGTTAGAAGAAATGGCCTGATCGCTATGAGGTTGGCTGAAAAAGATGAATTGTTGGCGGTTTGTCCGGTCAGGCAGTCAGATTCGGCCGTTTTGGTGACCAAAAATGGCCTGGCGATCCATTTTAGTAATACCGATATCCGGGAGATGGGTCGAGGGGCGGCCGGTGTCAGAGCTATTAAATTATCTTCCAAGGATTCTGTGGTTGGGGCGGCAACAGTGGAAGCCGAGAAAATAGAAGAAAGCAAATTGTTGATCATCAGTGAAAAGGGGTACGGTAAAAAAACACCCTTGCTGGATTACAAGATTCAAAAACGAGGCGGGTCCGGGATCAAGACGTCTCAGGTAACCGAAAAAACCGGACCGATCATTGCCAGTCGGGTATTGGTGGACGAGAAAGAATTGGTCATTATATCCAAGCAGGGTCAGGTGATGAGAACCGGTCTGGATGAGATCTCGACCTCCGGTCGAGCAACTCAAGGAGTGAGAGTTATGACTTTAAAACCCAAAGATTCTATCGCATCATTGGTTTGTTTGTAGTATAATTAGTAAGATGAATTTTACCGATCCGTCTTTTAATCTTGAAAAAGTTCCCGTTCAACCCGGCCAGACGGTGGCTGATTTTGGAGCCGGGAGCGGATCGTATAGTTTGGAGGCAGCAAGGCAGGCCGGTAGCAAGGGACGGGTCTTGGCAGTCGAGATACAAAAGGAATTACTTGACCGGATCAAGAACCAAGCCACGGAGAGACATCTGGGGAACGTTGAGGTGATTTGGGGTAATGTGGACAAACTGGGAGGCAGTCGATTAGCTGATCGCTCAGTCGATGTGGTGATCGCTTCTAATATTTTATTCCAGGTTGATTCACCTTATATTCTGGGTCAAGAGGTGAAGCGGGTTTTGAGGTCATCGGGCCGGCTTTTGGTGGTTGATTGGCTTGATTCTTTTTCATTTATCGGACCTCCTCCGGATCAGGTGGTAGGAAAAGAAAGCGCTCTTGAGATCTTCGCTGGCGTCGGGTTTAAGGTGGTCAAAGAATTTTCAGCCGGTCCTTATCATTACGGGTTGGTTTTTGAACAAGTATGAAATTTTTCAATTTGATCATTTTAACGTTGGCGGCATTTATTTTAGTAATAGCCGTTTTGGTGTTCGGTGGCTTTTTGCCGGGTTTTGATCGTGACCCGGGGGCTCAAGCAGTTCGGCTTGAAATGTGGGGTCCGTGGTCCAATGATTCCGAGATGAGAAATTTTATTTCCGAATTAAATCGAGAGTATGAAGTGCTGTTCAATCTGACTTATGTTTCCCATTCTCCGGATGTTTTGGTTGAAAATTATTTATCGGCGTTGGCCAGAGGTCGGGCTCCCGATCTTATTTTTATTGATCAGGATTTCTTGTTGCGTTACGATGACACTTTAGCACCTTATCCGCTTGAGAACATCTCGGAACGGGTGTTTAGGGATAATTTTGCCGAAACCGGAAACGTCTTTTGGAGTCAAAACGGAGCCTTGGCATTACCGGTCGGGGTCGACCCTTTGGTGATGTATTATAATAAAGATCTCTATACTAATGCCGGGTTAACCATTCCGCCTCAAAATTGGACCAACTTTCTTTTGGCCAGCCGAGCTTTAACTCAGACAGATGCTGAGAATCGAATCGAGATCAGCGGAGCTGCCATGGGTGAGTTTTCAAACATTGATCGGGCCAAGGACATCTTATCTATGTTACTTATTCAAGGAGGAAGTCCGATAATTGACCGGCAGGCCGGGGATCGATTGGTGCCGGTCTTGGACCGGGATCTAGGTCAACCGATCCCTCCGGCGGAGGCGGCGGTTAATTTTTATACACAATTTGTTGATCCGAGACGGAATACATTTTCATGGAATCGATCTCAGCCGGAAGCCAGAACAGCTTTTCAGACCGGAAGGCTAGGGCATTATTTTGGCTTGGCTAGCGAGAGACGGGTGATAAGTAATTTAAACCCCAATTTGAATTTTGATGTCGCTGTAGTTCCTCAGACTGATGCTTCTAATCGTAGGACATACGCACGAGTCTCGGGGTTATCGGTAGTGGCCGGAAGTAATAATCCCGGGGTGGCCTGGCAGGCGGGAAATATCATCGCTTTTGGTTATGCCGATCGACTGTCTGAGATAACCGGTTTGGCTCCGGCCAGTAATGTTCTTCTGGGGCGAGGACATCCGGATGCTTTTCGGGATATTTTTTATCGTTCCGCGATAATTAGTCGGAGTTGGCTTGACCCCGATCCGGACAGGACCGAGGGTATATTCGGGCGGATGATAAATTCGGTAAACGGACGTCATTTAACGACCAGTGAAGCTGTGATCAGGGCTAATCGGGAATTACTTCAAGCTTTAAGTCGTTAATAACGGCGAGTGAATAAAAGGTAAAAATTTGAGAAATCATGAGGAATTTTCTAAAAAAAGTGCTGACCATTGTTGCGGGGGTAGGATCGTTTTTTTTGGGTTTACCCAGAATTAGTTATGGAAATAACGGGTTGTTGCCGAGTCCGCCGGAAGGAGGGCGGTTTTTTTACGGATTTGATCATTTTATTTCACTGGTCAATAACCTGATCCAGTTTGTTTTGACTCATATTGCCATTCCTCTGACGGTGATCATAATCACTTTTGCCGGGATCTGGATGGTGATCTATGCGTCCAATGATTCCGAACGAGAGAAAGCTAAGAACATGCTTATCACGGCGGTGATCGGTTTGTTTTTGGCTTTGGCCGGGTACGTCATAATTCAGACAGTGGTCGGAGTTTTGACCGGGGAAAGCGGGATTTTCTGGCAGTTCTTGCAACGACGAGGGATATTTAATTAATATTAAAAAGGTGATATATTAAAATCATGGAACTGAGAAAAAAGAAAGCAAATTGGCCGGATAAGATAACAAAGAAATACTTGTTACTGCTCGGTCTTTTAGGGTTTATCCCCGGTAGGGTTTTTGCCCAAGGTCACGGAATCGAGAACCCGATCCAAGCTGATACCATTCAGGAGTTGGTTCATGTGATTTTAAATGCGGTGGTTCAGATCGGAAGTGTGGTTCTGGTGGTCATGGTGGTTTATACCGGTTTTTTGTTTGTTAAGGCCCGGGGTAAAGAAGATGAGATAACCAAAGCTAAAAACGCCTTTTTGTGGACCGTGATCGGGGCGGCTATTGTTTTGGGGGCTTTTGTTATCTCTGAGGTTATCCAGGCGACGGTCAGGCAATTATAAATTAAATATAATAAATTTATGAAGTGGTTTTTTGGGTTTTTGAATTTAGTTGTTGGTTTGGGGTTAATAATGATCGCCACCGGTCCGGTGAAGGCGGTCGAATTTTATAGTTT
>CAZVBR010000006.1:0-14054 GCA_964625755.1 uncultured Candidatus Saccharibacteria bacterium | reverse complement strand
TGGATACCCAACAAGGTTTGAATACCCAACAGGATGGGACGGGTCAAGATTCCGGTCAAGAAACCCCGCGGTTAGATCTCCCGTCTGATTTTGATCGAGCGGTCGAGCAAATGGAAGAGGCCTATGGTTCACAAGAGACTATTTTTGGCGGTACTAATCAAGATTCCGGTCAAGAAACCCCGCGGTTAGATCTCCCGTCTGATTTTGATCGAGCGGTCGAGCAAATGGAAGAGGCCTATGGTTCACAAGAGACTATTTTTGGCGGCACTGGTGGCACCGGAGGTGGCGGGGCCGGGGATTTTTCCGGTTTAGTCGATTTGATCATAAGCCGGGTGTTAAATCCGATTGTGATATTTTTGTTTGCCGTTGGAGTTGTCATTTTCTTGTGGGGTATGATAAAATATTTAGGGAAGATGGACAATGATGATGAGCGGAAAAAGTGGCTGAACTTAATGGTCTATGGTTTGATAATCATGTTCGTGATGTTTTCGGTTTGGGGGCTTGTAAATATATTACTGGACACTGTTTTCCCGACAGGAGTAGGGTCACGACCGCCGATACCTCAGTTTCAGTAGTTTGGGTTGAATTTAAGGAATCGAGAGTTGATTCGTTGTGTCTTGATCGATATACCGGATCAATTTGAAATATTATAAGTTAATAATAAGTTTATGTTAAAAAAAATAAAAACTGTCGGTTTATTATCTGGCGGATTATTGGCCTTTCCGATGGTCGCCTATGGTCAGGTTACTGACTTGCAGTCTTTGATCACTTTGTTGACTGATTTGCTCGACATGGTCGTACCTTTCCTTTTGGCCATAGCGGTCGTGCTTTTCATGTGGGGGGTATTGAAGTATATAATGTCCGGAGATGATGACGAAAATAGGAAGAAAGCCACAAGTCTTATGATCTACGGTATTGTAGCCATCTTTGTGATGGTTGGTTTGTGGGGATTGGTAGGAGTCTTGGATGGCACCTTTGGCTTCGGCGGAACAACACCCGCTCAACCACCAATTTTGCCTAGGTAGAAATTAAGTTCGGACAATAAGTAATATTGAAAAAACTTGTGAAGACTAAGTTACATGCTATTAATTAAGATCGCATACGCTCAAGAGCCGATTGCTCTACTTGAAAATATTAACCGGTTGATCGTTAATCCGTTGATATCCGTTTTGATCGCTCTGGCTTTGGTGTTTTTCATGATCGGAGCAGTGGAGTTCATACTCGGGGCTGATAGTGAGGAGAAAAGAAAGATCGGATTAAGACATATAACTTGGGGACTGTTTGGTTTGTTTGTAATGGTGGCCGCTTTTGGAATTTTAAACATCATTTGCCAGACGATCGGGTGTTAATTGAAAAACCAAAATCCCCCGAACCTTATCGGTTCGGGGGATTTTGGCTGATGCGAGACACATACTGGTGCTGGGGAGAGGACTCGAACCTCCACGCCTTTCGGCACTAGCTCCTAAGGCTAGCGTGTCTACCAATTTCACCACCCCAGCGCGTTTATTTTAAATGTTCTGTCATTTTGGCCTAACTGTCCGCCCACTAGGATTCGAACCTAGGACCGTTCGCTTAAGAGGCGACTGCTCTACCAACTGAGCTATGGGCGGTCAAGCATCCCGTTTTCACAGAACATGTGCCCGGGGCGGGAATCGAACCCGCATCCCGTTGGGACACGATTTTAAGTCGTGCGCGTATACCAGTTCCGCCACCCGGGCTTATATTTTTTACCTGGAAAATCCAGTGGAGGCCCAGACCGGATTCGAACCGGTGCATAGTGGTTTTGCAGACCACTGCGTTAACCAGCTTCGCCACTGGGCCAGTTTATCTATTCTCAATGTTTTGTCAAAGTTCTTGCTTTGGGCTGTTGTCGAGACTGAACCTGATCTTCGGGAGACGGGACGGTTTGGCATTTTTCTTTAGGTGGTCCCGAAAATCCTGTTGATGTCGCTCGGCAAAATCCAAGGCGGCTTTGCTTTTCTCGCTCGGCAGAACACTTATAAACACCGTTGCATTTCTGTGGTCACGTGATGTTTCGACCGCGGTGACGGTGATCATGGCTTGACGATTGGCGTATTTGTTAAAAAAAACAGCAGCTTGGTTTTTGATCAAATTTGCCAAGCGAGTATTTCTTTCCGAACTGTTATTTTCCATACACCTTGCTTATTATACTCTAAAAACTGTATTTTGCCTAGTTGTTAGCCGGAAATAATATTGACCTCGGGAGTCTTTAAAGAGTTAATAATTTTTAGAGTTATTTTTTGGTTACTTTTTCAAATATCTCGAGGTCGTCTCCGGGGGCGATCGTGGTTTTGGTTTCGATTTTGGCTCCGAATTGTTGTTCGGCTTCAACCTCCTGGGCGGACACTTTTTGGCTTTGGAGTTCCGTTATTTTGCCTTGTCCGATCTCGGCGTCCCGCCGGATGATCTTTACGGGTTTGTTCTTTATCGCTTTACCCGATTTTACTTCACCGCCGATTATCTGTTTTGATTTGGTTTTGGAGAAAACTTTTAAGATCTTGGCATGCCCCAGATCGAGATCTTCGGTGACGGTCGGCCTTATTTCGATCAATTTTTCCTCGAGTTTTTCGGTTAATTCATATATGATCTGACTGGTAAATATGGGAATATTGAAACGATCGGCACATTCTTGAGCGTCTTTGTTGATACCGGTGTTAAAACCGATGATGATCGAGTTTTGGGTCGCAACGGCAATGTTGATATCATTGCTACTGATGTTTCCGACTCCGGTGTGAATGATCTTTGTTTTAATTCGGTCAACATTGAGTTTTCCAATTTCTTGTTTTATTGCTTCTAGGGTACCGACCGTGTCGGCTTTTATGATCACCGGAACCTCTTTTACTTCGGTGGTTTCTTGGTCGGTGCCTGAAGCTGTCTCGGGTGGTTGGGGAGTCGGCGTGGCTGTGTTTGAGGGTTGGTGTTCTTTGCAGCACTTTTCGGCTTCCTTTTTAGAGGAGAAAACCTGAAAGTCGGACCCGGCTTGAGGTGACTCGCTGAAACCAAAGACCAACACCGGAGAGGCCGGCCCGGCTTCTTTGATGTCATCGCCCAGAAAGTTTTCCATTTTTTTTATTTTGGCGATTTTGCCATCCGAGACAATGCATTGTCCGGTTTTGAGAGTGCCGTCTTTTATGATCAGGGTCACTAAAGTACCGGCTTTGTTGTCGACTTTTACTTCCAGGACCTCACCGGTGGCAAGTTGATCCGGGTCAGCGGTTAACTCTTCCATTTCAGCTAACAGAAATAAGGTGTCTAGGAGTTCTTGGATGCCTTCGCCGGTTACTGCCGAGATATTAACATCAGGGATCTCACCGCCGTAGCTTTCCACCAGAGTGGATTCTTTGGTCAGGTCCTGTTTTACTTGTTCGGGTCGTGATTCGGGGCGATCAATTTTGTTGATGGCCACTACAAACGGGACTCCGGCATTTTTGATCGCCGTCATAGCTTCTTTTGTTTGGGGTTTTATGCTGTCTTCGGCGGAGATGATCAGCACCGTAATATCGGCTAGTTCGGCCCCCCGACCTCTCATGGCGGAGAAAGCTTTGTGACCGGGGGTATCCAGAAAAGTGGCTTGGTGCTCCTGGCCGTCTTTTGTTTTGTGTTTTACTACGTAGGCACTGATATGTTGTGTGATACCGCCGGCTTCATTTGCTGCCACCTCGGTGCGCCTGATGTAATCTAAGAGTGTTGATTTACCATGATCCACATGCCCCATCACTGAAATAATGGGCGGTCGGGTGGTTTTTGTGTTTGGATTTGTTTTTCGAGTCATGATCTAGTTACTTTAAGAAGGCAAGAGCCGGCCAGTTATTATTTAATCGATCGTTATTTTTTTTCTGGATTTGTTTTTGAGATGACCGCTGATTCTTCTTCAGTTAATTCGTGCACCGAAGAATGATCGGTTATTGGTTTGGCATAGACATTGACCTTGTCTCTGGTATAAAGACCGGATATGACTAAGCCGTCACCTTTTTGATCCAACCAAGCAGCACTAAAGCTGTGATTGCCGCCTTGTCCCGGAAAAGGATTAAATCGTTTTATTTTGCAGTGCGTAACAGACTTCCTTAATTGACCGGCTTGCCGGTCGAGTTGCTCTTTGATCTTTACTTGGCGCTCAGCTAAAATATTTAACTTTTTTTCCAGTCTTGCGATCACCTCATTCAGTTCTTGGTCGGGACCGCTTTTTGGTAGTTTGTTCTTTTTTTTAGAAGAAGGCCAGGTCAAGATCAAGCTTAGTAAAACTATCAATCCAACCCCTACGGCAACATATAACCAAAGATCTTCCATATAATTACAAGTATACTAGAAAAATATACTTTTTGCAAAAACGGGATTAATTTGTACAATTTGCTTATGCTTAATTTCAGAAAACGACGAATTTATTTAGATACGGCTGCCGCCACACCGGTAGATCCTTCGGTTAAAAATGCCATGTCTTTATTTATGGATAAAAATTTCGGCAACCCGGCCAGTATTCACCGAGAAGGGGTGGCGGCATTTGAGGCCATCAGGCAGGCTCGGCAAACAGTGGCTGACATTCTGGGCGGTAGAGAAAATGAAGTGATATTTACATCCGGCGGTACTGAATCCAATAATTTAGCGGTAAAAGGGGTGGCTTGTAAATATCAAAAAGAATTTAAGGAACCGGGGAAGATCTTGCTGGGAGCGACAGAGCACAAAAGTTTGATCGAGCCGGTCAGGCAATTAACAGAAGAAGGTTGGGAGTTGGAATTTTTACCGGTAGATCAGTGGGGTTTAATAAAAAGCGAGGACCTCGAGAGATCTTTGGATCAAAATACCGCTTTGGTCAGTATCGGATTGGTTAATAATGAAATCGGGGTTATTCAGCCTTTAAAAGAACTGGCCAAAGTCATACGCCGGTTCAGGAAAGCCGGTAAGATCGGGCAGTACCCGCTTTTTCATACCGATGCGTGTCAGGCCGGTCGTTTTTTGTCGCTTAATACTAAATATTTAGGGGTCGACCTCTTAACTGCTAATGGCGGTAAAATATACGGACCGAAGGGAGTTGGTTTGTTGTGGCGACGTACCGGAGTCGATCTTGAGCCTATACTGACCGGCGGAGGCCAAGAGCACTTTTTTCGATCCGGAACAGAAAACGTTCCGGCCGTGATCGGCTTTTCGGTGGCTTTGAAGCTGGCAGAAGAGATTCGAGAAGTGGAAAACAGTAAACTGGCTAAATTGCAAGAGTATTTGATCGATCAGGTCTTGATGGATCATCCCGCCGCCAGATTAAACGGTTCCCGGTTAAAACGGGTTGCCGGTAATGTTAATTTAAGTTTTCCGGGCACGGAAGCCGAGTTGCTGGTGTTGCGCCTGGATGCAGCCGGTATCGCGTGTTCAACGGGTAGTGCCTGCGCCACTTACGGTCATGATCAGTCACATGTCTTAAAAGCTCTCGGGTTAAGCCAGAAAGAAGTTGACGGGGCGGTAAGGTTTTCATTGGGCCGGGATACCACTTACCGGGATATTGATCACTTGGTGTCTGTCTTGTCCGAGGCGTTAGAAAAGGAGAAATTGTTAGGTTAGGTTCGGTTGTGTTAGACTGGTGTTAGTTTAATGGCTTAATCTATAATGTATTATGTATTCATTACCTTCGTTACCTTATAATTATAACGACCTTGAGCCTTATATTGATGAAGAAACCATGAGACTTCATCATCTTAAACATCATCAAACCTATGTTGATAAATTAAACCAAGCTTTAGAAGGGAGAGATGATCTAACGGAGATGACTGTTGAAGAATTATTAGCAGAGCTTCGGTCTTTGCCGGAGGAAATAAAGGAATCTGTCCGGCGTCACGGAGGTGGTCATTTTAATCACAGCTTTTTTTGGAAAATAATGACCCCGGACTCTGATAAAAAAGAACCCGGGCAGGACCTGTTAGAGATTCTGGAAAAAAATTTCGGTAGTTACAAGGAATTTCGATCTGAATTTACTGCAGCGGCCCTTGGGGTGTTCGGGTCCGGTTGGGCGTGGTTGGTTTCCGATTCTGAAGGCAAGCTGTCTATCGTGACCACGGCAAATCAAGATTGCCCTCTAAGTGATGGCCTAAAACCGGTCTTAGGGGTTGATGTTTGGGAGCATGCTTATTATCTAAAACATCAAAATCGACGGCCGGAGTATCTGGAGGCCTGGTTTGAGGTTATCAATTGGGTTCAGGTAAACGACATCTGGCAAGGGCTTCAATATTGATCGATCAAATCGTGGCAAGTATTTGATTTTACGGCCTTTTTTCCTTATGATAGGGACAGGGCTTGAAATTTATGGAAGAATTAAATCGTAATCAATTTATACTCCTGGTGCTTTTGGTCAGCTTTGTGACCTCGCTTGCGACCGGTATCGTGACGGTTACATTAATGGATCAATCATCTCCCGGTGTCTCTCAGACCATAAACAGAGTGGTTGAGAGAACTATCGAGAGAGTGGTGCCGGAGGAGCCAAAAATAAAAGAAGTGATCAAAGAGGTGGAGGTTCCGGTCATGAAAGAAGAAGATATGATCGCCAGAGCTTACGAGACGGCCAAAGGTAATGTTTTTCCGGTGGTCAAGATGGAAGACGGGAGTCTAAGTCAAACGGGATCGGCGACTCTCTTGAATCAAGACGGGTTGTTGGTGTCTTTTTCCGGGGTCATTGTTCGGGAGACTGAAAATGAAGAAGGAAAAGATGGGAGCGGTGAGACTGAAAGTTCGGAAGAAGACGTTGAAGAAGGTACTGAAGGTGAATCGACGGAAAAAATGGTGCCCCGTTACATGATCGTGCCGGAAGAGGGGTTTAGTTTTCCGGTTGAAATTACAAAAAAAAGCGGGACAAATGATGAACTGTTGTGGTTAGAGGTGGAGCCGGGGTCAAGAGAAGATTTTTTGTCTTACGTTTCCGGGCAGGATATTTTAGAGATCGCAGCTGACCCGGTGGCAGTCGGGCAGACAGTGATCACTGTCGGGGCGATACATAAAGATAACTCTATGGCTTCGGTCGGAGTAATTTCTCAGATAAGAGGTGACGGACATATTTTCAAAACAAAAGCTTCAGAAGCGAGAAATATGGGAGGTCCGGTTCTAAACACCGAAGGTCTCCTGATCGGTCTGAGTTTGGGTTCAGAAGAAGTTTTAACCGGAGGCACCCTGTTTTCTGTAGTTGACTAGTAATAGATAGTTGTTGTATAATTGGATTATTAATTCGCTAATTAAAGTATTTATTTCTGTTTATGCCACCATTTCAAAATTTTACAACCAAAGCCAAGGAAGCCATCCGGAAAGCTCATGAGTTGGCGATCGAGCGCGGAAAAAATCATGTCAATCCGTTGCATTTGTTAGCTGCCCTGTTGCATCAGGAGGAGAGTTCTGTGGTTTCGATCATTGATAAGTTGGAAGTGGACAGCATTATGTTGACTGATTATCTGCTTGATAGTTTGGAGGGGGCCGATAGTAGTTCAGTTTCCACTCCTTCTTATCAAATATATCTTAGTTCCGAGTTGGTCCGGGTGTTTGATGCCTCAGCTAAGATCGCTACCAATTTTCAGGATGATTATGTGTCATCCGAGTACTTGTTTTTGGCATTGCTTGAAATACCGAGTCAGGCTCGAGATATCTTGAGTCGTTTCAGGATAAGTAAGGAGAACGTCAATCAAATTGTTGAGGAGATGAGAACCGGCCGGATAGCCGACAGTGAAGAGCCTAAAAAATTCAAAGCTTTGGAGCGATATGCCAAGAATTTAACCGATATGGCAAAAAATGATCAACTTGATCCGGTTATCGGTCGAGAGGAGGAAATAAAAAGGATCATGGAGATATTATCTCGCCGAACAAAAAATAATCCGGTCCTGATCGGAGAAGCGGGTACCGGGAAAACGGCCATAGCCGAAGGCCTGGCTTTAAGTATTGCTTCTCAAGAGGCACCGGAGTCTCTGCGGGATAAAGAGATCGTGTCTCTTGATCTGGGGCTTTTGATCGCCGGAACAAAGTATCGCGGTGAATTTGAAGAGAGATTGAAAGGCATTATTAAGGAGGTGGAAAAGTCAGAAAATAAAGTGATCTTATTTATTGATGAACTACATTCGATAGTCGGAGCGGGGGCCGCTGAGGGGGCGATTGACGCCTCTAATATGTTGAAACCACCTTTGGCTCGGGGTGATCTTAGGATGATCGGGGCAACAACGATCAAAGAGTATCAAAAACATATTGAACGAGATCAGGCCTTAACCCGGAGATTTCAGCCGATAACCGTAGAGGAGCCGGGAGTGGAAGATGCAGTGGCTATTTTGCGCGGTTTGAAAGATAAATATGAACTGCATCACGGGGTTCATATTAAAGATGATGCTTTGGTGGCGGCTGTTAATCTGTCCAGTCGTTATATTACCGACAGATTTTTACCCGACAAGGCGATTGACCTGGTGGATGAAGCTGCTTCAGCTCTTCGGTTGCAGTTGGACAATAAACCGGTAGCTTTGGAAGAAACTGAACGCTCGATCAAGCGTTTAGAGGTGGAAAAAGAGGCTTTGAGTAAAGAGAGTAAAAAAAGTAAAGAATCAAGAGACCGGATAAAACAGATCGATAAAGAGATAAGTGATCTCCGGGAAAAGACCGGAGAGCTTGAGTTAAAATGGAAGAACGAAAAGGAGATCATCGAGGATATTCGGTCGAGTAAATATAAATTGGAGAACTTAAGGCAGGAAGTGGCTCACGCCGAAATGAAAAGTGATCTGGCTAAGGCGGCGGAAATTCGTTACAGTCAGATCCCGGAGGAAGAGAAAGTTCTAAAGAGCAAAGAGGCTCGCCTGAAAAAATTACAAAGTTCCCGCAGGATCTTAAAGGAGGAGGTAACTGAAGAAGAGGTGGCCCGGGTGGTGTCTCGTTGGACAGGAGTGCCGGTGGTGAAAATGCTTGAGGAAGAAGCTAAAAAATTATCCGAAATGGAAGAAAAGTTAAGTCAAAAGGTTAAAGGTCAGTCGGAGGCTATTGCAAAGATCAGTGAATTGGTTCGACGGTCCCGGGCCGGTGTTTCTGATCCTGATCGTCCGATCGGGTCATTTATCTTTCTTGGGCCGACCGGAGTGGGTAAAACCGAATTAGCTCGAAAACTGGCCGAGTTTATGTTCAATGACGAGAATTCATTGGTCAGAATGGATATGTCCGAGTACATGGAAAAGTATTCGGTATCAAAGATCATCGGTTCACCCCCGGGTTACGTCGGTTATGATGAAGGCGGATCTTTGACTGAGACGGTCCGTCACCGGCCGTACTCGGTGCTGTTACTTGATGAGATCGAGAAGGCTCATCCGGAGGTGTTTAATGTCCTACTTCAGGTGTTGGATAACGGACGTTTGACCGATGCCAAGGGTCGGGTGGTTAATTTCAAAAACACCATCATTATCATGACCTCTAATCTGGGAAGTGAGCATATAGATAATTATAATCAATTAGGTTTTGCCTCAGACCAAGATAAAGGCAGTTTTTTGGGGGTTAAAGATCGGATCATGGAACGATTGAAGGATCATTTCCGGCCGGAATTTCTGAATCGTTTAGATGAGATATTGATATTTGAGCCCTTGCCGCTGGAAGCGGTAAAAGAGATCGTATTGCTTCAGTTGAATTTGGTTAAGGACAGGTTGGTCAATAAAGGGATCAAGTTGGAAGTGACCAATGAAGCGGTCGATCATCTGGCTCAAAGCGGGTATAGTCCGGAGTACGGAGCTCGACCTTTAAAACGCATGATTCAAACCAAGATCTTAAATCCGGTAGCCGAGTTTATAATTTGCCGAAAAGTGGAAAACGGTGGCGTGGTAAAGGTGTCGGTCAAGCGCGGGGAGTTGGCGGTAGAATTAAAGAAAAGCTACAAGATACCTCAGCGCGGGAGAGTTAAATCATCGAAGGTGGGTTCACTGAGTGTTAATTGATTTTGACTGTCAAAGCTTTTTCTGGCAGAATGAACAGGTAAGCGTCGGTGGCAGAGCGGTCAATTGCAGCGGACTGTAAATCCGCCGCCCTGAGGGCTACGCAGGTTCGAATCCTGCCCGGCGCACTTTTAGGGGTAAGAAGAAAAAACCGCCGAGAGACTTAAGATCCTCGGCGGTTTGAGTTTTTCCGACTTGAAAGACCTTAACTTTTAATTTGAGATTGTTTATTATAAGACAAGGTTGGTTTATGGAAATTAAATATTAAAGTACCCCTTGTAGTTTAATGGATAAAACGCGGGCCTCCGGAGCTCGTGATGCAGGTTCGATTCCTGCCAAGGGGACTATTTAAATCACAGGCCAGGACCAGGTGTTCCAGCCATTTACCGGCGGTGAGTGAGTTTCCAGAGTTCATCCACTAAGATCGTGGATAGGCCGACGGTGAGAATAGCTAGCCAATCGATCAGAGCTAGGGGCTCAAATTCGAGTATCTCTTGGCCCCAGGGGTGATAAATAGCGGTAATTTGCAGAGTAATAACCAGCAGAAAAGCCCCGATCAGATAGAGGTTGCTGAATGGGTTGAGGGTAAATACAGATTTGTTTTCCGATCGACAGTTCCAGATCTTAAACCATTGAAAAACCGCCATAGTGGTCACGGCAACGGTCATGGCATAAGTGGTGTTCATGTTTGGCTGGTACCAGATGTATAGAAATAGGGTGCCCAAGGTCATGGTTGATGCCATTAGTATCATTCTGTTTAAGGTGGTTTTATCGATCAGCCAACGATTCGGTTTTTTAAATGGTTTTTCCAGAAGGCCGATTTCTTTGGGTTCCATGGCCAGGGCCGAGACTAGTAGACCATCAGTGACAAAATTTAACCAGATCAATTGAGCGGCGGTGACTGGCAACGGCAAGCTGATAAATAAAGCGATTAAAATTATTAAGATCTCTCCAATATTGGTAGAAAAAAGAAACAGAAGAACTTTCTGGATTCCTTTGTAAATATTTCGGCCCTCTTCCACTCCGGCAATAATGCTTGAAAAATTATCATCCAGTAAGACCAGGTCTGATGATTCTTTAGCCACTTCGGTTCCGTGTCGTCCCATGGCCATTCCCAGATCGGCCGCCATTAATGACAGAGCGTCGTTCACTCCGTCGCCGGTCATGGCAATGATCTGACCTTTCTGTTGCCAGGCTGAGATGATCTTTAGCTTATGCTCCGGAGAAACGCGGGCAAAAACCGTGACCCGGTCTATTTTTTCAGACAGTTCTTCGCTGTTTAACGTATCTATCTCTTCACCGGTCATTAGGGTGTCATTTTCCTGTAGGATCCCGGCCGACCCGGCGATGGCCCGAGCGGTACTTTGATGATCGCCGGTGATCATGATCACTTTAAGGCCGGCCATACGGGCTTGGGAAACGACCTCATCGACATTTTTTCTTAAAATATCTTGCATTCCGTACAATCCTTCAAATACCAGGTCGGCAATGTCGTTTTCCGGATCATTTTCAAAGTTGGTTATTTTACGACTTCCAAAGGCCAGAACTCTGAGTCCCTTTTCCGACATTTTTGTGATCCGCTCTTTCAGTTCTTTTTGTTTAGCCAGAGATAGTTTCCGGACTCTTTTGCCGTCATGATACTTAGTCGACTGGTTTAAGATAACCTCCGGGGCGCCGACTACTAAATATTCCAAACCCCGATCCTTTGATCGAAAAAGGCTGGCGTGATATTTGGTATGTGAACTAAAGGGAAGTTCATGTTCCAGTTTATATTTTTTCAATAAGGATGTTTTGGTTGGCAGGCCGATCTTGCCGGCTAAAACCGTTAAAGCTGCTTCTGTGGGATCTCCGGCGACTTGCCAGTCTTTATCTTCACCCAGAAATAGTTTGGCGTTTGAGTTAAGTGACCCAATTAGTCCGGCTCGGACCAGGGACCGAAGACGGCTTGGGTTATTGAGAGGGTCATTTTCCAGAGCGATCGATCCGTGAGGGTCATAACCCCGGCCAAGGACGGTGAAATGATCTTCGTGACTGTAAATTTCTTTGATCATCATTTCGTTTCGGGTGATCGTGCCGGTTTTGTCGACGGCGATCACTCGGGTTTCCCCCAGGGCTTCTACGGCCTGCAACTGCTTGATCAAAACCTGTCTTTTGTTCATCCGCCAAACCCCGGTGGCCAACAGGAGAGTGATAACCACCGGCAACCCTTCCGGTATGGCAGAAACCACCACCGCCACCGCAATATTGAACATGGTGGCCGGGTCCTGATCTTGGATCAAGCCATAAGCGAAAATAATAAATGCTAAAGCCAGGACTATGACGATAATAATATGAGATAATGCCCGAATGTCTTTTTGAAGCGGGATCTCGGATTGTATTGCTTTTACTTCTTGGGAAATATAACCGATATAGGTTTCGGTGCCGGTAGCAAAAACTACGGCCATCCCGCGCCCCGAAACGACATTAGTGCCTTTGAATACTAAATTTTTTTTATCCCCCAGGGCCGAGTTGGGTTCTTCGATCACTTCGGAGTGTTTGGCGACGGCTTGTGATTCGCCGGTTAAACTTGATTCATCGGTATGTAAATTGAAGGACAGGATAACCCGGGCGTCAGCCGGGATCTTATCTCCTTCTTCCAGGGAAATAATGTCCCCTGGGACGATCTCTTTATCCGGTACGGTCTTGTATTCCCCGTCTCGCAACACCAAAGCATTGGTTTCGGAGAATTTTTTTAAAGCTTGAAGGGTGTTCTGGGCTTTCTGGGTTTGAAAAGTTCCGATTACTGCATTAAAAAACAGGACAAAAATTATTATGCCTCCGTCTACCCAATCGCCTAGAGCTAAAACCACTAACGCCGCTCCCAGCAGGAGGTAGATCAAGGGGCTTTTGAACTGTCGAATGAAGATCTTTCCGATCGAGTCCGGTTTGGCTTCCGGGAGTTGATTTGGGCCATATTGCTGTTTTCTGATCTGGGCGTCTTGGGAGGTTAAACCAAGCTCCCGGTCGGATCGTAATTCTTTTAAAGTGTCGTTTATTGAGTATCGATCCCAGGTTATTTCGTTGTTTTTGTTGCCATTTTTTACGGTCACGTTTTATTATTTTAGCTTTTTATTCATTATACTAGTCAAATGTTAAATCACAAATCATATTTTGAGACCGGGTTTGTCAAAAGACTTTTTGGTTTGCTGGTTGATTTTTACCTTGTTTTGTTATACTATAGTAGTACTGATATTAATGGTAAATAAATAAATTATGGCTCAGTTACATTTAACAAAAATGGCGTGTGATGGTTGCAGTCGGATCAACTACTGGACCAGGAAAAACCGAAAGAGGGTTACCCGAAAACTTGAATTAAAAAAGTTTTGCCGGTGGTGCCGAAAGCATGTTGATCACACTGAAAAGAAAAAGTAAGATCAGATCTTGTTGTTCGTCGGTTGACGGTCCCGGGTGTTAATGATGGGGTGTGGGGTAAGATATAAATGGTGCTTGGCAGATTTTGGTCTATCGGTTATTATTGAAATATCTTGAATAGGCCCGTAGCTCAACTGGCAGAGCATCGGTCTCCAAAACCGAAGGTTGCAGGTTCAAGTCCTGTCGGGCCTGCCTTCAATGATACAGACCTCCTAGAAGGGAGGTCTGTATTGGTGTAAATAGAATAGAGTAGCGACCGGGCTTGAATCAGAGGGGGGTTGGTCGGTAAAGTTCTTGAATTTGTGGTATGATCAAACATTATAATATAAACAGTCTTCGGGAATTTGGAACGTCAAAAAAGAGGGGGGTTCTCGGGAAGAATAGTCGTTTTGATAATATGATCAGTAAAATATTGTTATTTTCATTTTTATTACTCTCATTATTGACATTGGGTATTGTATTGGAGCGGAGTTATTTACCGGAAACTACCGACCGGATGCAGACAAGAGCTTTGGAGTTCGGACACAAAAGAGGTAAGGATGTCCCGCCACAGCCGTTTCATTTTGATGGTTGCACCTTGTTTCCGGATAGTCTGCCTGGCGCAGATTATGAGGAAGCGTGTCTGGATCACGATATTGCTTATTGGTATGGTGGAACAAAAGAGGAGCGTTTAGAGGCAGATACTGTTTTTTGGCAGGATGTTGTCCGGAG
>CAZVBR010000005.1:7893-32297 GCA_964625755.1 uncultured Candidatus Saccharibacteria bacterium | reverse complement strand
TTGAGAACCCCTCGGTTCTCAACGCCGAGCCCCGAGCCCCTCAGGAGGGGCTCGGGGCTCGGCTGCTCTCCGCCACAAGGGAAATTACAGTTTCCCTTGACATCCCTTCGTCGCGCATTCATCTCCGCAGCCAAGCTGCGGAGAATTCTGTGCTAGATTAAAATATTTTTTACCCAAATCAGCAACCTCTGATCGTTTACCAAAATAAATAAACCCAAAACTTTTTCAACAAGATCGATCGGCCCGACTTATTTATCAGATAGAAATATGTTAATATCAAACTTATGACAGATGACCAGCAGCCAAAAAAGGAAGACGAAGCCAATTACATCAGAAATTTTATCTTTGGAACTGAAGATAGCTTAGTTTCAACCGCCGGCATGTTATCCGGAATAACAGCTGCCGAGTTATCAAAAGGCACGATCTTTCTGGTGGGAGTCATTATGATCTTGGTTTCGGCCTTTTCCATGTCAGCCGGGAGCATCCTCTCTGATAATTCCGCCCGAGAATACTTAAAAGGCACGAACATCCCTTTAAAACATTCCGGGAAAGCCGGTATGGTCATGTTCTTTTCTTATTCTTTGATGGGCTCAATTCCGTTGTTTCCGTACATTTTATTCGACCCCCTTTTAGCTCTTCCGGTGTCAATACTTCTATCACTGGTCTCTTTGTTCATAATCGGTCTTATTGGCGGACGTTTATCTCAAACCAACCGATTACGAAATGCCGTGGAAATGAGTTTGATCGGCGGCCTGGCCATCATTTTGGGTGTAACAACCGGTCACGTATTTTCAAATATTCCGGGTTTTTAAGATCGGTCAATAGCTGATCTTAATAATTATAAGATCATATTTTACACCCATAACGACAGACCGCCAAACAGTGCTTTGGTCACTGTTTGGCGGCTTAACATAACGTAGGCAGGTGTCAGACTTCTTCGGCCAGCACCAACAGCCTTGTCATTGCCACCGGGAGAGACTCCCCACCCGCTATAAGCTCCTTACCGTATGTCCCATCGCCTACAGACCCCTTCAAGATGATCTCAAAAGGCATGTCACTGTCACCGTTGTGAACGATCTTGACATTCTTGACCGTCCAGTCCGACAACTGACGAGAAAATACCTCCTTGAGATCGCGCCCGGAAACAACCGCCCCGGAGAGAAATGTCACCCTCGTCAAACCTTCCTCATTGTGCCCGGCTTGAAACTGGACTGACAACACCTTGCCGTTCTCCATAAAAACCTCCTCTAAAGACCTCTTATCATTTTTTAGAGCAACCCATTTGCTCTAAGTTAATACGATCTTTACACCACAAACACCGTATCAACCCAAAGCAAAATCCCCTCAAAGAAGGGGATGAAACGCTTACCCACCCCTCCCTTAAACCGGGTTAATGATAATTATTATCAAGCTCGAGGGTAATATTTTCATAACTTTTAATTTTATTGTATCCATCAACTTTTCACTGTCAACTTAGAACAAATTGGGGCGCGTCGATAGTCTCGACGCGCCCCGACCACAGGAACCCCTAAAGCCGAGCTTCGGCCTCGAGGAGTAATCCCCGGGTTTGCTCCCAAGACAAGCACTCATCAGTTATCGATACACCGTATCGCAACTCCGACGAATTCGGAGCTTGTTTCCCCTCAAAAAGGAACGACTCCAACATCGCCCCAATGATATTGGGATTTTCCTTCCGCTGCGAGATAATGGAATCCCAAACCTTGACCTGGTTTGAGGACTTCCGCTCGCAATTGGCATGAGAACAGTCGACCAGAAGGCTGGGTTGCATGTTATGGTCGAGAAGTGCCCGGGTGGCTTTCCGAATCGATTCCGGGAAATAATTCGGAACCTCGCCACCTCTTAAGATCAGATGGCCGTCCGGGTTGCCGGTGGTCTCGACAATGCAATTGCATCCGTCATCGTCCACCCCCAGGAAATGATGAGGATTTCTTGCACTCACCATAGCATTGACCGCCGTCAGTATTTCTCCGGAAGTGGCATTTTTATACCCCACCGGCATGGAAAGCCCGCTGGCCATCTGTCGATGAGTTTGACTTTCGGTAGTTCTGGCCCCAATAGAGGCCCAAGAAACCAGCTCCGAAAAATACTGCGGAGTGGTCGGGTCCAGAAACTCCGTTCCCACCGGAAGATCTTTTTTTACCACCTCGATCAACAGCTCCCTGGCCCGACGCAAACCGGATTCAATGTCAAAACCTCCAGATACATCCGGGTCATTTATCAACCCTTTCCAACCGATGGTGGTTCGAGGCTTTTCAAAATAAGTCCTCATAACCACCTTGATCTTTCTTAGCCTCCTTTGGAGTTCGGCCAATTTGCCGGCATACTCCAAAGAAGCCTCCGTGTCATGAATTGAACACGGCCCTACGACGACCAAAAATCTGTCATCGGTCTGATGCAAGATCTTGGCTATCTCACTTCGGTGTTGGATAGTCTTTTGCGCCAAGACATGTGGCACCGGTAATTCTTCCCTTACCTCTCGGGGGCTCAGAACCTTTCTCATCCTCTTGACCCTCACGTTGTGACCTACTGGCATGACCTAAACCTCCTTTAGTCTGTTTGATCCCATTTGATGTTTAAAGACCTAATCAAAAACGGGCCCTGAATTTCAGGACCCGTTTTTGATATTATGTGAGAAGTTTTAAGATAATACCACAAACCGACCCTGAAATTCCGGGAACCAAAAAAAGAATCCAAAAAAATAGGTCGCTTGTAATACTATTGATTTCATAATTTATACTGTACCAAAAACATTCATTCTTAGCAAATACCATATCTTCCCAAAAAAATTATTTACTTAAACAACTTAAGCCGCCTGCCCCGATCTCGGCAGACGGCTTTTGTGCCTCACAAAGGGGAGGTTTTGAGATTACAAATGAAGAACCTTCCGGTAACTAAGGGCTTCAACCGCCCTCTTGGCAGCTACCAAGAAATCAACCTCGTCTGATGACCTGATCCGGCTTTCGATTTCTTCCACCAAAAGACCGTGACGAAAAGCCAAATCCTTGACAATAGCCTCTCGGTCGATTGTAACGACAACGGGAACACTTCGCTTATTACTCATCGCTTACCCCTTTCTTTTAAAAGACCTGATCTCCTAAAAATCTCAACCCTCCGGGAATGGAGGGTTGATGGGTATGTAAATTTATTTTTATTTAAACAATTCAGACACTCATAAACCCTCCATTAGTTATCCTAAGAAGGAGTCCGAGCAAAGCCAAATTGTTCCCGTTTAATATCATATCAGTATTATAAATAAACAAGTATTTTTGTCAAAAATTTTCTTCCGACAGATCGCCCGTTGATCGAACGACCTCAAGCACGGCGGCCACCACTTGATCAGGGTCATTTTTCAGGGAATCTATTATCAGATCAAAATTATGATCAGAAGCATAATCACTTAAACCGTAATACCTAAAATAACGATCGGCTTTATACCCTTCTCGTTCTTTGGTCATTTTTTCTGCTTCTTCTCGAGTTATCCCCTCTCTTTTGGCAATGCGATCAAACCTTTCCTGGTCAGGGCAAGTTAATTTTACTTTTAGCGAGTCCGGAACAAAATACCAGGCCAGTCGACTGTCAATAATAAAATTATCATTCTGACGACCAAATTCAGCTATCTCTTGATCCATTTCCAGATCATGACTTTTATCCGTCTGAGACAACTTATCTAATTCATTAAGAGTGATGCCCATTTTTTTTGCTTTCTCTCGGAACATACCCCCGGTTGAAACAAACTCATAGCCTAACACTGAAGATAACTTTTGAGCCGCCGTACTAGTCCCCACCCCGGGTAAACCAAAGATCGTGATTTTCATATTTTTTTACTTACCATTAATCTTTTATGCCAATAATATTTTATCCTTTTTGACCACATAAAGCATTATACTTTTTTAACCGAGCCAATTGTTTTGATAATTCCGACCGATCAAAGAACCGCAACCAGATAAAAATCACGACCAAACCAACCCAAAAACCCAAAACCGCCCCACCTAAAATGTCACTGGGCCAGTGAATCCCGGCTATTACTCGGGACAGGCCGATCAAAGCCCCTCCCAGAAGGATCAGTCCTCCCAGTCGGTAACTAAAAAAGATCAGGGCTGTTCCAAGAGAAAAGAAAAATATGGTATGACCGGAAGGAAAAGAAGCAAAACTGGTTTGCTCAACTAACTGACTTACACCTTCCAATACATCAAACGGCCGAGGTTGATCGTAAAACCAAACTATAACTTCTTTTAGTCCGAACCGAGAGAGAAACGCCCCAAGCCCGGCCGCAAGAATATAATAACGATCAGTCAACCCCCAATCTCCGGGGCGAAAAAAAGCCCAAGCCGCCAAAAGAACCAGAACATAAGCAAGGTAAGAAGCCAAAAAATACACAAAATTATCGAGCACCGGATATGTTCCGATTAGTTGATTTAAAAAAATTAAAACGGCTTCATCCATATCTTAAATTACAATTAATGTCGTTTTACCATCTATTACCATTACTCAAATAAGCCGGCACAACCCTTGATCAAACAGTATTCGATCTTTCGTTTCAGATCTGCCGGTTCAAAATCAGTAAAATACTCTCGTCCGACAAAAAATATCGGGGCGAGATCCTTTTCCCGCTCGGAAACCCGATAATCAACTTTCAGTTGTTTAACTAATTCAGGATCTTCTTGTCGATTGACCTCTAAAATATTTATTTTATCTAAATACCAAGACGGCAGTCTTTCTAGTCGCTCAAAAGCCTCTCCTCGATCGGAATCCGTATGATCGATCAAATAATAAATAGTCACTTCTCTTAATATTTGATCATTTGAGATCCGGGCTGCCTGATCTTGAAAAGTCACGCTGGCCGACTGCCTGGAATCAGCTTCCACATAAAACGAAGCTCCGATCATCAAACCCATAGAAGCCAGTATTAAAATGATCGCTTTTATATCCATGCCCGGTAAACAAATATTTTAATCCTCTAATAATAACAAACAATCTCCAAACGGTAAATTTTGCAACCCCTTTATTTAGGAGCCAGATCAAAAAGTACGGGGCCGGCCTTTGTCTGAATCTTTCAGATCAATAGGCCGGCCTTTGTATTTATTCCCCATCATAACGTAAACCCCTTGCTCACCCCGAATCCCCATTTAGATTGAGATGTCTTTCCACTCTCTTGAGTTCCGCCTCAAGTTTTTCCTGCTTTATCTCATCAGCAGGGAAAAAATCGCCTTCCATAAATATCCGGCACCGCCCGTCAGGCAGTATCATAACCCGAACTTCTCCGGGCCACCGGATCTTGTCCGGTGGAGCATAGACGAAGACTTCAGCGCTGTCTTCATCTACACCCACCACGGCCTGGATCTTGAGCTCCTCTCTACGGAAAGGAGTAAAATCCAAAATGCACCGAAAAGTGGCGCTCAAGATTCTTTTTCTGGCCTCCAGGCTTATTTTCTCTTCAGTCACTACATTCACCTCCTTTCAGAGTTAAAGTTCAGGCAACAAAAAGACCGTTTAGTCTAAGCATAAAAACTTTACCCAAAAAGTCAATATTCTCACAAAAAATTTACCGGTCCTCCACCTTGCCTTCTATCAATTTTGCCTCCTTTTTCTTCTGATACCACAAGGTCGGGAAAAATAATATCACTATCAACAGAAATACGATGGCCATATTAACAGGATCGATCAATACGTCCCGGTTAAAATATACTAATCCGCCGAGAGTAGCCAAAACCAAAACTAAAACCAAGATGGAAGAATTTTTACTATTCATAAAATATCAAACAAACTGACAATATTGTCATTATTATATAATCACCCCGAGAAGTCAAAAGGATCGACCGCCTTGCGTCAAGATCAAGAGACCCTTTTCCTAGCCTCGAGCCCTGCTCATGATCAAACGAACTAAACGAATTTGATAATAAGTATATCTGCCTCCTAACTGCTTAAAAACCGGTAACAACTTATCTGTCCCTAAAGACCGAAATGCCGATTCGATCTCAGGGAAGGCCCGGTTTAACTCGGGATCTAGTAAACCCATTAACTCTTTCCGGTCAATCTGCCCGGAAATACTCATTTTTTCAATATGCCCCAGAATCGTCTCCTTTTTAAGGCCTCTGATCGAAGCAACTTCGGAAATACTTTTTTTCTTTCGCCACCAAAACAATGTCTTCGCCAAGGTGTTGCCCGGCTCTCTTTTGTCTTGATTTTTCTTTTTAGGATCGCTCTGATCATTGTCTAGAGGATCATCGTAAATTAGCCCGCCACTGGCGCGTAAAAAATTATCCTGCATTCTCTTTAGCTCGGCCGCCCCCAAACGATCAAAAACCGCCGCCGCTTTTTCAGACTGCTCTTGCCATGTTTCATCAACCATCAAAACTTCCGGGTGAACTTCCGCAGCCCGATCCCGCCAACCCAACAAATACAAACCGGACAAAGAACGAATACGCGACAAAGCCACATATCCCTGACCAAATTCAAAAACCCCCGAGAGATCCATAGCCGCCGAATCCAAACTCATCCCCTGACTTTTATGGACCGTGATCGCCCAGGCCAACCTCAAAGGTAATTGATTTATTCTGGCTTTCACTACTCCAAATTCTTCCACCGTCCAATCCATCGGCTCGACCTTTATGATCTTTCCAGAATTAGTTTTTACCACCGGCAACCCGTCACCGGAATTAAATTTTATTACCCGACCCAAAGTGCCATTAACAAAACCGGACGAAAAGTCGTTTTTAGTGAACATTACTATGGCATCGATTTTCAAGACCAAATTTTCCGGAGACAAACAACCTCGCTTCAACCCGGCCACTAAATTTGCTCGCCCCTGGGTTCGCATCTCGAAAACCCGCCCTCTGTCTTTTAGCTTCCGAAGCTGATCATTGTTTATCCGGTCAACATCCAAATTGTGGGTAAATAATTTAGGAGCCCTCTCCGGCACCTCTTCCATACTTGCTTTTTGGCCATTTAAGATCTCAAAATGATTATCAGAAAACGCCCCCTTCCGAATAGCCGACAAAACTGAGGTCAAGGAATGATCTTTTTGGCGATATTGCTCCGTTAAATAACAAACCACCAGATCAAGATCCCGCCAAACCCTTGACTGATAAGCAAGATCCAGACCACTGCCCCTTAACATCCCGGGATCAGATCTTTTGGTTGTCATCTTGGGTTTTACCGGTGGTAACTGAAAAAGATCGCCGACCAATACCACCTGCAAGCCGCCAAAAGGGCTTGTCTCCTGCCGAATAGTTCGGCAGATCTCTTCTACAGACTCCAGAGTTTCAGCCGATAACATCGAAACCTCATCAATGATCAAAACGCGGGCTCGTCTGATCCGATTCGAAACAGTTTCATTAGTAGTTAACTTATCCAACGCATAATGATCCAGAGCACTACGAGCCCCCAGCCCCGACCAAGCATGGATCGTCATCCCGCCCAGATGAGTGGCAGCTATTCCGGTCGAAGCGGTTATGGCCGGATCTATCCTTCTTTCTTTTAAATAATTAACGTACTGATTAACAACATATGTTTTACCGGACCCCGGCCCCCCGGTCAAAAATACATTGGCCCCGGTTTTGAGAATGGTCAAAGCTTTCTCTTGGGTCATAGAAATTATGATAACACAAAAAATTCTCCCCGGCGGCCTTCAGGAACCTCAAAAAATCCTCAACCTCCGAAATAAAAATCAATAACGATCCCAAACCAGGTCAAAACCAGATCAGACAAATAATACCAAGCCAAATAAAGCAAAACCAAACCCCCGATCAAAGTCACCCAAGTAATAGCTTTTGACCCGGCAAACCATAACTTTTTACTCCATACGGCCCCGGAAAAAACGATCATTTCGATCAACATATAGAAGAATAGATAAAGGACAATATAGCCGGTGTACGCCCCCAGCGACACCCCCCGCTCCACCAAAATCCCGGTAAAAGCGATCGGAACCCCGATCGAACAAGGTAGCTCGACTAAAGTAATAGCAGCCGCAAAAACCACAACCGCCCCCGCCAAGGCCAACGGCTTGCTGGTGGGATCTTTGAAAACCTTCATTACCCGATCAGTTGCCTGTCTGGCCAGCTTCGAATCCGAAAAACCGCAAGTCGGACCGTAACGGTAAAAACGCCAAAATTCCTTCAAAAAATAAACGGCTCCGGCCAAAGCAGCCAGGCCGACAATATAAGCCAAAACATCCAGATAACCGATCAAGGCCTGGAATAATTGCCCCCAGACAAAAACCAAAATTCCATACACCAAAACTGCGGTAAAAATAAACAATCCGCCGTAAAAAAATATTAACTTCCGGGAATCAAGAACTAAAACCAGTGACAAAATAAGAACCAAAGCCCCTAATGAACAAATATTAAAACCATCCAGTGACCCCAGCACCACCGTGATAACCGGCAAAGACCACTCTCGAACAACCAATTCCCGATCAATTATCGGCAAAGTAAAAACATACCCCTCCTCTCTATCATCAACCGCCTCTCCGGACAATACACCTTTAATACGTGCCTTTTGGCGCTCGCCAAAAGAACTAAATTGGATGACTTCATCGTTTATGAAAACAAGCGGGGCCATGAATGGATTATAATCATCCACCCCATAGTCAGCCGCCATCTTATGAATAAGTTCGGTTTCCGAGATCGGATAAATTTCCAGTCCCAGGTCAGGGTCAGCCTCGGCCAAATTCTGAACAAAACTTTTTGCTTCCTGACAAACCGGACACCACCGGTCATCAAAAAAATGGATCACGGTCAACTCCGATCGCTTTGCTTGCTCATATCTTTCATGATGTTCTCCGAGATCCTGATCGAGCGATCCATTGCCGACCCCAAAGAACAAAACGAAAAGCACCGGCACCAAGATCAAGCCTGCCAATAAGATCAAATTCCTGTTCTTCTGAAAAAAAACTTTCATATTTTAAAAATATTCCCCGATCACCAATCACACCCGACCGCCTCGGCCAGATCAGCCGGGTCGCGAGATCCCTGATAAAGTTCTCCTTCGATCTGGATCTCCGGAACACCTCGACCGTACATCTCCGCCTCACATCGCTCCGGATCATCCGGGCACTCAACATATATCGGATCGATCGCGTCATACCCTCCCAAACTCTCAGCCAACTGGGTACAGAACGGACAAGTAACCGAACCGTAGATCACCACCCCGGCTTCGGCCAGGCAAGCAACGAGCTCATCATAATCCGAATCCGATCTATTTTCTTGGCCAACTTCCCCGGAAGAAAAAGCTGTATTCTCACCCCCCAGATCTGCATTAACCAACAACAAAAACGCTCCTCCGACCAAAACCACTAACATACTGATAATTATATATTTTATGTTCATATTTAGTTTATCTTAACGTTTACCGTTTTTACTAATAAAGATCTTACTGCCTTTTAATTACAATCTCTCGCACCCGACCGCCTCGGCCAGATCAGCCGGGTCGCGAGATCCCTGATAAAGTTCTCCTTCGATCTGGATCTCCGGAACACCTCGACCGTACATCTCCGCCTCACATCGCTCCGGATCATCCGGGCACTCAACATAAATCGGATCGATCGCGTCATACCCTCCCAAACTCTCGGCTAACTGGGTACAGAACGGACAAGTAACCGAGCCGTAGATCACTACCCTGGCTTCGGCCAAGCAATCAATCAAATCAAACCCGATCTCACTTCCCTCTTCTTCCGTGGCATAATTTTCTAGCTCATCCGACTCATCGATCTGGAATAAATTATTTTCTCCATCTTCCACATCAACACCACCTCGGTCTTTGATGTTATCGGCTCCCTTCTCCTCTTTTTCCTTAGTCTCAAAAGAATTTTCCTCTTCAAAATGATCAAGCGCATTTATTTCAGCGTTTTTTACTAACGGAGAACTATTTTCCTCGTCACCAGACCTCCATGAAGATCCATAAATATATACACCGAATATCGATCCGAAAATCAAAGCCAAACCAATAATAAAAATAAACTGCTTCATAATTAAATATTCTAAACCAGATCCTCGCGTAAAGCTACCAAATATTTATCTATCTCTGAGTGATTCAAATCATAAAAAACCCTTACCCCTTCTTTTCTTGAATTGATCAAATTACTCCTTTCCAGCACTTTTAAATGAAAAGAAGTTAAATTTTGCCTCAACCCAAGACAAGTATTGATATCACAAACACATTTACCACCCCGCTTAAGGCAAGCCAGTATCTGATAACGGTTAATATTACCAACTGCTCTTAAAAAAATAAGAGCATCAAGTGAATTCGCTTCAGATTTGTCTTTATTTAAACCCCTCTCCTTTTTTGCCATCTCACAATTATATCAACATAAATTGATATGGTCAAAATACTCAACAAAAATCAAACAATTTTTCCGGATCAAAAATGTCTCAACCTTTGGTCGATCAGATGCTTTTTAATTTTTTCCTGCGAACTTTGTAATCCGGAATAGTCCTCTCGACCAAAGACCAAAAATCGGAAGAATGATTCAGTTCTTTTAGGTGGCACAACTCATGGACAATAACATAATCCTGAAGATCCTCTTCTAAAAAGATCAATTTATAATTAAAGTTCAGATTTTGCTTAGCCGAGCAACTCCCCCATCTGGTTCTGATCTGTCGAATAGCTAAGCGGTTGTAATGATAGCCGTAAAATTTATTCCAGAATTCGAGTTTTTTCTTGATCAGATCCCGAGCCTCTTTTTTATAAGCAAGATAATGGTCACGATCCCATCTTAAAATATCGATCGGTCGATCCTTGTTTTTCCTCATAACCTCTTTTGCCAATCTGTCTTGCCGCTCAAATATAAAATTCTTGGCATAACTTTGGCTTAAAAAAAACGGATAAGTTACCGTAAGCGACCCGTCCCCGTAGATCAGCACTCGAATATGTTTGGCTTTTCTGATCCGACGAAACCGGCACAGAATTTTCTGCCCTCCAATAATCAATAACTCTGTTTTGTAACTCATGGTCTATTCATACTGCAATGCTTCCAAAGGACTAAGATCGGCTGCTTTTTTAGCCGGATATAATCCAAATATCAGCCCCACCAAGACCGACACTCCGACCGCCACAACGGTTGCCTCAAACGGAAAGCCAAACGACCAATCCAGGCCAAAAACCAAAGATAAGCCATAAGATACGGAAAAAGATACCAAAACCCCCGATACGATACCTAAGACACCGCCGGCTAAAGTTAAAATGACCGCTTCTGTCAAAAATTGTTTTAAAATATCTCTTCTGGTTGCCCCCAAGGCCTTACGCAAACCGATCTCCCGGGTCCGCTCGGTCACCGACACCAACATAATATTCATGATCCCGATACCGCCCACCAACAAAGCGATCGAGACCACAAAAACCAAAAAATAGGTCATGATCATTAAAACATTTCCTATCTGGTCCTGTAGACCCTTTTGGGTTATAACCGAAAAATCATCCTCCTGCCCGGGTTCAATATTGCGTGTCTCCCGGAGCAGGGCCGAAATATCATAAACTGTTCTGTCTATCTTATCACTTGACTCCACTTTTACCATAAAACGATCGTACTCTTCACTGCCTAAAATATAAGAGGAGGCTGTCGTGTAAGGGATTATCACCAGGTCATCGATATTAAAAGGCCCCCTCTGACCGACAGGCGGGTAGACCCCGGAGACCCGAAAGCGATGACCTCCAATAGTTACCCTTTCTCCAACGGCCTCCGAGCCTTGAAACAATTCTTCCTTTACCCGGTGACCAATAACCGCCACCCTGGCTCGGGACCGAATATCACTGTCATAAAAATTTACTCCTTCTTCGGGGTAAATATTGAATGTTTGACCAAAAAACTCCGCCTTAGCTCCGATGGTCATAGCTCTTCTGTAAATTCTATCCCGATTCCTAACATCACCCGGTACAATAACCCCGGGCATTATTTCTTCGATATACGGAGCATTACCCGGTCGACGGAGGGCCTCAAGATCTCTAGCGGAAAATAATTCCGCATAAAAAATATCGGCCATTTCAAATATTCCACCGGCCGAAGGTAAAACCATGATCGTATTTGCCCCCATTTGATCTATCTCGGCAACAACAAGATCGGTAGCGCCCTCCCCGATCGAGACCATGGCTATGATCGAAGCCACTCCGATCAATACCCCCAAAATCGTCAGAAACGACCTCATTTTATGGGCTTTTATTGATCTAATAGCTGAAAGACAAATATACTTAAAATTCATAACGAAAATTATTTTTCATACTGCAGAGCCTCGATCGGATCTTTTCGGGTAGCCTCCAGGGCCGGATATAACCCAAAGATCAAACCGACCAGAGCAGACATTATAATACCCAGCAAAGCTCCTAGCCAAGGAAAAATAAACGGCCAATTCATAGCCAAGATCTCGGTCAAAAGCCAGCTGGCCAGAAAAGAAACAGCCCCGCCCAACAAGATCCCAATAATACCGCCTAACAAAGTTAAAATGACCGCTTCTGTCAAAAATTGTTTTAAAATATCTCTTCTGGTTGCCCCCAAGGCCTTACGCAAACCGATCTCCCGGGTCCGCTCGGTCACCGACACCAACATAATATTCATGATCCCGATACCGCCCACCAACAAAGCGATCGAGACCACAAAGATCAAAAAAGAATTTAAAACGGTCATGATATTTCCGATCATCTCCCGAACCCCTTCCTGGGTCATCACCGAAAAATCATCCCCTTCGTCCGGACCAATATTCCGAGCCTCTCGGAGTGTAGCTTTAATATCAAAAACCGCTCGATCAACATTATCCGGCGAATTGACCTTAACATAAAATTCTTCGAATTTATCCGAGCCGGTCAGATAAGTAGTGGCCGTGGTATAAGGGATCAAAAGAAAATTATCCATATCTACCGGACCGATTTGACCTTCCGGTCCATACACTCCAACCACCTCAAACCGCACGCCTCCGATCGTGATCCTCTCCCCCAAAGCCTCGCTTTGACCAAAAAGTTCATCTCTGATTCGGGAACCGATCACCGCTACCCGTTCCTTGTTAGCCACTTGAGTAGCCGAAAAATTAACCCCTTTCGCCGGGATCATATCAAAAGACTCAGAAAAGAAAACGGCCTCAGATCCGGTTGTCATAGCCCCGCGATACGTTTCACCCCGATAACTTACCGCACCCGAAACCACCACTGCCGGTACTACTTGCACGACATCGGGCACCCTAACCGGATCCCGCAAGGCTTCCAAGTCTTCCTTGGTCAACATATCCATAAAAAAGAAATCGGTTAAACCGCTCTCTATCTGGCCCGGAACAACCGCCACGACATCCGCCCCCATTCGATCGACTTCCCCCATGATCAAGCCGGTGGCCCCTTGACCGATCGATAGTACGGCAATGATCGCTCCCACTCCGATGACAATACCCAGCACTGTCAAAAAAGATCGCGCTTTATGCGTAAACAAGACTCCCAAGGAGGTAAATAATAAAAATTTAAATCTCATATCCAAAAGACCGATTTAGATCTTATTTTACTTTTGACACCAAACGCTTACTTAATTTAAAATTCGATCGCTTTTTATTTGACCATCTTGGATCAGGATCTCTCTTTTAGCAAAACCGGCGGTATATTCATCATGAGTTATCAAAACGATCGTGTGACCCAAGTCATGATGTAAATGCTCGAGGGTTTTCATTACCTCCCCACCGGAAACCGAATCCAGGTTACCGGTCGGCTCATCAGCAAAAATCACTTTTGGCTCATTTACCAAAGCTCGAGCGATAGCCAATCTCTGTTTTTCACCCCCTGACAACTTCAAGGCCTGATAATCTAAACGGTGACTTAAACCAACCCGATCAACAGCTTGAGTGATCATTTGATCCCATTTACTTTCCGGTTTTTCTGAATACAAAAGCGGCAAACGAACATTTTCATAAACGGTAGATCGCCCCAAAAGATTAAAAGCTTGAAAAACAAAACCCATATATTCATTTCTGATCCAGGCCACTTCTTCTTCGGAATATTCCTGAAATTCCTTGCCGTCAAACAGATAACTACCGGAACTCGGCAACGACAAAAATCCCAAAATATGCAACAAGGTCGATTTGCCGGACCCCGAAGGCCCGCGAATCGACACAAATTCCCCTTTATCTATAGAAAATGAAATATCACGTAATACCTCGGTAGACACTTCACCGGTCAAAAAATTTTTATACAAATTTTCCAACTCCATTATCATAAGTTCAACTTTTCAGATCTAGGATCGATCTTATCGGTCATTTTTGATCTTTAACTGCTCAAGATCATCCTCGTCCACGTAAACTATTACCTTCTCGCCGATCTCCACTCCGCCAATTATCTCTACCCACCCGTCATTACCCCTTAACCCTCTTTCAACCTTTCGGTACTCAACCGTCAGATCATCAATAACTCTTACATAATAACCATCGTCTTTTCTTAAAATCGCTCGCCCGGGCACAGCCGGTACCTGACTACGCTTCAAAGTGACAATATCAAGGTCAGCGGTCATACCGGTCCTGATCCGGGGATCAGAGTCGATTAATTTCAATTTACTCTTAAAATTAGACACCCCTTCTCGTTCGACTCCCACCGAAGAAACATAAAACACCTTAGCCTGATGTCTGACTTGTGGCAAAGCATCAAACCGAGCCACCGCCTTATCACCAACCTCTAAATTGGCCACGTCCACTTCCGGAATATAAATGCTCAAATACGGAACATCATTCCCGGCAACCGAAAACACCGGGGCCCCGGGAGAAACATTTTCACCGACCGAGAGATGTTTAACATGGACCTTTCCATCCACCGGTGATCTTAATGTTGCCTTGTCCAATCTCACTCTTGCCCCCGTCAAAGAACTCTCCGCCTGCCTCAACGCCGCTTCCTGGGCTTTGATCCGTTCCGGTCGAGTATCGGCTTTAGTGGCGACAAATTCCGAGTAAGCCCGATCGTAAGCGGCCTGTGAATCTTTCACCTGCCGCTTGGCTTCATTGACGGCTCTTTCTTTATTTTCCAGAGCATTGTTATGAGCTTGTTTTAATTTGGGATATTTAGGTGAATTGGTATTTGGGATCTCTACCTCCCACTTGACATTGCGGTGTCGGGCAAAATTTGACGGGAACACAATATTCAACCCTTCTCCTCCAAAAGATTGAGGCGCCGAATCAGACACTCGAGCCACCCCCGATTCTCCGTCTCTGTTTTCCCAGCGCAAAGAGTACCCGCTTGGCGACATCGAGGAATAGATAGTAATTTCATATTTTTCCGGCTCCAAACCTTGGAAAACCCCACCGATAATCGGAGGTTGATAATTACGAATATCCGGTCTTACTTCCTTCCCGGCAAACTTAGCCTGTATATCAGTGGTCAAAAGATCCTCTTTGGCATCTCTCACTCTTTCTTCTTCCCTTTTCTTGACATCGGTTAACTGATCATTGGCGTTGTTCAATGACACTTCAGCCGCCGTCATGGCCGACCTGGCCGCCTCCAATTCCTCAAGAGTTATACCGGTCTCTAATTCTTCCAACTTAGCTTCTTGGGCCAGGATATTGGCCTCGGCCTGATCCAGTTCAGAACGCAACAGATCAGTATCCAAACGAGCCAGCTCCTGACCGGACTCCACCCTATCACCTTCCTCCACCAAAATTTCTGTTATAACTCCGGCCACCTCAAAAGCCAGATCCAGCTCCACATTGGCCGCCACTCTGGCCGTACCGGTAACCTCTTCGATCACATCTCGCTCGATCACTTCTTCTGTTTCGATACTCAACTCTCCTTCCGGCCACAGGTACCAACCAAAAAACAGCCCGGCTACCAAGATCAAAAATAAAATTAATACTTTCTTCAGAAAAGAAGATCTTTTTCTCATAAACCGACTTTATTTAAAATATGATCATAAATCAATTGAATGTCTCTCAGTAACTCCTCCTCCCCACTAGACTAAATCAAGGACAAAGCTCCCCTTCCGGGACCCAGTACTCATCACCCGGTCTCCGGCAAAACAAACTGGCGGTTACTTTATTTAACTCCCAGTCTTCATTGTTGTTTAAATCAAATTCAAAACGTAACTCCCTCCCACCGACGGAATCATCCGGCCAATTCATCTCTCGGACCACCCCGTACAATTTACTTTCCAGCGGTCTGGGATGGATCGAGACGGTATATTCATAAATGTCATCAGAGTACCCGTCCAGATCTTTATCAGACACCTGCCTCTTCAAATGATCCTCGAGAAAAGCCAAGGGGTCTTCTCCGGACATATCTCGATCTTTATCGAGCGCCCCCATCTCTTCCTCCGAGCGCCACGGCAAGATCTCGCGCCCGAACAAAACCTCCCGACTTCCGGTTTGGCCGGTTATGACCTGTTTCTTTGGCAGACGGTCAATAAGTTCGGCCAAAACATCCTCCCGGTCTTCAGTCAACCCACCATTGAAACTATAAAAAAAAGCCACCATTAATATCACCACCACCACTAAAAAAATTTCCACGTATCCTTTCGATGTTATGATCATGGTTTAATTATATCATTAACTGCTTTCAAAACCAACACAAAACGACCATAATTAACTTTTATGGTCGTTTTGATAATATTTATTCTTTATTTGGTTTTTTTGGCCGAACTCTTTTTGGACGCGGTAGTCTTTTTACCGGTAGCCTTTTTGGTTACTTTTTTGGGTTTGGCTTGTTTGTGGATCTTATTCCACTGTTTTCGAACATCTTCAACCACGGCCATCAATTCATCCTTATCAACATCCTTCAACTTGGCATATTTAGCCGCCACCTGATCAACAATTTTATGGTACATCGGCTCAGATACCTCTTGAGCCGCTTCCATTTTTTCTATTATTTCACCTTTCATTTTTATCGCCCAACCTTTGACCTTTTTTCGGTGCTTGGCCGCATCCGGGCCAAACATCAGATAAGCTCCGGCCGTTAAAGCTGCAACCGTAAATCCGGCAGCGGCGATTTGACCGGAATAATTATTTTTAGTTTTTTTACTTGCCATATTTTTTTAACTTACCCCTTCGACCAACCTGATCGAAAAGATGACTTCTAATTTAAATTTTGACTAATTCTCGGTTTTCCTTGTCCTCGACCTTTGTCTTCTTTTTTTCTTTAAAATGAATTTAATGGGCCAGGATGACATTAACTCATCGTAAATATCTTCCGCTTCCACTCCCGCTCGATCGACAAACTCCTTGACTCTAGCTACCACATATTTAACATCTTGGAGAATTTTAAATATCTTATACCCGAGCAAAACCAGGAGGGCGACTATCACCACCACAGCCACTGATGTAATAAAGAAAAAAATATCTGCCTTGATCAAAGTTTCCATAAAATAATTATAACATAATCAAATTGAAAACCAACTATCGATCTGTTTAAATTAACCGTGAATCATACGCCCAGTGCAAGAGAGCTTGTCTTTGCCTGGGGCGACAAAAAATATCCCCGCTTGAACAGTTAGCCACGACCTGAGCTAAGTGGCGATTCATATTCTTCCAGCGTTTGATCTGACGATCATCTTCACCAACCAACCGCCTGCCCAAATAATAGCGGCAGTACCACTGAAACCAGCCCCGCGGGTCATGTTCCTGATTGATCCACCCCCTCTTTTGCCACTCAGATAAGGATTGACTGGCGGCTACTTTAAAATAATTAAGATCGGGATCAGACCTTCGGGAATTCAATTTAGCTTTCGTGAACCACTCCTCTGGAAATTCCCCTCGACAGTCGGTTAAATACTTACCCCCGAACACCCCCAGTTCGAGCATCTCTTTCGGGGTCAGGTCAGGTTTAAAATCCGGATCAAAATTCTTCCCAACCGGCTCGGTCAAATAATAAACATAACCTGTTTGCATTTTATCGTTCACCCGAACAACTTTTTCTCTGGCAATTTTTTTATTATGTTTGTTCATATCATACAAAGCCCAGATCATTGACCCTTGAGCCACTTAACCGGAAATACATTGTAACCCACAGCAATACTATGCCATAATAAATTTTATTCCCTAAATCCCCAAACACTTATGTCCGAAATAGAAGTTCAATTTGAAAAAGCCACCCCGGGCGGAAAAGCTCTAGGCCGAATAAACGATAAAATAATTTTTGCCCATGATGTACTGCCGGGAGAAAAAGCCCTCGTAAAGATCACCAAAGACAAAAAAGATTTTTATCACGGCCAAGTTATCAAGATCACTCACCCCTCCCCGCACCGAATTGCCCCCAAAGAAGATCATTATCTAACCTGCTCTCCATGGCAGATCGCGGACTATCATCTGGAAAAAAGAATGAAATCGGAACTCCTGCGGGAAACATTCGAACGGATCGGAAAATCAAACATTCCTGTAACCAAATTCACGCCTTCCCCTTTGATATTCGGGTACCGGAACAAATTGGTTTTTTCTTTTACCGAAGAAAACAATGATCTTCAATTGGCATTCTACCGGCGAGGCACCAGTCAAAAAAAGATCCCTTTACCGACCGGATGCGCCCTGGCCGATCCGATCATCAACGAAACCGCTTTAGCCGTGATCGAAAAGTTAAACCAAGCCTCGATCCCCCTCTCCAGTCTGAAGAATCTTATGGTCAGATCCAGCAAAACCACCCAAAAGACCATTGCCACTTTGTTCTGGACCACCGAAAATTTTTCAGATCTCGACCCCGACTCCATACCACACCTGGCAGGCTTGCATCATTTTTACTCTCGGCCGGGATCTCCGAACAACACTTATGACAGATCACTAAAATCATCCGGGGAAAAGGAGCTATCCGAGACGATCGGATCTCTCAAGATCGCATACCCGTTTGATGCTTTTTTTCAAAACAATTTAACGATTTTACCCACGGCCTTGGATCGAATTCGAACCTACTGTTTGCCGATTCAAAAAAACATCCATGAACTTTATAGCGGAGTGGGTACTATCGGCTTGTATTTGGCCGACCTGGCCGATCAAGTGCAAGGGCTGGAAATCTCATCCTCTGCCAACACCTGGGCCAATAAAAATGCAAAGATCAACGGTATAGAAAACTTCTTTTCTTGCTCCGGGACCGACCAAAAAATCTCTTCGACTTGGTTGAGCAAAAGCGATATCTTAATCCTGGACCCGCCCAGACCGGGACTGCATCCCAAAGTCATAAAAAGGATCCTGGAGGTTAAACCTCAAAGGATCATATATTTATCCTGTGACCCGGTCACTCAGGCCCGAGACTTCTTTCGTCTAAAAAACGATTACGAACCATTAGCCTTAGAAGGCTTTGATTTTTACCCTCAAACCCCCCACCTTGAATCCCTCTTGGTCCTTGACCTGAAATAGATCACGAAGATCGCAATTGTCTTTACGAACTTTCCGGTTCCGAGTAAACACCGAAAACCTTATTGATCGTATTTGGACCCGACTGTTTCTCTCTTGACCTCTAGAGAACTTCCGGATCGGAGCCCATATCGCTCATCAGCTCTCCCTCCTTGAATCACTACTTCCAAAAAACGACTATTCTTTATCCCGGAACTTCCTTCCACTAAAGCCGACTGGCCCCGAGGAACATCCTTCAAACGAGAATAAAAGGTTAATTTCTCTAACCCGATATCGATCTGATCCCCGGGATTTAACTTAAGATCTTCGGCCAACCAAGTGGTCTTACAGTTACCAAAATTATCCACCCACCAAACAAAACCATCATCGGCGTCAAAAGAAGTCAGCAACTGTTCCTCACTCGGTAAAAATTGACCCTGCCACAGGAATCGGGCCGCTTGAGGTAAGAAATTCAGGCTTCGAAACTGGGTCTCGGCAAGCCCTAAATGATCCGATCTGGTTATCCTGCCATCCGACTCCCAGGCTGCCAATATCTCGGGCATTTTCAAAACAAAAATTTTATTTACAAGTTCTAATTTTTTTACCAACTCAAGCGTCCGACCCTCAATACTGGCCACCACCAATGTCCGGCCGTAATAAAAATACCCGAAAGGAGATCCGTTGCTATCTGAGTCTTCGTTCCGGCCCCGAGGCGCGACATTAACCAGCACTATTCCGGGGCATTCCTCGTAGGCATCCAAAATATCGACTAAATTTCCAGCCGCTTCCAGATCATCCTTAACCCCCACGAACGAAACCGAAGCCCTTATTAAGGAACTTAATTTTACTATCTGACGACCTTTGGCGTTGTCGTCATAGCAGTCATTTATGATCGTAGTATGCATTGATCGTTGTTATTTATTAAATAAACGTAAAACTATTCTGCCACCTTGACCGGACCCCAAACCCGGACCATTGCACTGTCATTTATTTTTCCACTTCATCCACCTCTTGCTCTATCTCCTTTTTAATATCATGAAACTCGTTTTCAACCTCCTTTAAGCGCTTCTTACAGTTCTTGACCAGAACCGCTCCTTCTTTGATCTTCTTTAACCCGACCTCAACATCAACTTCTTCCTGGTCTTCAAACCACTCCACTATCTGATTCAATTTCTGCAACGACTCTTTTAAATTTATCGGTTTAGACATAAATAATTTAATCTAATTTTTTAATCTCGTCCACCTGAGAACCAAAAGATCCATCCCGGACCATTATCTCCACCCTGTCTTTTGTTTTTAATTGTCTTACAGATCTTACCACTTGCCCTTGGAACCTGGCAATGCTGTAGCCCTTTTTCAAAAGTCTTTCCGGATTCTCTTTTTCTAACACTTTCTCGGAGTGATCGATCACCTGACTTACCCGCCTAACCTCTTGATCAAATCTCTCGGATAATTTAGTCGCACAAGTTAAAAGGTCATTAGTTACCTCGATTCTAACCCTGTCAGATACCCGGATAAGTTTTGACGAACAAAGATCAAGATCTTTGGTCAATTCCAGTATCCGAAACCGAATTTTTTCCGGTAAACCACAAAAAGCCTGTTTAGTGTAATAAAAATCATCCGACAGGATATTCAAACGATCTTGAATATAATGAAGACCCCGGGTAACAACTTTTTCTTGAGCCATAAGAGACCGATCAAAAACCGATACCATCCGACGACCGCTAAACAAGAACTGATCTCTCGTCTCTTGCCAGCCGCGATTAAGGACCCCGGCCGCCGCGGTAGGAGTTGAGGTCATCTTATCAGCTACCAAAGAAGCTAAAGGAACGTCCTTTTCATGCCCAATACCACAAATAACCGGCTTGGGAAAGGAAGCGATCTTTCTGATCAGGGCTTCATTATTAAAGGCTTGCAAACTCTCAAAACTGCCCCCACCCCGAATGATCACCAACACTTCTATATCCTGCCGGGCCAAATTATCCACGGCAAACATAAGATCTCTCACGGCCGACTGACCCTCCACCCGGGAACCGAATAATTTTACCTGGAAACCGAATTTATCTAAATTCGTCAGAAAATCATGAATTACCGCGCCTGTCTCAGAAGTAATGAGACCGACCTTGGTACAGAGCTCCGGGATCTGACGTTTACGCTCGACGGCTAACAAGCCTTCCGATTCCAGTTTCTCTTTCAGTTGTTCATAAGCCTTCTTTAACACCCCTTCCCCGACCAATTCTATTGACCCTGCCTTAAAAGACAATCGCCCCAGAGGCTTATAGATCTCCGGAGTACCCTCCAGGACCACCTCTAAACCGGGCTCCAATTTTACTCCGGACAACTCGTAGTTCGTCCGCCAAACCAAACATCTGATAACACTTTCATCGACGGGGTCCTTTAGGGAAAAATAGATCACTTTCTCCCGAACATCAACACTACTTACTTCCCCCTGAACTCTGACCCAGCAGTCACTTAAAGACCGATTAAGCGAATCAAGATAGGCACTGACCGCTATCGGTTTTTGAAGATCATCAGCCTCTTGGTTTGACCCTGATTCATTTTGGGAAACCAAGAACAAGATCTTTGGTCCGTACTTGGCATACTTTTTTTCTTTGATCCCTTTTATCGCCAAAAGATCATTTTTTTGTAGCGGTTTCATCTCGGCAATATTTTCCAGCACCTCATTGGGCAAAACTCGGTAACCGGGCACCCCTTCAACTTCGGCCTGCCGATTCCGCCACTGTATTAATTTATCCAATAACTCCTCAGATCTCATATCTCAAACATTAAAAAATTTACGATTACCTTATGATTCAATTTTCTGATCCAGATTATATCTTACCACAAAACCCACCCTCAAAAAGAACCCTAGGCAACCCTAAGGCCCCGCTCGAGTCAAAGACTCAAAGCGGGGCCTTGTTAACCGGCTAAAACTCCGACTGGAATTCATCCAGCCACCGACCGGTTATCAGATAAAACAACTCTTGATAACGGCAAGCTGCTTCTTCGAGCATCTCCTGCGGGAACAACAAGGGGATCCTCAGACCATCTCCCCACTGTCTTTCGGCTTCTCGGGCCAGAAGATCAGAAGGCTCCCGGCCGTGATCAACCTCCCTCTGGCAAGCCACTCTCATTGAATCCGGGTTTCCGATATTGCCGACCAACAACAATTGGCCGTCTTTCAGGAAGCCGAACTTGAGAGTGATGTCAATTAACTCTAAGCCAACCGAGTTCAAGTGATCCTGAATCAGACCGGAGACAAAGCTCCCGGTCTTAACCGCCAGTGGATATCGCTCGAAAACACGATCCCGAGATAGCGGTTGCTGAAACGCATCCTTCGGTGTCAGAACGGGGTTCGGAAATCGCGTCATTCTCGATACCCCCAGCGGAAGATCCAAGCCATAAGCATTCACCGGATCGGCTTTGACACTCGCCCGGTAATGGTCATCGCCCAAGCTTCCGGCCAAATAAAATCGAAACACGAACTCGATCGGTACCTCCGAGGTCTGGCGGACCAATAACGATCTCCTCCGGAGGCTCTGTTCCGGGACCTCTTTTTTTAGCTCCGAACCAAAAGCCAGAAGATGATGATCCACCGACTCCGGACTCAGAACCTCCTTCAACCAAAACACATTCAAGGCGGCCCCGACCTCGCCTTTCCGAGGAATAGTACTGCGGTGGGCAATGTTGTGAGTCGCGAAACTATCCGTCATCTCCAAGATCACGCCCTCAGGGCGCCTCCTGAATTCACGAACACTCAAGCCATCTCTCCTATTTTGAAGGTAGGCAACTTTCCCGGTTTCCATGTCTTCTCCTTTTTAATTTTCTTGCCTTTGTCAAACACCAAACTTCAACTTAATTAATAACACAAACCACCTCGAACTTTCAATCAAGTACTCATTCAAAGCGCATTACATTCTAAGTATCAAAACCCTTATCGAGTAAATTTTTTGATCAAGATCGCAAAAACTCTAAACTTCAAAAGAAAACCGCCTTAATTTTAACCAAAAATTCTCAAACCACTTTTCGGCGATAGAACCAATAAACCAAAAATGATAAAGTTAAAGACAAAATTATTGCCAGGAACATATACCCAGGCTGCCAGGTACTAACGGCTGAACCCAGATACACAAACAAAGCGGTGGAAGGGACAATTCCGATCGCAGTCCCGGCACAAAAACTTTTAAACGAAATATCAGTTAAACCAAAGGCATAATTCAAGCTCCGAAAAGGTAAAAGCGGATACAGAAGACGGATGATCAAAACGATCGAAAATTCATTCGGGCCCAAATTACAATAATATCTTTCCAGACGATGTCGCCACATTTCTATAAAATTATTCCTCAAATATCGACCACTAAGTCTTCGGATCAATAAAAAAGAACCGATCGCTCCCAAAAAAGAACCGAACAAAGAATAGATCAAGCCGGGAAGAAACCCGAAGGCCAATCCGCTAAAAATAAAAAACGGCCAGACCGGAAGCCAGAATAAAAAAACAACCGCCGCCGCACACCCTAAAATAAAAATAAAAACCGAATAAGGGCCGCTTTCCTCGATCACCCGCCCAAAACCCCGAAGCAGGTCACTAAAATCAAAAGCCGTTTGAGACTGGATCAACCAAACCCCGAGAACCAAAAGGATCAATATTCCATAGAGCAAAAATCTCCAAACGGGAATTGGGTCCGAAACTCGATCATCTGATCGATCAAACCTCAGATCGTTACCGAACCCTGATCGGCGGGTTCTTCTTAAAAGATCAACTCCTTTATAAACAAAAGACTTAAGTTCAAGGAACATAAATATGTGTTTGTTTTAAAATATGACTCCCATGCCGGATCATTTTAATCAAGAAAATCAAAACCCATACCCTTTAAATTTAATCCGATCTGATAATGCCTTTTAAAATAATAACACGAATTCTTAAAAACACTTCGATTTTCTTAAATCAAGATCCGGGTCATAAAAAATAAACTAAAAATCGAATAACCCTTCTTCCTTCCGTTTCCCGATCAAAAAACCACAAATAAGGACCGGGTCATCGAGGATGGGGAGTGCCTCTCGCCGGTCCAAACCCACGTGGGAGGGTCGCTAAATTAATAGCAAAAATAAAAAAATTTGTCAAGAGCCTTC
>CAZVBR010000005.1:1375-7793 GCA_964625755.1 uncultured Candidatus Saccharibacteria bacterium | reverse complement strand
TCCGCTTTATCTCTATGAACCACTTTATCTTTATGTTCCGGGGGTGAATACAAGGTATACAACTTAAGCTCGGCCTCACCGGAGTCATTGATGACATTATGCCGAGCTCCGGCCGGAACCACAACCGCAAAATCATCTTTAACCTCGTGCTCCGCACCATCCAAGATCACTCTCCCCTGACCTGATTCAATTCTGATGAATTGATCAAGATCATGGACTTCTTCTCCGATATCCTCGCCCGGTTTTAAACTCATAACGACCAACTGACTATGTTGACCGGTATAGATAACCCGACGAAAATCATTATTTTCCAATGTAACCTCCTCAATATTCCCGATATAACCTTTCATAAGCCAAATGATAGTTAGTTAGTAAAATCTTCGCTCATATTATAACAGATCTTTTAAAAAACGACATTACTGCTCCGATTCGGACCCCTTGCCTGCTTTGGGAAATTGATACAACAAGATCGGGATCACCACCAAAGTCAAAATCGTTGAAAACACCAATCCGAAAATTATCGAGTAAGCAACCGGAGCCCACACCGGACTGACAAATACCAAAGGTATCAAACCAAAAACCGTGGTCAATGCGGTCAGAATAACCGGCCGAAATCTTGATTGAGCTCCATTTGTTACCGCCTCAAAAATATTCTCCCCGGAATAATACCTTTTATTTACCGTATCTATCAAAATAATAGCGTTATTAACGACCACCCCCGCCAAGGCTATGATCCCGATAAACCCGGGAAATGACAATGGTTGGCCAACCAAAGACAGTCCCAAAAATACTCCGATCAACGCAAGCGGAATAGTCACCAAGACGAATATCGGTTGCCGAAAAGATTGAAACTGCCACACCATCAAAGCAAATATCATCAAGACCCCGACCAACAATGAACGCCCGAGATCGATAAACGATTCCTGAATCTCATCTATTTCACCCCCGTAACTTAACTCCACCTCCTCCGGCAACCCCCTCTCTTCAACCAATTCCTGAAACCGGGTAATTATTTCCGGCGAATTATATCCGGAAGCCACATCAGATGTTAAACTAATAACCCGATCCCCGTCTCGGCGATTAATAGTACTCCGACCCGGTTTTAATTTAACATCCAGAAACATATCAAGAGCCACCACCCCGCGTGGAGTCTGGATTGATAAAGACCGAATATCATCTATACTCACCAAGGAAGCCAGGCCAACCCCAAACCGATCATGACCGGGCCCGGAAAACACTCTTATCTCCACCTCATCATCCAAAACTTGAATATCGGTAGCCACTTGACCGGAAACCGCCCCCCGCAAATACTCAGCCAGATCAGCCGAACTTAAACCGTACCGCCTCAACTTATCCCGATCGGCGGTGATCAAAAACTCCCCGGCCGTGGCGCTTATTCCGTCATCGGCATTTACAACCCCCTCGATCTCTGACAGTTGCCCGGTCAATTCCCTGGCAGCCATTTCCAGATCTTCCAAATCAGGTCCGATAACATTTATCTGAATCGCCTGGTCGGCAGTCGGACCGGCTTCCATTTGAGACACCCTTACCTCTGCCCGAGGAAAACCGTTGAACCTCGAACGGTAATCGGACAGTATCTCTTGACTGGTCGGTCGAGATTCATCGGTTAAAGTAATGGTTATACCGGCCACATGAGAACTCACCCCACTGTCCATATCTATACTGCCGGCCCTTGAGCCTTGACCGATCACGGTCAGAAACGAACTAACATGGGGATCATTTATCAAATACTCCTCGATCGGCTCGACCATCTCAGCGGTCTCTTCCAGAGGAGTACCCGGATCTGCCTGCAGATCAATGAAGATATTATCAGCATCCGGCGATGGGAACATATTGACCGAAACCAAACCGATCACCGGAAAAGACATGACAACAAAAAAAGCGACGATCATCAGACCCAAAAAACTGTAACGGAAGATCCGATGAAATATCACCCACTCCAATTTTTTCCGGTACCAACCGGAAAAATCCTTAAACAAACAACCGACCCCTAAAGACCCGGACCGCAAAACGACCTTGTCATCTTTTTTGAAAAAACGAACCGCAATAGTGGTCACCACCGCCAAAGCCACGAATAAAGCCGCCAACAAAACCGCCGAGACAGTGATCGGTATACTTCTAATAAATTCTCCGGTTACCCCGGAAACCAGCAACATCGGCAAAAAGACAAAAACCGTGGTCAAGGTGCCAGTAATAAGCGGGGCTTGGAATTCACTTACGGTATCAATAACCGCCTGACCCCCGGGAACCCCCGAAGCTCTTTTTTCAAAAATGCTTTCCGTGACAACGATCGCCGCATCCACCAAAATACCCAAAGACAGTATCAAAGAAAATAGAGTCAAAAAATTTATCGTTAAACCCACACCTTCGATAAAAATAAAAGCGATCAAAAAAGAAAAAGGCACCACCAAACTAGCCAAAAAAGCCTCCTTTATCCCCAAAAACAAAGCCAGGATCAAAATAATGATCATCACCGTCAGCAGTCCGCCGGTGATCAGGGTATTAAGATCTGATCTGATAATATCCGCGTCACTGGAAACTACTTCCACCCCAATATCGGCTGGAAAATAAGTTTCCTTTAAGTTCTCTATCTTGTCTTCAGTTCGATCAGAAATAGTTAAAATATCCCCTTGACCGCTCTCTTTAAATATTTGCAACGAAACAGTACTCTGAATACCGCGGCCAAAGGCACCAAACCGATTAACTTGCCCCAGAGAGGAAAACCCGTCTTTGACTTCGGCTACCTCACTTAGATACACCGGTACTCCCCGGCTTTCTCCGACCGGAATAGATCGAAGGTCTTCAGCCGACGTTAAACTATCATCAAAACGCAAAGTATAATTCCGGCCTCCAGTCTCGATCACCCCTAGAGGAGCATCGATATTGGTCCGAGATATCGCCCCGACCACCGACCCTGATAATAATCCTAAGCGATGCAAATTTTGTTCATTCAAATTAACCACGATCTCACGCTCCGGCGCCCCGGTTATGTTCACCTGCGAGACATTTGAAATGGATTCGATCTCGGTCTTTAATTCTTCCGCATAAATCTTAAGTTCACTCGGATCATACGGACCGGATAAAGCCAATCTCATGATCGGCATGTCCGAAAAACTTATACGTTGGATCATCGGATCTCCGGCCGTACCCGGAAAACCGGCCCTGGCCCGGTCGATCCGATCCCTGACCTCTGCCATCTTCTCTGAGGTATCGGCCGAGGCCTCAAACTGAACAATAACGGTCGAAATACCCTGTTGGGACATTGAATCTATTCGACTCACTTCAGAAATTCCGGTAACCTGATTCTCTATCGGCTCAGTGATCAAACTCTCGACATTCCCGGAACCGGCTCCGGGTAAAGAAGTTGTTACCACTATCACCGGGATATCAACCTCGGGAGCTGACTCTTTGGGCATCTGGAAAATAGCCAAACTACCAAAAACAATTATCCCGATCAACAAGAGATAAGTAACTCGATAATTATCGATAAAAAATTTAATAAAGGACAATGGTTTTGGGGAAGACTCTGACATTTTGATCAATCTTTAATCTCTACCTTTTGACCCGTTTCAATACCGGACACATCGACGATAACAGCTTCAATATCTTCAAATCCTTCGATCACCTCGATCCGATCACCCATTACATCGCCCAAAGTTACCGACCGACGTTCAACTCGCCCGCCCTCGACCACAAACACCGACTCCCCGGCACTGGTAACGCTAACCGCCGACAACGGAACCAATAACCTCTCTTCTGAAAGCTCGCTTAAGATCACCCCCTTGGTAAACTCACCGCTTATAAGACCGGACTCCTCAAGCAGAGTTACCTCGATCTCCACCTGACCGGACTCCGGGTCAAGAACCGGTGAGACCGCCGTCACCACCCCGTGATGACCCCCTACCATCTCCACCCGGTCACCGATCGAAATAACTCGTGCTCGCCCCGGACCAACATAAGCCTTGAACTTCAAGCCATCTACTCCGACCAACTTCAACAATTTCTGCCCCGGAGATATCAATTCCCCGGCTGTAGCTCCCACCGACGACACTCTTCCGGCAAATGGTGCTGTGACAGTCAGTTTGCCGGACCTTCTCTTGGCGGTATTTACTGCCACTCGTGCCTGCTCAACCTGAGCTTCTTGGGCCATTATTTGCTCTTCTCGACTACCCGCCAAGGCTAACTCCAATTCTTTTTCGGCCTGCCTTAAAGACTCTTTGGCTTGAGCGATATTAGATTCCTTGTTATCCAAAGCTCTCAGATACGCCGCTTTCGCCGAGGCATAGCCTCTTCCTCGTTCATTCGGTATCGGGATCCTCCATTCAACTTTTAAATTTCTGGCAAAATCTTCAGGAAATTGAATATACAACCCTCTTTTACCTAAAGGCTGTGGCGTTCTGGTATCAACCCTTCCCACTCCTCGCCCCTCCGGACCGACATAACTAAAGGAGTAACCGGACTGAGCTTGTGATCGATAGACCGAAACAGTATATTCCCCCTTCTCTTCTTCTGTATAAAAACCGGATATCATCGGTGGCGTGGCATTTTGATACTCCGGGATCCTGACGCTGAGATCTGCTAGATAAGCCTGTAAATCATTATTCAAAAACTCTTCCCTGGCTTGATCTATGGCTTTTTGAGTCTCACGTTTGGTGTCCGCCAAAGATATTTCCGCCCGCCGGACAACACTTCTCAACATCTCGATATTTTCTTCTCGAGTACCGGCTTTTATTTCCGCCAAGCGAGCCGAAGCGGCATCAAGATTAGCTTCAGCCTGCCTCACCTGATCCTCGGCCTCTTCTCGGTCAAAATAAACTAAAGGTTGACCTTGAGAAACCTGATCCCCCATTGATACCAGAACTTGCCTAACTTCCCCTCCGGTCTCATGAGTTAAGATCACTTGATCAGTTAATTCCACTCGACCATTGATCGGGACCCGAAACAACTTTGACATCAAAGAATCAATCTTTTCTGTCCGAACTTGAGTCACCCGGTCAACATTTTCAGTTTTGCCTTCTTTCGCCGGCTCAGATCCGGATAAATAATTAAAACCACCTAAAAGCAACAAAACGATCAGTACAAAAACTACCGACCATTTACCTAGTTTTATGCCAAAATAATTATTCTTCATGTTCATTATCTTCCTTTATTAATAATTGAGCCATCTTGAAAGCATATCTCTCAACCGAATCCTGCTTTTCTCGACACTCCCGTCTTATCAAATACATCTGCTGACTATCGATCAGGACCTGAGCCGCAAAAAAAGGAGTCCTGACCCCGGCCCGGTGCAAGACATCAGCCAATTCCCTGACCATTGCCTGATAAAGTTTTTTAGTTTCGGCCATCAGATCCGAATCGGCATTGATCGCCATTTCCCGATAAACCATCATGCCGGACCCGCCTTCTTTAATGCCTTTCTTCAACACCGCTTTGATCATAACCTGCAACTCCTCCAGCCCGACTTCCCCGGAAAAAGATCGAAATATTTCGATCACTTCCTTAAGCACCATGTTCAACACTGTAACACAGATATCCTCTTTGCTAGAAAAAAAGTAATACAAAGACGGCTTCTGAACTCCCACCGCTTGGGCAATATCTGACATAGTGGTATTTTTAAAGCCCTGAGTACCGAACAAATGCCGGGCGACTTCGATCACTTCTTTTTTGGTGTCACTTTTCATATTTCTACCTAACGGTAGGTAGATAATATAGCAACACTCTTCAAAAGTCAAGTTTAAAAACTTCCGAGATCAGTAAGATTTTGACCTTTTTGGATGTAAGATTTTCCGGGTTATTCAGAATCAGAGTCACTTAGACGAAGAACTGAAACAACAGGCTGTCTTTTTCTAACAATTTATAATTTAAACCGATACTGTCCATTCGATCCAAAAGAGGTTCAAGATCCTCTTTATCCGTCAACTCAATACCCACTAAGGCCGGACCGGTTTCTTTATTATTCTTTTTAACATACTCAAAGAGAGTGATGTCATCCCTCTCCCCTAAGGCATTATCCAAGTAATCTCTTAAGGCGCCGGGGCGCTGAGAAAATTCGATCACAAAATAATGCTTCAATCCTTGATATATTAAAGTTTTTTCCATTATCTCCGGGTAACGGGTAATATCATTATTCCCCCCGCTTAAAAGACATACTACCGATTTACCTTTTAAGTCGTCTTTATGATCCTCCAGTCCGGCAACTGCCATTGCCCCGGCCGGCTCCAGAACTATTCCTTCGTTCTGGTACAGATCGATCATGGTCTCACATATTCGACCTTCCGGGACCAAAGTCAGACCGTCAACATACTGTTTGACCATATCAAACGCCAACCCCCCGACAGTTTTCACAGCTGCTCCGTCAACAAATTTATCGATCTTCTCTAAGGTCACCGGCTGACCG
>CAZVBR010000005.1:0-1275 GCA_964625755.1 uncultured Candidatus Saccharibacteria bacterium | reverse complement strand
TGTTTAGGGGTATTTTTGGGCATAAATATTTTCCCCGGAACCTTTAAGTGATCACAACTAAAGGCCACTCCTTGGGCATGATTGCCGGCACTGGCACAAACCACCCCTTTGTTGCTTTGTGATTCATCGAGAGAACTTATGGCATAATAAGCCCCTCTTATTTTATAGGACCGTACCAAATGCAGGTCCTCTCTTTTTAAATAGATATCTGCCTGATACTTCTCCGACAGCCGGCGACTCCATTGTAGTTCCGTTTGATCGATAACACTCCTTAAATTGTCTTTTGCTTTATCTATCTCCGAAATTGATATTTGATCATTCATATCTAACCTTTATAAGCCGTGTAGGTCATTTCCACTAATGCCTGTTTGGGAAGACTTGCCACCCCGACCGTGATCCGGGCCGGCTTGGGTTGAGACTGGAATTTTTCGGCATAGACTTCATTAACCTCTTGAAAATCTTCCATATTAACTAAATATATCTCGACCTTAACCACTTGCTTGCGACTAACTCCGGCCGCTTCTAGCACCTTGTCTAGATTATCCATAACTTGCCCGGCTTGTTCTTTGACCGACTCCGACACCAAACTCCCCGAATCCGGATCAATGCCGATCTGACCGGAACAAAACACAAAATCCCCCGAGGTAACTGCCTGAGAGTACGCCCCTAAGGCTTTTGGCGCTTTCTGGGTATTGATTTCTATCATATCACTTTAAAACGTTTTCATTTTACAATAACCTAAATCTGCCTCTCAACCAAAAAGCGAAGCAGTATTTAGTTTCATCACCGAAAGATAAGCCAAGCATCTCGTGCCACCACCTTTCTTGAGTTTTCAGACCGAGATCACCTCCCACTCTCTAAAATTTCCAATCGTTCCTCGAGCTCTGACAATTTTTGCCCTTGCTCTTTGTGAGCTTCAATCAAAAGAGCCACCAATTTGCTATAACTTAAAGACTTTAACCCTTCCGAGTTTTCCGACACAATCTCCGGCAAAACTCCTTCCACCTCCTGAGCGATCAAACCAATACTCGTCTCACCGGAATTCTTCCAGTCAAAGTAGATACCATTGAGTTGCTCCACCTTCTCAGAGGCCTTATCGATTCCGACAATATTAGTTTTCAGGGATCGGTCGGATGTTTCAGTAAAATCACTTGCCCTGACATTGCCAACCACCTCCAACCGGGCCTGCGGATTCGTAGTCCCCAGACCGACTCCAGTCCTGTTGGCGTAAATCAAAGGTGCGGCTCCGTCCGGCTGGGCCCCAAGGATCATTTC
>CAZVBR010000004.1:0-33854 GCA_964625755.1 uncultured Candidatus Saccharibacteria bacterium | reverse complement strand
ATTGTCCGCTTAATTGCTCCGGTCTTGCGCCGATGGTTTTCGGGTATTGGGGAACCAGCGGCTACGGAGCGAATATGCTCAGCGATTCAGAGGATTTTGACTCTTGTAACGGGCTCTAACCAAGTTCCCGCCCCTTTTTTATTTTGTTAGTATAAAGCTATGAATAAGGACTTGTCACAAATTGAATTTTATTTTCCAAGCGGAGAGTTTAAGGACAAAAAAGAAATAGCGGATTCAATTGTTTCTCTAATAAAAGAGAATGAGAGCGTTGGTTATTCCGGTTATGCAGATGTCGATTCGCTAAAACAGGGTTTATTAGACCACATTGGAGATGGAAGTGTTGAGCAATATAAAGAGATCTCTGAAGGGCAGAAGATGGAAATAGAAAAAATAATTTCAGAAACCATTGAGAAGTGCAATGAAAAGTTGCCTGTTCCAACTAAAAATTTTATTTTTGTTCATCCTTACCTTACTACTAAAGACGACAAAGTTTTTGACGGTGTAATGGGCGTAGCAGTCTACAGTTGCGTTTTTCATTTGTTTGTAAATTTGGATCAATACTCAAAAAAATCTATCGAAAATACTGTGGCTCATGAACTGAATCATACGATCTATTATTACCACCATTATGATGATTTCAATAACTACACTCTTTTAGATGAAGTCTTGCTGGAAGGTTTGGCGGAAAACTTTAGAGAGGAGTATTTTGATCCTGAAGTAAGCAAGTGGGCTGGAGCCTTAACCAAAGATCAGGCATTTGATGTATTGAAGGAGTCAAAAGACATTCTTGAATCCAGAGACCAGAAAGTCATCAAAGAATTTTTGTTTGGAAATGACAAGTATCAAAGATGGACAGGATATTCGGTCGGATATTGGTTGGTAAAAAACTACATTGAGAGAAATCCGGAACTTTCTTGGGATGAAATCATAAAAAGAGATTCGCGAGTTTTTCTTAAAGGTGCAAAGTAGAAAAGAGTGTGACAATTATTGCCGTTACACTCTTGGGCTGGTCGGACTTACTTGTCGCTAGTATTATAATTCCCCAGAAATTATATCTCCCATTGTTATTTAAAGTTGACATAAGGTTTCCTGGTTTGATGAGGGTAGTTATTTAAATAACCAGGGAGTTGATGTATTTTTTCCTTTTAACCTTAAGATAGTTTATTTCATATTGTTTGACTTGTTGTTTTGCTGGCTCGGGGTCGATTTGCTCTCGGAATTTAAATTCTTTGATGGGTGTTTTTGTGATTTATGTTAGTTCTTTGAGTATCCCGTTGTGTTTGAGATATGATATTCTTGAAAACATGAATACTCGACTGGCTATTTTGATAAGAAATTTATATATTGCATATTGTTTTATCGCAAGGCCGAATACCCGTGGCGCTAAAGTGGGTATATTTTGTGAGGGTAGGATCCTTTTGGTCCGCCTTTCTTACTATCCTGATACCTGGACTTTTCCGGGTGGGGCTTTGGATAAAAAAGAGACTCCTGAAGAGGCGGCGATACGTGAGTGCCGAGAAGAGGTCGGAATTGTTCTTCAGGATCTTGAGCGGGTGGGATCTTTGTATCTAGAGCAGCAGTATAAAAAAGATACCGTCTCGGTTTTTAGAGCTAAAGCAACAAATCCGGCAATTTTTATTGACGGCAAGGAAGTGATCGAGGCTGATTGGTATGACCCGGAAAATCTGCCACAGATGGGCGAAAACACCAAAAGTATGTTGAATTTAGTTCTTAAGCAAGAATGAACGGTGAAGTGACTAAGGGTAATGATGGATTTATTAATTTCAGGCGCCGGTCGAAGTTTCAGTCCGGGTCTTTATTTTAAGTGAGACCTGTGGTAGTTTTTTGGTAGCTTGCTCTTGTCAATAGGTTTAGTGTTTGGTGGACAACGCACACGGAGGAAATACTATGATCGCACTATCAAACGGTCGCATGATCAACAATGTCGTGGCCAGCGGTGGTTTGGCATATGACGGCAAGGGGTGGTTTTGGGAGAGACCCCTGGTGGCTGCGGGTTTGATCAAGCCCGAGATGTTTACCGTCGTTACCAAAACTCTCACCCGTTATAAACGGGCCGGGAATTTCCGGTGGTATAAACCCCGGGAAAGTGTCCGTTTGATCTCCGGGGGAGCTGTCAACAAAATAGGGCTGAGTAACCCCGGAATCGTCCACTGGAATAGGTTCTTTGTGCCCCGGATCGACTTCTCAAGACAGATAGTGGTTTCGATCTACGGGGAACGCGAGGAATTGATCGAGATGACCACCGAGGTCTTGAATGATCTTGATCTGACCGCGATCGAGCTGAATCTGTCCTGTCCCAATTTGGCCGGGGGTTTGGTGGAGGAAGTTGAGAAGGTGGTCGACGACGTTAAGTCGGTTCGGGATGTGTCGCTTCACCCGGTGATCGCAAAGTTATCAGTAGCACAAGATTATCTGTCGATCGCCGAGAAGATCGCAGGAGAGGCGGAAGCGATCTCCCTGAATAGTGTACCGTGGGAGATGGTGTTCCCCAGACAAAGATCGCCCCTGTTTTCTCTTCAGAGTCGAGTCGGCGGAGGCGGCGGAGGGGTGTCCGGAAAGCCGGCCCAGGAGTATAATTGGGCGGCAGTGGAAAGCCTTGCGATCCAGGGGTGCCTCCCGGTGATCGCACCGAGCGTTATGGACGAGGAGGACCTGGTCGCCGTAAGAGATCTGGGGGCCAGTGCCATTTCCTTCGGGGTTATTCATCTGTTCAACCCCCGGGGGCCAACCAAAATGATGGTCAAGATGTCGTAGACAAATCTACTAACCCCGGCACCTTGAGGGTGCCGGGGTTAAGTGTTTGAATAAGGGTTGTTTTTAGGGTCTGGTAAAAAGGAGTTTTTCGTGATACCCTTTTGGCAGTTACACGGAATAAGGGGGCATTAAAAGTTAATATAAATAGTAATATGAATAAAAAATTTATAACCGGAATAATACTTGTGATCGTGATCGTGATAGTCGGTATTATAATTGTCGGTATGGAAAATGATGAACCGCTTGAAGTTGAGGAAGAAAATGGGGTGGCCGAGATGGAGGCTGAACAGGAAGCAATTGAAGTGGCCGAGCAGTGGATACGGGATAATTCGGTGACCTTTAATGAAAGGGAAAGTGATTACCTAATGCCGTTTGATGCTTGGCCGATCGATGACGGGGTGTATGAAGTGGAGTTTGAGTTCGAGACGATGTACGGAGGTTTTGGCGAGTTGAGTGAAGAGGATATGGAAGATGAAGAGATGAGATTGCGCACGATCTCGGTTGAGGTGGTTGACGGTCAAGTGGCCGGAGCGGTTATTGACGGTACTTATGATGAATACCGGGCAGTTATGGAGGACGATGAGCCCGATGATGAAAGGGCAGAGGTTGACGTTTATTTTGTGGCTGTTGAAGACGGGATGGAGTCGGTGGTCCCGGTTGAAAGAGAGGTACTGGCGGAGAATAAAGAAGAATCAGCTTTGCTTGAGCTTTTAGAGAGACCGGAAGACAATGAGCTGTCAACCGCCATTGAAGAAGGGACGACCTTGAATTCCTTTTTGATCGAAGACGGGGTGGCATTTGCCGATTTTGACGAACGGCTGGAGGCGGCCGGTAGTGCTACGGTGGCTATGATTCGAGATCAGATAGAAAACACGCTTCTGCAATTTGATTCCATCGAGGAAGTTGAGATCTCGATCGACGGGGAAACCGAAGATATTCTGCAGCCCTAGTTTTGTTTCAAAACGGGTCAAAAAAAACGGGCACCGGGCCCGTTTTTTGAGTCTTTGAGTTTTGATCTTCCGGGTCTTACTTTAAATTTAAAAAGTGTTATAGTGAACAGAGATGTTTTTAGGTATTTAGGGTTTGTATTTTGATCAAAATTTCCAAGGTTGAAATATTATAAATTTTAAATAACAAAAACATGAAAACTATTTTGGTGGATGCTATGGGTTGTTTTGTCGACAAAGAGGGCCGGATCTTTGAAGAGATGTATTCTTTGTTGAAGAGTTACCCGAATAAAAAGATCATAGTGACTAATGCCGATGCTGAAAAAATGCACCGGTTCGGTTTGGATAAGGTGCCGTACGAGGTGTTTACTTTGAAAGGTAATCCGGCAAAAGACAGTCCGGAGTATTACGAGAAGCTTTTGGCAAAATACGGTCTTGAAAGTGAAGAGGTCTTGTGTTTTGAACATAATCCGGTGGCGGTAGAAAGTGCGAATATCTCGGGGATCAAATCATATCATTATGATAACGATCAGCGGGATCTTGTTAAGCTGAAACGGTTCCTGGATCAAAATCTTTGATCGGGGTAGTCGGCGTTTTTGTCCCGGTTTGACTCGCGGGGCGGGGCTTTTGGTTGGCTGCGTTTTAGGCGGCCGGTTGTTTTTTTGGTACAATACGGTAAATTTGTGTTATCGGGTATTAATAGTGATTTTTTGTTGATATATTTTATGGCTAAAGAAAATAATAAAAATTTTGAAAAATCTATTACTTCTCGGGCGGTTGATTACTCTCAGTGGTACTTGGATGTGATCTCGGCGGCGGAGCTGGCTGATTACGGATCAGTTCGGGGAACCATGGTCATTAAGCCTTACGGCTACGCTCTTTGGGAGTATATTCAGAAAAATCTGGATCAAAAATTCAAGGAAACCGGAGTTTCCAATGCCTACTTTCCGCTTTTTATTCCGGAGAAGTTTTTGAAAAAAGAGGAAGAACACGTGGAGGGTTTTGCCCCGGAGGTGACAGTGGTGACCCATGCCGGCGGAAAGAAACTGGAGGAGCCTTTCGTGGTCCGTCCGACCTCGGAAACTATCATTTACGATTCTTTTTCCCGGTGGATTCATTCCTATCGCGATCTGCCCCTGTTGATTAATCAGTGGTCAAATGTGGTGCGTTGGGAGATGAGGCCTCGGCTTTTTTTGCGAACGACCGAGTTCTTGTGGCAGGAAGGCCATACGGTTCATGAGACGGAACAAGAGGCCGATGACCGAGCTCGACAGATGCTTGAGGTTTACAAGAATTTTACTGAAAATGAAATGGCGATACCGGTGATCGCCGGCATGAAATCAACGGCTGAAAAATTCGCCGGAGCACTTTATACTTACACCATTGAAGCTATGATGCAAGACGGAAAGGCTCTCCAGTTTGCGACGTCTCATAATTTGGGTCAGAATTTTGCCAAGGCGTTTGAAGTGACTTTTTTGGGCCGAGACGGCGAGAAAGAGTTCGGCTGGCAGACCAGCTGGGGGTTTAGCACCAGAACGATCGGAGGGCTGATCATGGCCCATAGTGATGACAAGGGATTGGTATTGCCACCGAAGATGGCCTCGATCCAGGCGGTAGTTACGGCGATTGCCGGATCGGAGGAGAGTAAGGAAATGGTCAATGAAAAAGCCGAGCACTTGAGATCTGTTTTGGAAGAAAAGGGGGTAAGAGCTAAGGCGGACACCAGGGATATGAGACCGGGAGAGAAGTATTATGACTGGGAGAAAAAGGGTGTACCGGTTCGGGTTGAGCTTGGGCCTAAGGATATAGAAGATGATTCGGCGATCCTGGTACGACGGGATACCGGTGAGAAGATAAAGGCCCCGCTTGATTCTCTGGCCGAGAGAGTTTGCTCTCTCTTGGGAGAGATCCAGACCGATCTGTACACCAGAGCCAAAGACCGTCTGAAGGAAAATACCGTATCGGTCGAGAATTGGGATCAATTCCGGGAGGCGATCGAGTCGGACAAGTTCGTGTTGGCTCATTGGTCCGGAGAGGAAGAGGTGGAATTGAAGATAAAAGAGGAGACCGGGGCGACGATCCGGTGCTTGCCGTTTGACCAAGAAGAAGAGGAAGGGGAGTGTGTCAAAACCGGCCGGCCGTCCGGCAAGCGAGTGCTCTTTGCCAGGGCCTACTGATATTAAAGTGAAAGAGGTAAAGGTCTTGGTGATCGGAGTTTGGGTTGATGAAAGTTCCAAAAAAGCAGATCTATGGTTGTGGAAGATAAAATATACGGCGTGGTGACGGCCAAAGACCCGGTCTTTGCTGAATTGTCAGAAAGTTCCAGTTTACAGAGACTCAAAGGTGTTACCCAGCAAGGAATGCCCCGGGCCTATTATCACCAGGAGGTTTTCTCTCGGTTTGATCATTCGGTCGGGGTGTTCTTGTTGTTACGGAGATTAGAGGCCGGTTTGGAAGAACAGGTGGCCGGACTATTGCATGATGTTTCCCATACCGCTTTCTCACACGTTGTCGACTGGGTGATCGGGGATCCGAGTAAAGAGGATCACCAGGACAGTATTTTTTCCGAGTATCTTAAGAACTCCGAGATCCCGGCGATCTTGGGAAGGAATGATCTTCAAAGTGAGCAGTTTTATGACCTGACCGGTTTTTCTTTATTGGAAAGAGAGCTTCCGAGTTTGTGCGCTGATCGAATTGATTATGCCTTGCGCGAGATGGCCGGTATTTGTGATCAAGAGCAAATATTGCGGATACTGGAAGATCTGACGGTCGAGGATGATCAGATCGTGTTCCGGTCGGCCGAGGTAGCCGAAGAGTTTGGTCAGTGGTTTGCCAAACTCCAAAGAGAGCACTGGGCGGGTGATAAACAAAGAGCGCGGTATTATGTTCTGTCCCGGGTTTTGAAAACCGCTTTATCTGAAGGGTGTCTGTCTCGGGACGACTTCTTTGCCACTGATCAGGAAGTTATGGATATTCTGGAAAGTTCTCGATCCCCGGGTATCAAAAAGGGGATCGGGATGTTGAGAAAGGATCTCGAGGTAAAGGAGACGGGCGCCGGTCAGGCGGTGAAATTGCCGAAAAAGTTCCGGTATGTTGATCCGGAAGTGTTGAGTCGCGGTCGGATAAAAAAGTTATCCAGTCTTTCCGGTCGGTACCGAGATCTTTTGGTCGAGGAGCAAAAGATCAATGACCGGAAAAATATGACACCGGTGGTTATTTCCTGGGTCTAAAATCAGTGATCGGCCGATCGGGGTCGTTTGTTAATTAAACAAGGTCATTTATGTCGTCCGGAAAATTAAAACTCGATCTTCATCCGGTATATGATCAAGGAGACCTGATCGATCAGGCGCTTCAAGATATGGTGGCCAAAGCGGTTCAAGAAAATATCCGGGAGGTTGAGATAATCACCGGGAAAGGGAGCGGTCAGCTCAAAAAACGGGTTTTGAAATTTCTTGAACGAGACGATATTAAAAAACAGTACTATCGGATCAAAAAAGACTTTGCCAATTCCGGTCGGATATTTGTCTATTTTCGGGATAAGCTCTAGACGGCTTAAGGGGTCTGACGACCTAGCTCAGTTTTGGGATGGTTTCCGGAGTGCTTCCGGGTGGTGCCGACTCCAGGCATAACCGACGATTGCAAATGAGGCAGCGGCGTTTAGGGATTGGCAGCGCGGGTGGGTCGGGATCGTTAATTGGAAATCGCAGTGTTTAAGGGTTTTTTCGCGGATCCCGTAGGCTTCATTTCCGATCACCAGAACGGAGGGTCGGTCGAAATCTTCCTTGTTGAGGTCCCGGTCTCCGTTTGGAGTCAGGCCGTAAATCCAGAACCCCTGATTTTGAAGATCTCTTAAGGTCTGATTTACGTTTCCGATAGACACTAAGGGTACCCGAAACGCCATCCCGGCTGAGACTTTCAGGACGGTGTCGGTGATCGGGGCTTGATTGTGTCGGGGGAAGAGGATGCCGGAAAAACCAAAGGCGGCGGCTGACCGAATAACCGCTCCGACATTCTGAGGGTCTTGGATCTCACCTAACAACAAGAGGCCGGTCTCCGGCTTGGGGTCAAGTGAAGAGAAGAATTCCGATTCGGACAAGATCAATTTAGTTGGATCGAGTTCGGCTTTGATGGTTTTTGATTTCTCTCGGGATCCGGAGGTTCTGAGATGATCGATCTTGATATTTTTTTGTTTTAATTTCTTTATTAGCTCCCGGTCCGGAGAGGTCGGGTCAAGAAACACCCGTGTGACGGCCTCGGGTGTTCCGTTTAAGGCTTCGGTCAGAACATGGTGTCCGGAGATCAAAAGGCGGGGTTGTTTGTCTGAAGGCATAAACCTATCTTGAACTTTTAAAGTTTTTTTGGCAAGTGCGGTTCGGAGGGTCGGGGTTGTTAATCGACAACAGACCCAGTATAATTAGAGAAAAGTAATCGTGAGTCTGGCCCGGGTTCGGGCCTTCAAATTAGTCGGAAATTAAATATGGATCTTGTTTTAGGGTATTGGATAGGGGTATTTATTGTTTCGGTGTTTTTTTTGGTCAAGGGAGCTGACTGGCTGCTTTATGCTTCTGAAAGATTGGGTCTGGCGATCGGTCTGCCGCCGTTTATTATCGGAGTGTTGATGGTCAGTCTCGGAACTTCTTTTCCGGAACTGATAGCTTCTTTCTTTGCCGCTTCGGAGGGGTTGACCGAGTTTGCCTCGGCCAATGCCGTCGGTTCGAATTTGGCCAATATACTGTTGGTGGTCGGGATATCGGCTTTGGTGGCCGGCCGGTTGACGGTCACAAGAGACCTGATCGATGTTGAGTTGCCTCTGTTGGCTATGGGGACAGTGCTTTTTTTGGGGGTGACCTGGAACGGCGAGATAATTTTTCTGGAGGCGGCTCTGATGGTTTTGGTTTATGTTATTTATATCTTCTACACTTTCTTTCATTACGATGAGGGCGAAAGAGAGGCAAGTCCGGAAGCCTTGCCGTCCCGGAAAGAGCGTCGAGAGCAAGCCGGTTCCGGATTGGTCGGGGAGGCAAAGATCGACCAACGGAAGGTTTTGCTTCGGGACCTGATATGGTTTGTACTCGGAGCTCTTTTTTTGTTTCTCGGATCTCGGTATCTGGTTGATTCGGTGGTCGGGCTGTCTGAAATGGAGCTGATGAAGGGGTTGGGGATCAGTGTCGGAGTGATCACTCTCTTGGCGGTGGCGATCGGAACATCACTGCCGGAATTGCTGGTTTCGATCAAGGCGGCGTTAAGGAACAAGCCCGAGGTGGCCTTGGGGAATGTGTTCGGGTCGAACGCCTTTAATATGATGATCGTAGTCGGACTGCCGGCTCTGTTTTATGGAGCCAGTCTGGACGAGGTCACTTACTCGGTCGGTTTGCCGGTTCTCGGGGTGGTGACCTTTTTGTTTGTGATCTCCGGGATCTCCCGGCGGATCCATATGTGGGAAGGGGCTTTTTACTTGGTTTTGTACGTTCTTTTTGTTCTGATGCTTTTGGGGGTATCTTAAATTAGCCGGGAGGTTAATTCCCTTTGGATGAGAGCCCGGGTGGAGGAAAGTGAAAATTGTTTTTTTGGTTGATTTTGTTATTATATAGATATGGGAGCGAGCCGGATCAATTTCCAGGTTGGAGTGATAAAAAACAAAACCGGTTTAAGGGATCGTCAAAACCGGTGGTAGGGAATTATAAAGTTAAGTGATCAATTTATATGTTAAAGCAAAAAGGGTTTACGTTAATTGAGCTTTTGGTGGTGATCGCGATCATCGGGATCTTGGCCGGAGTGGTTTTGACTTCTATGGGGGAGTCCCGGGACGAAGCTCGGGATGCGAATACCAGGTCGGAGATGAGCAGTTTGCGGTCGGCTATGGAAGTTCGTGGTATGAGGGAAGGTAGTTTTGCAGATATTTGTAGTGATGATGGAAGTTTTACTGTTGATGATGATGATAACATAGATGATAGCACTATTAACAGATTGCAAGAAGCAATTGATGCAAATGGTCCTAATAATGACAATATAGCATGTCGTTCTGATTCCCGTAGATGGGTCGTGACCGCGAAATTGAATCTTGAAGATGAGGGCGATAAATATTGGTGCGTTGATTCCGATGGCTTTGCCGGGTCAGTTCCCAATCCAGCCAGTGAAGATAGTGATGTACCAAAGTTCTGCGATGACTTAGATTAAAATCAACAGTTTATCTTAAAAGTTAAACAGAGATAATTTCCGGAGAGTTCTAATCGAGAGGTTCAGGTAAGATTTAAGGCAGCCCGCGAGGGGCTGCCTTTGGTTTGTGTTGCCGGCGCCGGTGTTAATGGCGACGGCGCCGGAGGGCTTTCGCCCCCCAGAATGTCAATCCCACTCCTAGCAACGTAATCGTTGCCGGTTCCGGGATGACTTTCGCGGAGGTTCCATAATGGGCGTGTAGCCCACTGATCGACTCGTCGGGGTTAAACCCCAGAGGGGCCCCGAAATCGATCACGATCCCCGGCGAGGCCAGGTACGACACTTCGCTGTCGGGCGTGCCTCCGCCGGGAGAGGCGATCCCACCTCTCCCTTTTGGGTTGTGGGTGGGCCACAGCTCATCGTTCCCCTCCAGGATGTACCCAAACGTGTCAAATTTCCCGAAGGTGTCCAACCCCGGGTTGGCTATTCCGGAGTTAACCCCGTACACCCGCCGAAACGGGTTGTCGGGGTCCTCGATGTCGCCCCGGTACGCCCAGCCACCGAGAATTTCGTATCGGCCAGGAGTGGTGTCCCCAATTATCCCGCCACCATCGGCGAGATTGATTCCTAAGGGGGTGAGTTCCGGGGCATTGAAAAACACCCCTTGGAGCAGCCCCTCGGGCTTTTCTGATAGCCCGGGGGTGCTTGTGTTTTCCAGGTGGGCCCTCACAAGGGTCCACTCATTTTGGGGTTCGGCGCTGAACGTTACTTCAGCCCCGAGCCCCTCTTCGGTGAAGTGGGACCAGACCCCGTCTGGCCCCTTCTCCATTTCGTGGGTGCCCTCAATGTACAGGGCACCAGCCGGAGCGGCCAAAATTATCGCGGCCGCAACCGCAACTGCGATTTTCATGCTTTCAGTCTCCTTTCCTTCTGTTTAGATTTGCTCGGGTTAAGTTTTTTTCAAGTGTTTTTTCTTTACCCTCCTTTCTTTTTTGGGGTGGCTGTTGGTTGGCCGCCTGTGATATGAGCGGCCGACTGCTTTTATCGTTTACCGCCTGATCAATTCAGACGGCCACTCATATGTATAAATTTATTCAATTGTCAAAGACCTACCACTTTAACTTTTAAGAGCAATATTATCAAAATTATAAAGGTTGCTGAATAAATGTCAATCTGGTGAGCTTTTGCGTTTAAGGATTTGGGAAGGTTGTTTCGGGGCGGTTTTGTTTTGGGGATTGAGTTCAAGCCGGGCTTGGATTTGTGGATATGTCGGTAGTTGGGGAAATATATTATAATGATCATATTGTAAATAAAGATCGGTTTTAGTATGAAAAAGAATAAAATATTGTTTTTGCTCCTTTTGTTTTTGATGGCAGTGGTCGGGGGACTGTTGGCGGTTTCGGCTATTTATTTTTAAGGCGGTTTTGGTTGGAAGCTGGTGCCCCGGAATGATATATTTGACACACCGCAGAAAATGTATTTCAATTAAATACCTTTTAAAGTGATCGCGATCCGGTCTAAAAATAACGGTTATTATGAATACCAAGACAGGTTTTTTTCTCGGTCGGGACAGTAATTACCCCACACGCTGGTTTGGGGTCGTACGTCGTTTTTATGAGAAATATGAGCGATATTTGATCCCCGGGGCGTTGTTGATCGGAGTGACCACCGACGCTCTTTTGTTTCAGAATATAAATCTTAACCTGGCTTTTTCGATCTTAACCTGGCATTTGTTCCTGTCCGGTCTGACCATTATTTTCATCCAAAGCTATGATGCCGGGCGATTTCCGGGTGAGCAAAAGCGGTGGCGCTATCTCCGTCTATTTGCTCCTTTGGTGCTGCAGTACACTTTCGGGGCTCTGTTGTCCGGTTTTTTGATATTTTACTGGTTCTCGAGTTCGTTTACCGCCAGTTGGCCGTTTATTGCCCTGATCGTTTTTTTGATGGTTTCCAACGATCTGCTGAAGAAGTATTATCTATGGCTGAACATTCAACTCGGAGTGTATTACTTTATTGTGTTCTCGTACTGTGTATTGGTCCTGCCGTTTTTGTTTCGGAGTATCGAGGTTTGGGTGTTTTTTCTTTCCGGGGTGGTCAGTTTGGCGGTTATGGCCGGCTATATGTATGTAATGGTTCGGTATGTGCCGGCCGTGGGAGACCGTAAGCGGTTTTTGGTCGGGTTGCTGGCCGGGATATTTCTCGGGATCAACTTTTTGTATTTTACCAATATTATCCCTCCGGTCCCGCTGTCTTTGCGGGAGGCCGGTGTCTATCACTCGGTTCGTCGAAGCGGGGTTGGTGATTATGAGATCGTGGCATCCGATCGGCCATGGTGGCAAGGAGTGTTTTGGCGGCCGACTATCGAGATCTTGGCCGGGGAGCCGGTGTATGTTTTCGCTTCGGTTTTTGCCCCGACCCGGCTTGATATTGTGGTGGTGCACCATTGGCAGTATCGTGATCCGGAAACCGGCAATTGGCAAAGTCGGGCTCGAGTTAGTTATGATCTGATCGGGGGCCGGGACGGCGGTTACCGGGGATACTCCTTTTTGACCGGGCCGGAGGCCGGCCGTTGGCGGGTCAACATTGAGACCGAGCGAGGCCAGGTGATCGGCCGAGAATCATTTGTGGTTGATCAGGTCAGTCAAATTGAAAAACGGGAAGTGATCCGGCGCTAGGGCCGGTAAATTAGACGATAATTGCCCGGAGGTTTGGGTTGTGTTATAAATAAGGTATGAAAAGAATTTATATCAAAGATCTAAATGATCACCGAGAAGAAGAGGTAACGATCGCCGGTTGGATCGATACCAGACGTGACCACGGAAAATTGATCTTTCTTGATGTTCGAGATGAAACCGGAAAGATCCAGGCAGTGGTTTTGCCGGGGCAGGCGACGGCACACAACCTGGCCGGTCAGGTCAGATCTGAGTGGGTGGTTCGGATCAAGGGCCTTGTCAAACAACGACCGGAAAAAATGGTTAACCCGGATGAGGTTAACGGAAATCTGGAATTGGAGGTTTTTGAGTTTGAAGTTTTGAATGAAGCTCAGACTCCGCCTTTTGATCTAACAGAAGACACTTCTGATATTGAGGAGTCGGTCCGGCTTAAGTATCGATATCTTGACCTGCGCAGTTCGAGAATGCAGAAAAATCTCCGAATGAGGAGCCGGTTCGTTCAAAAGTGCCGGGAATTTTTGTTCCGTCAGGATTTTACCGAGATCGAAACCCCGATACTGACGGAATCGACGCCGGAAGGTTCGCGGGATTTCGTGGTACCGTCTCGTCTCCATCCGGGTAATTTTTACGCCTTACCTCAATCGCCTCAACAGTATAAACAGCTTTTGATGACCGGCGGTTTTGAAAAGTATTTTCAGATCGCCAGAGCGGTTCGGGATGAAGACCTGAGGGCCGATCGGGGGTTTGAACACACCCAACTTGATCTGGAAATGGCTTTTGTTGAGCGGGAAGATATACTGCAAGTGATCGAGGCGATGATCATCGAGACGGTGGAGAGTTTGGGTTTTACCGTTAAAACCAAGCCTTTCCCTCGAGTTACTTTCAAGGAGGCGATGGACAAGTACGGGGCGGATAAATTTGATCTTCGAACTGAAGACGAGAAACGGGAAAATGTTTTGGCTTATGCCTGGGTTCTTGATTTTCCGTTATTTGAGAAAACCGATGACGGCCGATGGACTTTTACCCATAATCCTTTTTCGATGCCGATTCAAGAACACGTGGACTGGCTGTTGAATGGAGAGAACATAGCCGAGATAATTACCTCACAGTATGATCTGGTCTGTAACGGTTTTGAGGCCGGGGGTGGCAGTATCCGGGCTCATCGTCCCGAGATCCTAAAAGCCACCTACAAAGTGATGGGTTTTTCTGATAAAGAGATCGAGGAAAAAGTCGGACATATGCTGGAAGCTTTTTCCTACGGGGCACCGCCGCACGGCGGGATCGCTCTGGGAATCGAGCGCAATATTATGAATTTGACCGGTGAGGCTCAGCTCCGGGAGGTTCAGGCTTTTCCGATGACCCGTAGTGGACAGACAGCGGTTATGAAGGCCCCTAAGGACTTAAGCGGGGAGCAATTAAAGGAGCTCGGTCTGGATATCACTGATCGCGAATAAATGGTTCAAATATTCATTTGATCGAACCACCCGGTTAGACTAGAGTCTGACCGGGTGGTCTTGGTTGGTTTTTTGAGAAAAATGATCAGCCGCTCCGGGTGAGCTCTGATTACCAGGCTTGGTTGAAAAACTCTGCCAGCTCCCGGTTAAAGTCCGATAAAGGTAGGGCGCCGTGTGGGCCGTGAGAGAAAAAGAAGGTTTCCAGGTTCGGGTTTTGGGCTCCGGCTTCGGCCAACTGCTTGGCGTGGGAAAAATCGATCACGTCGTCTTTCCTGTCGTGGGCCAGCCAGATCGGAATATCAAGTTCGGTAATAATAGACGCCGGAGTTGTTCGGGTTGGAATATCTTGCCAGATAATTCGGGCCCAGAGTTCCATCAGGCTGACAATTGGCGGGCCGAGGATCGGGCTAAACGGTACGACCTCTTGACCCAGTTGCCGAAGATCTGAGTAGCTTGAGTAACTGGCTACGGCTTTTATTCGGTCATCACTTCCGGCGGCCAGGATGGCCTGGGCGCCGCCGTAGGAAAAACCGGCCAGGGCGATTTCTGAGTAATTTTTTTCAGCCACCCAGTCGACGGCTCGGGAAATGTCCCCGGGTTCTTTCAGGCCCAAAGTGGTGGCTCGGCCCTCGGAGTCTCCGAAGTAGCGGAAGTCTTTAAGGAAAAGAGAGTGATCCGGCCAAAGTTCGGCCGCCAAAAAAAGCATATCCGTCTTTTCGGCCGGGTAACCATGAAGCCAGATGATCACACTTTCGGCCTCCGAGGCGGGGAAGTACCAACTTGATAATTGGACTCCGTCCCGGGCAACCAGGGTGACTTCCTCCGGGTCGGGTAAATTGAAGTCCGACGGTGATCGGTCAACTGAGATCCGTGGCGGCCTTACGGCTTGCCAGAAATTAAGCAGAGAAACAGCCAGTAAAATTATTACGGCATAGATCAGATATCTTATGATACGACGCCGAGCCCGAGTCATGAATTCTGAATTTGGTCGACCAGTTCGTTTATTTTGGCGGCCAAGATGAAGTCATTTTGTGATAAACCGCCGATCGAGTGGGTGGTGGTGGTAATGGTCACTTTATTCCAGTCGTGAAGACAGAGGTTGGGGTGGTGGTTTTCGGTCTCGGCCAGTTCTCCGACCCGGTTGGTGAACTGTAAAGCGGAAACAAAATCAGCAAACTGAAATTCCCGTTCGATCATTAGATGGTCCGGTGTTAGATGCCAGCCGGGCACCTTCGTCAGGTGGTCGTTTAACTTGTTGCCGGAGAGCGGCAGGGAACCCTTTTTGGGAGGTTGACAGCTTTTGTTGCTAAGATCGTTGGTCATATTTTTTTGGTTATAGTTTGTAATTTTTCAAGATAAGGTTCGGGCGGGTTTGTGGTTCGGGTAAGGTCTGTCAGGTTGTTATTTACTCGTGAGTTCTTTTTCGTAGTTAATATAGATATCAAGCAGGGCAAAAAATAGGCTTAAGATCACCGGTCCGAGGACAAAGCCGATCGGACCGAAAAATCCGATACCACCCAAAGCGGCCAAAAGAATAAAAAAGGAGTGGAGTTTGATGTCCCGTTCGATCAATATCGGGCGAAGCAGGTTGTCGATCAGACTAACTATCAGGATGGCCCAGATGATCATGCCGATCGCTCCGAAGGTGTTGCCGCCCAGATACAGCAGAATGGCGGCCGGCAGTAGAACGATGATCGGGCCGACACCCGGGATCAATGACAGAACCATGCCGATACCGCCCCAGAAAATCGGTTGGGAGATATTGAAAATGGCAAACCCTAAAGCTACGGCCAGACCTTGAAGAAAAGCGATCAGTAATGAACCGGTCATAACCGAATTAATGGTGGTCTTGATCTTTTCGATCACTTCTTGGTGTTGGGTTTTGCCAAGCGGGCTGATCTTTTCTAGGTTGGTAAAAAATCTTGGCATGTCCCTTAACAGGAAGAACAGAGCCAAAAGCAGAATAAGACCGTTAAAGGCGATCTTGATGGTGTTGGTGAATATGATGTTTAAGTTTGCGATCAGCCATTTCATAGCTTCGGCTTGAACCTGATCCAGACCTTCATAGCTTAAGTCAAGCCACGGTATCCAAGTGTCGATCTGGTCTCTTATGTTCTCTATGATCGCTCCGGCTTCGGTTCCCGGGGTCTCAAAGTCGGTAGTGAAATATTGGGCGTATAGCTCGCGGCCTTGGTCGAGTATTTGCCAGCCAAACCAGAATAAGGGAATGATCACCACCAGGCCGATCAGGGCCAGGGTCAGGATCGAGGCTAGGGTTCGGTTACCCCAGAGATTTTTAACCAGGTAATTGTTGATCGGGTCAAAGACGATCGCCAGGGTAAAAGCCAGAACCAGAGCCGACAGAAAGGGTTGGATCAACAGGAACATTACCGCGGTTGTCCCGAGTAATAATCCGTAGAAAAACCAGGCGTGTGTCAGTTGTTTCGTCATGACCTCATTTTACTTTTTTTTTCTTCTATTGTCATCTATTTTCGGGAGGCGTATTATGATGGTTATGAATTACGAGAAAGAGCTGGTTGATCAATTGATCACTTCCGGTGAGCTGGTCAGTCGAAAAAATATTTTAGCCTTCCGGCTGATCGATCGGGCTGATTTCGTACCGCCGGAACTGGCTGGTCAGGCATACTCAAACCGCCCATTGGCGATCGGTTTTGGGCAAACCGTTTCTCAGCCGCAGACGGTGGCTTTTATGCTTGAATTACTTAAAGCCCGGCCCGGGCAAAAGGTCTTAGATGTTGGCTGTGGGTCCGGTTGGCAAGCGGCGTTGTTGGCTGTGGTGGTTGGCCGGAATGATGACGGACAGGAGATGCCGCCGGAGCAGGCGGGAAAAGTGGTCAGTCTGGAGTTGATCCCGGAATTGGCCAAACAAGCCAGAAAGAATCTTGCCAAGTATAATTTCTTGAAGCAGAATATTGTCTCGGTCCATAATTTAAATGCCGTGTCCGGGTATTCGCCTGAGGCTCCTTATGATCGGATCATATCAGCGGCGACTTCTGAGAGTGTTCCTCCGGCTTGGATCGAACAGCTTAAGGTCGGGGGTCGGTTGGTGATGCCGATCGGGTCTAACCTGGTCTTGGGCGAGAAAAAAACCTCCGGGGAGTTGAAGTTCCTGAATTACCCCGGTTTTGCTTTCGTACCTTTTGTGTCAGAGGATGAGGATCGGCAATCACCATGATAGATCTACCGGCAAAATTTTATCGGCGGTCAGCGGTGGAAGTAGCTCCTGATCTGTTAGGGCGATACCTGGTCTGCCAAGGCCCGGATGGTAAGTTGTGTCAAGCGAGGATCACCGAGGTTGAAGCCTATGAAGGACCTGATGACAAAGCCAGTCATGCCAGCCGGGGTCCGACGCCACGTAATCAGGTTATGTTCGGCCCCGGCGGGGTGTGGTATATTTATTTGGTTTATGGAATGCACAATATGCTAAATATTGTGACCGGGTCTGAGGGTTGGCCGGCGGCGGTGTTGATCCGTTCGGTGGCGGGGATTGAGGGGCCGGGAAGACTGACTAAAGCTTGGGGGATCGACCGGTCGTTCAACGGTCAAAAAGCTGTTAAAGAGAGAGGCTTGTATGTTTCGGGGGTGCCGGTTGACTTGAAGAGAAGTATCAGAACCGCTCCCCGGGTCGGGATAAATTATGCACCGGCGGTCTGGCGGGATAAGCCGTATCGTTTTTTTCTGGAAAATTTGCTAAACTAGCGATATGCCAGGATCGGTATTTCTGATCGATTATCATAATCAACAAAGAGTGCTCGGTGAGTTGTTGCGGGAAAGCAGTAGCCGAAGCAATTTTTATTTTTTGTTAACTTGTTCGGCGGTGATCGCGACCATCGGGTTGTTGGTTAATAATCCGGTGTTTGTGATCGGTGGAATGTTAGTGGCCCCGATCTTGTTCCCGGTGCTTAGTTTGGCTATGGCGGTGGTGACTTTCAGTCGTTTGGCCTTGTACCGGTCAATTTTTACTCTTATTCGGGCTACCGGGTTGATAATCTTAGCGTCTTTTTTTGTTACCTTATTAGCTGGTTGGGAGGAGATCGATGTTTTCGGGGAGATGTTTTTCCGGGTGGAGCCGAATTTGCTTTTCTTTTTTGTTGCTTTGGCTGCCGGTTCGGCGGTCTCTTATACCTGGATCAAGCAAGACCTGTCGGCTGCTCTGCCGGGGGTGGCGGTATCGGTTTCGTTAGTGCCGCCTCTGACCGCTGCGGGGATCGGTTTGGCTTTCGGGAATACGGCGATCGTGACCGGGGCTATGTCGGTATTTTTGATCGATCTGATCGGGATCGTTGCCTCGGCGATCTTGATCTTTTTTCTGTTCGGGTTTTCTGATTTGCAGGAGCTAGAGGAACAAAAAATAGTAGAAGAAAAATTGGAGGAAAAAATTCAGAAGCAGGCGGTCCAAGAAGCCAAGGTGGTAGCTAAGGATCAGCCGAAAAAAGAGTCTCCCCGGGGAGACAACCCGGATTGTTCCTAATAGAAAAAGAAGATAAGCACTTAAACTGACCGATTTTTAAGGTTTGGTGGTTAAAATGCGAAAGCCCCCTTTAGTCAGTATGTAAACTAAAGGGGGCCTAAAGGGGGATCCGACTTATTCTACATATTGGTCGCACTTAAGGCACCTACCTTCTTTGACATTCTGACCACCACAACGGTGGCAGTAAATGCCTTGCCAGATATTTCTGGTTAATAATAGTAACTGGGAAATTAGATTCATCGCCACTCCTCCATTTGATAGACCATTAATTCTAACCAAGTTCAGTCTAACAAAAGGTCGGGCTGTGTTGCAAGTTTTGACCCTGGCCAGGATCAGAATAATTCCTCGACTGCCTGTTTGACTGTTTGGCCGGATGCCCGGTCTTTGGTTTCTTTTATTACTACCCCGATCAACCGTCCGATATCACTTCTGTCTGTTATATTCAGTTCGTCTTTTTTCTTTTGAGCAATATTTTTTATCTTCTCGTAAGGTAGAGGTTCCGGCAAGAATTCTTCAATGATCTTAAGTTCCTGAGTTTCTTTCTCGGCCAGATCTTCTCGGTTTCCCTTTTGGTACTGCTCGATCGAATCCCGTCTCTGCTTGGCGGTTTTTTTGATCACCGCCAGAGCTTCATCGTCGGTTAATTCTTCGGTCGGTTTTCTTTTTAGGTTTAATAATTCATTGGTAAAAGCGGCTGATATGCTCCGCATTACCGACAGCCTTAAACTGTCTTTTGCTCGGAGGGAGTTTTTGATCTCTTCTTTTATTTTTTCTTGAATGCTCATATGGTCTTAGTATAGCAGATCACGGAAGAAAAAATAAGGGTCAGATCTTGTTTTTTTCTCTTGAGGGGTAAGAGTCGGAGTCGAAATGTGGTACAATTGGTCCTAATGGCCGGAGAGAAAAAATTCAAAGCCTCGTATCAGCAGTTGAACGCCGCTCAGAAAGAGGCGGTTGATACGGTTGAGGGAACCGTTATGGTAACAGCCGGACCGGGAACCGGGAAAACCCAGGTACTTACTTTGCGGATCGCCAATATTTTACGAGTGACCGATATTGCCCCGGAAAATATTCTGGCTCTGACTTTTACCGAGTCCGGGGTGGCCTCCATGCGCCGTCGTTTGGCCGAGATAGTGGGCAGTCCGGCCTATGCCGTGACTATTAATACGTTTCATAGTTTTTGTAATGATATCATCAAAAGTTATCCGGAATACTTTCCGCGGATCATCGGGTCTCGGCCGATCACGGAAGTTGATCAGGTAACCATTTTAGAGAAGTTGATAACCGAGACCGAACTGGAGTTGTTGCGTCCGTTTGGTGAGCCTCTTTTGTACACCCGGCCGGTTCTGTCGGCTATTAATGATCTAAAGCGGGAGGGTTGGACTCCCGGGGCTTTTAGTCAATTGGTCGAAGAGGAGCAGCAAAAGTTAGAAACCAATGACGACCTGAGGCATCGCTCCGGGCCGTATCAGGGCCGGATCAAGGGGAAGTACCAAAAAATGCTCAAAGATCTCGGGAAAAATACCGAGCTGGCAAAGCTGTACGCCGTCTACGAGGAGTATTTAACCGAGAATCGTCTGTATGATTACAGTGATATGATCATGGAAGTTCTCCAAACCCTAACTGAGAATCATGACTTACTCCAAGTGCTTCAAGAGGAATACCAATACATACTACTGGATGAACACCAGGATACCAATAATGCCCAGAACCGGATCGTCGAGATGTTGGCCAGTTTTCACGAAGATCCCAATTTGTTCGTGGTTGGGGATGACAAGCAAGCCATCTTCAGGTTCCAAGGGGCTTCGCTTGAGAATTTTTTGTACTTTCAGAGGCGATTTCCCGGGGCCCGTTTGATCAGTTTGACTGATAATTATCGGTCCGCGGGTAGCATTTTGTCGGCGGCAGAAAATGTTATCCCGGGGCCGAAGCCCTTGGAACCAAGGGCCGGTTTTGCCCCCGAGCCGATCCGTTTGGTGGCTTTTGATGATCAATTATCGGAACATCATTTTGTTCTGTCTAAGATCCGATCCGAGATCGCCCAAGGGGTGCCGCCGGAGAATATTGCGATTTTGTATCGGGACAATAAAGACGCTCTACCTTTGGCTCGTTTGGCTGAAAAACTAGCGGTGGCGGTCGTGATCGAATCGGACCAGGATCTGTTAAGTCAGTTAGATGTTCGGAAGTTGCTCTTGATCCTAGAAGCGGTTGAGAGGTTCGGGCAAGACGAACCCTTGGCCGCGGTGATGCACATCGATATTTTTGGTCTGGATCCCTTGGAAGTATATCGTTTGGTTCGAAAAGCCAAGCAACTGAAAAAGCCGCTGGTTGATCTGGTGTCTCAGTCTCCGGCTACAGCCTCGTTTTACCAAAAATTATCCCAGTGGCGTCAGGAGTCAAAAAATCTTGATCTTCTGACTTTCTTAGAGCGGATGATCCGGGGGTCGGGTGTCTTTGAGGATATTATTGCCTCGGGGGAGGCAGAAGAGCGATTCGGGGCGATCAGCCGTTTTTATGATGAGGTGGCCGGCTTGCTGGAATCCGATCCGGAGGCCGGTTTGAGTGATTTTTTCCGGTATCTTGATACGGTCCGGAAACATAATCTGTTGATCAAACGGAACAAGACCACCGGTCAAGTTGGCCGAGTTCGGTTAATGACCGTTCATCGGTCCAAGGGGTTGGAGTTTGATCAGGTGTATATTATCGGGGCTTACGACGGTCATTTTGGCGGTCGCCGGCGACGTGAACTGTTAAAATTGTTGCCGGAGGTTTATCGGTTGTCCGGGGTGGAGAATGATCAGGCTGATAGCTCGGATTTTGACCCGGGGTCGGATGATCTGGCTGATGAGAGGCGATTGTTTTATGTGGCCTTAACTCGGGCCCGGAAAAAGGTAATGATCTCTTACAGCCAATTCGGACAGTCCGGCCGGGAACAACTCCCGAGTGCTTTTATTGCCGAGATGGGCTCAGATCATTTAGAAGAGATCGTTCCGGAAGATCGGTCTTTATCGGAGGCAAGCGCTTTAGAGTTGAAACTGACCGTGCCGGAGAAAACCGGTCGCAGTTTGGCCAGCCGGGAATTTGTTCAGGAGGTATTCTTCGAGCAAGGGTTGTCGGTTTCGGCTTTGAATAATTATCTGGTTTGCCCTTGGCGGTTTTTTTATCGAAATTTGGTCAGACTGCCGGAGGCTCAGTCACAGCCTCAGATGTACGGTACGGCCGTTCACCAGGCTCTGGCGGATCTTTTTCGGGCCAAAGTTGACCGGGAGTTCGGAAAGGACAGTTTCTTGGCCGCTTTTGATACCTATTTACGGTCTCAACCTCTTACTCAAAATGACTATGAACGATTCTTAAAACGAGGTAACGAGGCCTTGGCCGGGTGGTATGACACTTATCAGGGGACGTGGCTTGAGCGAGCGAAAACGGAATTCAATATTACCGGAGTACTGTTAACGCCTGAGATACGTTTGACCGGTAAGCTTGATAAGATCGAGTTTTTAGAACAGGATCAGGCTGTCCGGGTGGTTGATTACAAGACTGGACGCCCGAAAAGCCGGAAGGCGATCTTGGGGGAGACTAAAAGCGAGGACGGTGATTATTATCGTCAACTGATCTTTTACCGTTTATTGCTCGATCTCTATGACGGTGGGCGGTATAAAATGAGATCGGGGATGATAGATTTTGTTGAGCCTAATGACAAGGGTCAGTACAAGCGGGAGGAGTTTGTGATCGAATCGGAGGAAGTTGATGAATTGAGCCAATTAGTTAAAACCGTCGCCGGAGAGATCATCTCGCTTGATTTTTGGGATAGACGTTGCGAGGATCCCGGTTGTTATTATTGCGGGTTACGGGCGATGCTTAAATGATCGAGCGCGGCCAAATAAATCAGTTTATTTGGTGTCTAAGATCCCAAGTGAGAACCAAAGGCCCAAGATCATAACTCCGCCCAGGAAGGTGAACAAAAACTGAAATTCAAAGAAGATCAAAAGAGCACTGGCAACCAAGGGGGCGATGATATAAGCCAGGGGCCTAGTGTTTCGGGATAAACTTAAGATATTGGCATCATCAGAGGAGATGTGCTTGAAGAGATAGCTTTCTTTCATGGTCTCGGTCGCGGAAATTCCCAAGCGGGTGGTAAATAGCAATCCGGCCCAGACTATCGGTTCCGGGGCGGTGTAGTTGCCGATGACCAGGCAGGCCAAACCGGTGATGATCAGGCCGGCGGTCATGATCTCTTTTTCGCCGAGGTAGTTATCCGCCAGCCGTCCCAGGGGGATCAAAAACAGCACAAAAGGCAGAAGCATGAAAGCAAACAGCCAGCCGATCACCGTCCAGGACAGGCCGACGTGGGAGTGAAGGTAGATCGGCATGTAAACGAGCATAAAAGCAAAAAAGAAGTTCACCAAAAAATCGATTCCGAGAATCTTTGCGAGGTCTTTCTCGCGCCGATTTTTCTGTTGCCAAAGCAACTTTGTGGTTTCAAGTAAAGACGATCGGTCGTCCTTTATTTTGATCTGAGAGAAGAAATTAGCCGTGATGTACCAAAAGGGTAAAAGGGCGATCGCGGCCACCAGATAAACCAAACGATAATTTTCGCCGTCTCCCAAGATCAGACCGGCGGAAATGAGAGAGATCATCATGGCTATGTGGATCACGGTCAGATGAGTTCCGCGAATTCCCCCGGTGTCTTTGTCTTCTGAGAGGCTTTCTAACTGGAGGTCTATGGTGTAGAAGATCACCAACCCTAAAACGTAGTACATCATGAACAAACCGATCGCCAGCCAGGGCTCGAAAACATTGACCAAAGACAGGAGGATCAGGATCGTGACAAAAGTTATCGCGGTGGCAAACGGGACGTTGCCGCATTTTTTGATCAGGGAGGGGGTAAACAGAAGAGCAATGATCGCCAAACCGGCGGCTACTGAAAACACCACTCCGACCAGTTCTTCGTGTATGTTCTGGGCCAAAAAAGAAGAGTTGATGTAGTTGGTCAGCGACAAGTGGAGCGAGAAGAGAAAGCCGGCTAAATAAACGACACTTCGGCGTGGTTGGGCGGCAGGGAGGAGGAGGGGCTTCATGTTCTAGACCTCGATCAAAACCGGTAAAATGATCGGTCGTTTGTGAGTTTTCTGGAAGAGGTATTTACCCACTTCTTCCCGGACGGTATTTTTCAGGTAGTCAAAGTTTATCGGGTGCATATTACTTGCCGTTTCTTCGGTCACTCTTTTGATCAGGTGCCGGGTGTTTTTCAATAATTCTTGAGATTCTTTAAGGTAGATGAAGCCCCGGGAGATGATATCGGGAGAGCGGGGAACTTTTCCGGTATTGATATCAATGGTGGCAACAATAATGAACATCCCGTCTTGGGCCAGCATTTGTCGGTCCCGAATAACGATCTCTTGAACATTTCCGGTGCCCAAACCGTCAACCATCATGATCTTGTTCGAGGCGGTTTCCGGTCGCGAGGCGATCTTTTTACCTTTGTCGGTTATTTCGATCACCATGCCGTTGTCGGGAATAACTATGTTCTCTTTGGGCATTTTCAGTTCCTCAGCTATTTTGGCGTGAACCCGGAGCATGAAATGGTGACCGTGAACCGGAATAAAGAATTTTGGTTTGATCTTTTTGTGGATCCATTTTACTTCATCTTGGTAGGAGTGGCCGGACGAGTGGACATCAGCGACTCCGTGATGAACAATGTTGGCCCCTTGGCGAGAGAGATTGTCTTTTAATTTCTGAACACTCTTTTCGTTGCCCGGTACCACCGAAGAGGACAAAAGAACCGTGTCTCCGGGTTTGATCTTTACGGTCTTGTGATCCTGGTTGGCGATCCTCATCAAGGCGGCCAGGGCGTTGCCTTGGGCGCCGGTAGCCAGGACCACGATCTTGTTGTCTGGGTAGTTATCCATTTGATCGGCTGAAATAATGGTGTCCCGTTTGATCTTTAACAGACCGAGTTCTTTGGCGATCTCGACATTGTTCTTCATTGACCGTCCTTCAACGACCACCTTTTTGTTCAAACTTTCGGCGGTTTTGACTAAAAATATTATCCGGTCGAACAGGGAGGCGAAAGTGCTGAAGATGATCCGACCCGGAATATCGGCCACGATCTTTTTTAGGTTTTCCTGAACTTCGTTTTCCGGAAGAGAAAATCCGGGTTTTTCGACATTGGTGGAATCGGCGATCAGAAGCAGGTTCTTTTCCCGGCCCAGTTTTTCGTAAGTTTCTTTTTCGAATTTTTCCGGCACGCCTTTTTTGTTCTCGATCTTAACATCACCGGTAAAGATTATGTTGCCGAACGGGGTTTCTATGACTACCCCCAGGGAATCCGGGATGGTGTGGGTCGAACCGAAGAATCTTAATCTCATGTTGCCTAGTTTGAGAGACTCATCTTTGTCCACCACTTTGATATCTGGTTTCGGTAAGTGAGGAAATTCTTCTTGTCTTTTTTTGACCATTACGGCCGTTAACAGACTGGTGTAGATCGGGGGGTTGCCGATTTTGGGCAGGATATAAGGAATACCGCCGGTGTGATCTAGGTGGCCGTGGGTGACCACTAAACCCCTTATCTTATGCTTCCTTTCTTCTAAATAGGCGGAGTCCGGTAAAATATAGTCTATTCCGGGTGAGTCATCGTCCGGGAATTGTAGTCCGGCGTCGATGACGATAATATCGTTGCCGAATTCGATCGCGGTCATATTTTTCCCGATCTCCTCTACGCCACCTAGGGGTACGATCCTGATCACTCCCGGGGCGATCTTCGGTACTTTTTCCGGTTTTTCCTGCTGATCGTTTTTGTTGCGTCGGTTGTTGGTGTTTTTCTTTGACACTGTTTTGTTTTTCCGGTGGGACTGCTTGGTCTCAGCACGTTTAGTAGTTGTTTTTTGATTCATTGATGATTTATCTTATTTTATTAATTATTTCACTTTATTGTGTTCATTGGCGAATATCCGCCAGACATTTTCGGTGTTGGTGTACCAGTTGAATATAGTGGCGAATCGATCGTGGTTTTGGTTGATCGGGGGCAGGGTCAGGTGTTTGATGTCCGGAGAGGTCAGATAGATGAAGTTCGGAGCGTACAACCAGGCCGCCGGGTGATCTTCTCTGATCGTTTCGGTTAATTCTTCCAGTAAATCCAGTCTCTTGTCCGGGTCAGTTTCGGTCCTTGTTTTTTCGAGTAAATTGTCAGCGGTAATGTTGGTGTACATGGAAATATTCAGGCCGGGATCTTGACGTTGGGACGAGTGCCAGTAAGAGTATAGATCCTGATCTTGGCCGATCATAAGACCGAAAAGTACGGCCTCGTAGTTTCGGGGTCTGATGATCTGGTGTTTTAGATCGTTGGGTTCATGAACCCGCAGATTTATCTCGGCCCCCAATTCTTGCCAGGCTTCAGTTGCCATTTCAGCTGCGGTGATGAGTTCCGGGGTCTGGGCGGTGGCCAAGTTGAAACTTAAAACCAATGTCTCGCCATCTCTTTCGGTGACAAAAATTCCGTCCTCATTCTTTTCCCAGCCGGCGTTGGTGAGAATATCCCGGGCTTCGGTTATTCGATCGATCAGTTCTTCCTCGGCGTTTATTTCTGGGTTTTTTGAGGGGTCGGTTTTTTGATCTTGGGCTTCGGGTAGAGTTGGACCGGTTACTTTCCGGCCGTGACCATTTAGTGTTCTTTCAATGATCATGGTTTGATCGAGGGCGTGGTTTAGGGCTTTTCGGACGTTTTGGTCAGTAAAAATATCTGCTTGATTCTGGTTGAAGAAAACGGCGAATAATCGAGGCAAGGGTAGAGATCGCAATTTAGCTCCTCGTTTGCGGAAGTAATCGAGTTTTTGGGGAGAGATACCACTTAAATTGTCAATTTCGTCCCGGTCCCAGGCTTCGAATATTTGATCGGCGTTAGAGTAGAAGTTCATTTTAAGTTCTTTTATGTTCGGAGAGCCCAAGGCAAAGTCAGAAAAAGTTTTTAGGTTGTAGTACTCGATCACTCCTTGAGTGTCTCGACCCACTTCTTTTATCTGGTATGGCCCGGACCCGACCGGGGCAATATTGTGTTCGTTGAACAAAAATAATTCCGGAGGAACTCGGCGCCAGATGTGCCGGGGTATTATTCCGAGTGTGGTGTTTTCCAGAAACAGGCCGAATGGTTGGTCCAGGGTAAAAGTGACAGTTCGGTCGTCGTTGGTTTTGGTTGCTACTCCTTCCCAGTTAGCCCGTCGAGGGCTTCTGGTTCGGGGGTCTTGGGCGCGTTCGATCGTGAAAGCGACATCTTTTGCCGTTAATGGAGTGCCGTCATGCCAGTAAAGATCTTCTCTGAGGGTAAAGGTGTACTCCAGGCCGTCTTCTGAGATCTCGTAAGATTCGGCCAGGTCGGGGATCAGGTTGCCCGATTCGTCCCGGCGCATCAGGCCTGAGAAAATAAGCGAGGTCATGTCGTGATCAGCCCGGGAGTCAGCCAGAAGGGGGTTTATGAACTGAGGGAAACCCAGGATCCCTTCGGTGATTTGCCCTCCGGGAGTGATCACTTCTACCATGTATTTTTTGTTTATCTCCCACAGGCCGGCAAACAGAGATAAAGTTCCGATCAACAGTAGACCAACAAAAACCATCTTGAACTTAAGAGGTAAAGTTGTATAGCTTCGATACGGCAGATCCCATATCATATTGATCGGTACATTCATCGGTTTGACGAAGGATTGCTTTACTTTTAGCCACCGACTTTTGTCGCTCGAGATGAAATTAAGAAGTTTTGACACGATAGAATTCTTTGTCCAGTTTAACGACGGTCATAATTTTAAGTAGTTGGGCTTTTCCGTTGTTTGGTTTCAGTAAGCGGTTGGTATGATGCTTTTGTTAAATGAAAAGATTCAAGGCGGCGGCGGCCACAAACAAAACCGCGATCACGATCGTGGAACGAAATAAAGTTTTTTCCAGGCCTCTTTTTTTTCGAAATGAGCCACTGGCATCACCACCACCAAAAGCCGCCCCTAACCCGGCATCACTCTGCTGGATCAAGATCAGGGTTATCAGAATAGCAGCCAATCCGATCTGAATAAATGGCAATATCGTACTCAACAAATTCATGTTATTTATGTATCATTATTTGGATTTTCTTTTTTGTCAACCGTTATATAATACTCTAAAACTAAGATCTGATCATCTGCATGTGACTTCTAGAGATATATACTTACCTCCAAGCCTATCAAATTTTTAATAAAGGGGCAAGAGCGGCGGTGAATCTGGCTCGGTCTTTTGGAGGTTCTGACCTTTTTTGTCTATCGGTGATCTTGACATACCCAGGGTTAAAGTTCGGTTCGGGAGCGTTTTGGGCGGGCTGTTATGTAGTTTGACTTTAGCTAGTCAGTTATTTATACTATTGATACAAATTATTACTAGTTTAACGATTGCCGACCTTTTATTTGGTTGGCTTGTAAATTGCTTATGAAGAAAAAAAGTAGCTCTAAACCTAATATTAGGCCCTTAGGAGATCGAGTTCTGGTTGAGCCTCTTTCGGAAGAGGAAAAGAACGGTACTACCGGATCGGGTATCATTATCCCGGAAACTGTCGGGAAGGAACGTTCGGAACAAGGTCGGGTGTTGGCCGTCGGCCCGGGTAAGAAAAATGAGTCCGGTGAGATTTCGCCGGTTGAAGTCGAGGTTGGCCAAAGGATCATATTTTCCAAGTTTGGTCCGGATGAAGTGAAGATCAATGATGAGGATTATATGATCATTAGTGAGTCGAATATATTAGCAGTAATTGAGGAATAAAAATATGGCTAAACAAATAACATATGGTAATCAAGCCAGAAAGTCCCTGAAGGCGGGAGTGGACAAGGTGGCCGATGCGGTTCGGGTAACTATTGGACCGCGCGGCCGAAACGTAGTTCTGGATAAAGGCTTCGGAGCTCCGACTATCACCAACGACGGGGTTTCCATTACCAAGGAGATCACCTTGAGTGACAAGTTGGAAAATTCCGGAGCGGAAATAATAAAAGAAGTGGCGAACAAAACCAATGACTACGCCGGAGACGGAACTACTACAGCGACTATTTTAACTCAGTCTTTGGTCGAAGAAGGCTTCAAAAAAACCACTTTAGGGGTTAATGCCATGGGGGTCAGGGCCGGTATCGAAGCAGCGTCAGAGGCGGTTGTGGCCGAGCTCAAAAAAGCCGCCAAACCGATCAAGTCTGATCAGGAGATAGTTCAGGTGGCGACCATTTCTTCCGAGTCGGAAGAATTCGGGAATATTATCGCCAAAGCGATCGGCAAAGTCGGGCAAGACGGAGTGGTGACCGTGGAAGAATCTCAGTCTTTCGGAGTGGAGTCTGAGATGGTGGAAGGAATGCAGTTTGATAAGGGTTATGTCAGCCCATACATGGTCACTGATTCGGAACGGATGGAGGCCGAGTATGAAGATCCCTACATCCTTATTACCGACAAAAAGATCTCGACCGTAAAAGAGATCGTACCGGTCATGGAAAAATTAATGCAGAGCGGCGGGGGCAAAAAAGAATTGGTTATTATTGCCGAGGACATTGACGGAGAAGCCCTGGCTACTTTAGTGGTGAACAAAATGAGGGGAGCTTTCAGTACTTTGGCGGTCAAGGCTCCCGGTTTTGGAGACCGACGGAAAGAGATGCTCGAGGACATAGCGGTTTTGACCGGCGGCCGAGTGGTTTCGGAAGAAGTCGGTTTGAAACTCGAGAATGCCGAGGTTAATATGCTTGGCCGAGCCCGGAGAGTGGTGGCCAGCAAAGATAATACCACTATTGTTGGCGGCAAGGGTAAGAGGGCTGATATTGAGGCTCGAGTCAGTCAGATCAGAGCTCAGATAGAAAAAGCGGATTCCCAGTACGACAAAGAAAAGCTGACCGAGAGATTGGGTAAAATGTCCGGGGGAGTGGCCGTGATCAAAGTTGGGGCTGCTACCGAATCGGAAATGAAGTACAAAAAATTAAAGATCGAAGATGCGGTTGAGGCGACCAAAGCCGCGATCGAAGAAGGTGTGGTTGCCGGTGGAGGAAGTGCCTTGATCCGAGCCGGAGCTCAGGTGGCCAAAAAAGAACTAAAAGCTCCCTCGGAAGACATTGCTCAGGAGTTTTCGGTCGGAGTTGCTATTCTCCTGAAAGCCCTGGAGGCTCCGTTGCGCCAGATTGCCGTTAATGCCGGTAAGGATGACGGTTCGGTGATCGTTGATAAAGTGAAAAGAGGTAAGCACAATGAGGGGTACGATGCCAAGGCTGATGACTTTGTTTCGGATATGTTGGCAGCTGGTGTCATCGATCCGATCAAAGTTACTCGTACATGTCTGGAACGTTCAGCTTCGGCGGCCGCTATTCTGCTCACAACCGAAGCAGCTATTACCGATGAGCCCAAAAAAGATACTTCTGAAGGATCCGGCGGAATGGGTCAACCCGGCATGGGTGACATGATGGGTGGCATGGGCATGGGGTATTAACCCCGGTTTGGTGTTAAAGAGTGATCCTGATAAATCCACCCGTTCTCGGGTGGATTTTGTCAGGAAATAATGGTATAATAGTCTATTATCAGTTAAAATATAATTATGGAAACTATATATATTGTTATTATTGTGGCGCTGGTGATCTTGGTTCTGGGGGTGATCTTGGTATACAACGGCTTGGTCAGACTTCGTAATCGAACCAAAGAGGCCTGGGCCGATATTGACGTGCAGCTGAAGAGGCGGTATGACCTTATTCCAAATCTGATCAACACCGTCAAAGGCTATGCCTCTCATGAAAGAGAGGTTTTAGAGAAGGTGACCGAGGCCAGGGCCAATGCCGTATCAGCTGAGCAAACCGGGGATCCGGCAAAGACCGCCGAAGCAGAAAACGCTCTGACCGGGGCTCTTAGAAGTGTGTTTGCGGTGGCGGAGAATTATCCGGACTTGAAAGCCAATGAGAATTTCTTGGAATTACAGCGAGAACTGTCGGATACGGAAAATAAGATCCAAGCGGCCAGAAGGTTTTACAACACCAATGTCCGTGACTTAAACACCAAGATCGAATCTTTTCCGTATAACATGATCGCCGGTATGTTCAGCTTCAAAAAACAAGAGTTTTTCGAGTTGGAGAATGAGGCTGAAAGAGAGCCGGTAAAAGTTGAATTCTAGGAGGTAGTTTGAGAAAGTTGGAAAAATAATTTTAAATGGCGTTGTTATGAGGTCCGAGTACGATGATATGCTCAAAGGTTCGGATCCGGAGGATCTGGATCCGAAAAAAAGTAATTTTCTGGGTTTGAAAATTTCGGCCTTTTTCTTTGTGCTGACCGGGTCGGTTTTGATAGCCGGATCTTTGACCGGTGGGTTTGAAGGATTGAGACAAGACGATTTTTCAGTTAAAGCTCCGCCGGTTTATGATATTCCTGACGATGGTCAGTTGGCCGGGGCTCCGGCTTGGCCGGAAAGATCAGATGAAGCCCAAGAGGGTTATGAGGAAAAGCCGGTTGAAGAAGAGACAGAAAGCGGTACTTGGCAGAGAAGTGAAACCCTTGACTTTGCCGGTAACCGGGAGAGCGACTCAGAGACAGTCGAAAATTCGGCCGGAGGCGAATGGCACGATTTAGAGACTTCGGCCCCTTCTTCTGAATCGGACCAAAGATCTAAGGAAGACAAAGCTCTGGCTATAATTAATTACATCTTAAAGGGTGACAAAGAGGCGTTGAGTAAAGAGGCTGGTCGTAATATCTCTGATTCAGAAATTACTTTTCTTCAGCGAGGCTTGATCGAGACGGTGAGAGAAGAGTTGGGCCTGGAGTTGGAACCCGGAAGATATCTGACCGAGGAGGAGATCTCGGTGATCGAGAGTTTTTCATTCGAGGATCCCGGTCAGTAAACAGGGAAAGGTGTTTGACTATTAGTTAGTAGTGGTGGAGTAATAAAAAATTATGACCTCATTGTACACACAACAGGATAAAAATGTTTATAAAACTTGGGCTTTGTTTGCCGGGTTTTTGATTGTGGTGATCGGAGTTGGCTGGGCGTTTAGCTATATTTTGGATAACCAAGTTATTCTGTATGTAGCCGTGATCTTCAGCCTTGTGATGAATTTTATTAGTTACTGGTTTTCGGATCGGATAATCTTGAGAATTTCCGGGGCTCGGCCGGCTACCAAAGAGGAATTCTGGGATCTTTATACTCTAACCGAGAATTTGGCGATCGCAGCCGGTCTGCCGATGCCCGGCTTGTATGTCATCGAGGACAGCGCCCCGAATGCTTTTGCCACCGGCCGAAACCCTGAAAACGCGGTCGTGGCGGTAACCACCGGATTGCTCAGGCGGCTTGAACGCTCCGAGCTGGAAGGAGTAGTGGCTCACGAATTGGCTCATGTCGGCAATCGAGATATTCTGATCTCTACTATTGCGGTGACTTTGGTGGGGTTTGTGGCGATATTATCTGATCTGTTTTTCCGTTTTATGTTGTTCGGAGGATTGCAGGGGGGCGGTGATCGAGGAGGTGGTTGGGTTAAGATAGTGCTTTTTGCTGTTGGGATAGCTCTAATGATCTTGGCTCCGATAGTGGCCAGCGTTATTCATATGGCCATTTCTCGGCGGCGAGAATTTCAGGCTGATGCCACTGCCGCTCTTTTGACCCGTTACCCGGCTGGCCTGATCGGTGCCTTAGAGAAGATAAGTCAAAACCGGGAGCCGGTAGAAAAAGCCAGTAACGCTACGGCTCATTTATACATTGTTAATCCTTTCGGGGCCAAAAAAGAAAAGGGTTTTCATCGCTTTTTTATGACTCATCCTCCGGTCGAGGAGAGGATAAAAGCTCTCCGGGGTCAAAAGTAACATGAATTCGCAAGAAAATTTTTCTTATTTTCAATCAGGTCAGGATCAGGAGTTGGAGCGGTTTAAAGAAAGAATGGTGGCGTTGACTGAGCAAGAACAAGAAACCGGCCCCACAGCTCATTTTGAGGATTTTGATCCGAGCTCACTAAAGAGAGTGGATATGCTTTGGTTTGATGAAATAATGTCTCTGAAGGAAGATTTGGATGAAAAAGGAGAGGCTACTCCCGAAGATCAAGAGAAGCTAAGGGAGTTGGCCGCTCAGTTTCGAAAGTACCAGGCTGAAGATCGGTCGGACAAAAATCGAGACCTTTTCGTTTATTACTTGGCCAATGTTTTAATGGGCATGCAGAGCTATCTATATTAAACTGACGTATGTTTTATTACTTTTATTTGATCTGGGCCAGTCTGTTTCAACCGCAGTTCTATCAAAAGGTGATCACCGGTTCTTTGTCGGAGTCGGTCAAGTATTATGCGGCTTTGTCGGCCACCTTAGCTTTGGTGGTTACTCTGGCCGTCGGTCTGTACTGGGCTCCGCAGTTGAATTCGATTATTCGCCAATTTGGTCAAGAAGTGGTAACTACTTTTCCCGAAGATCTGGAAGTTGAGATAATTGACGGGCAGGCATCGACCGAAGTCCCGGGGGTTTACAACTGGGCTTGGCCGAGCGAGGTGATGACTTGGCCGTTCGAGGTGGATAACATACTGGTGGTAGATACTTTGAACCCCCCAGAGGAAGCGATAGATCGGTTCCAGGACCATAGTACTTTGATTCTGTTGACAGAGTCCAGTTTGGTGCAGTTGGTGGACTCGGAAAGAGGGGATTATCAAGTTCAACCACTGACCGATATCCCTGAGGACCTGACTATTTCCCGCCAGGAGTTGGTCTCGATTTACCAAAGTTTGAGTTCCGGTCTTAATATCTTGCCGCCGATGTTGGCTGTTCTGGCTTTTGTGCTCAGTATTTTTGGAGCTTTGTTTGTTATGCTTTATTCTGTGGTTTTGGCGGTGCCGGTGTTTTTTATCCTGAAAATTTTTGGACTACCGGGTCGTTATGTTGAAGGGTTCAAGGTAACTTTACATGCTGTAACTTTAGGGTTGATGGTGTCGGTTGTCTGGTTGGTTATACCCGGTTCTTTGCCACCCCTTGGAACTCTCTCGATCTTGACCCTAAGCTCGGCTATGATCAATCTCTGGTATCTTAGGCGATATCTATCGGTTGAGGCTCCGGTGGAATAAAGAGGCATTTTGACAGGTTTTTTTAATGTGGTAATTTGTAATTATCACTCTAAATTGGAGAGGTGGCTGAGTGGTCGAAGGCACACGCTTGGAAAGCGTGCGTTCGGGAAACCGGACCGAGGGTTCGAATCCCTCCCTCTCCGCCAATTTACAATTTTCAATTTTTGGGAAGAGATTGCCTCGCGGCTTCGCCGCTCGGCAGGCGCGCTTCGCGCGCCAAAGCCCCATTTTGCAACGGATTGCCACGCTCCGCGTGGCGAAAAAGAAACGGCTTGGTTTTGGATTTGGAAGTTCGAACCAATCTTTTTTAGAAAATCCC
>CAZVBR010000003.1:31358-34611 GCA_964625755.1 uncultured Candidatus Saccharibacteria bacterium | reverse complement strand
TTAAGGATCTTAAAATTTCTCCAACTGAACCAACTGCCAAAGCACAGTACTTATCAGCCGCCCCGTAATAAACCAGCATTTTATCCCCCTGAACAACGGCTCCGGTCGGAAAGACCACATTATTAACATCCCCGTCGATCTCGTAATTGAATTTTGGTGTCAATATTGCCCCTTGAGATCTGGCTAAAACTTGCTCGGGATCATCCCGGTCAAGCAAAGCCATCTTGGCATCATAATAAACGCCATTTGGATAAGAAAAAACTTGATGATAGATCAAAAGCCAACCCTGATCAGTTAAAATTGGCGGCGGTCCGGACCCCACTTTCAAAACATTTTCTGCCTCCGGTTCAATTAACACTTGGTGATCACTCCAAGTTAAAAGATCATCCGAGTAAGAGATCCAGATCGAAGGTTTTTCCGGCAATTTAAAGCTTTTAAAATCACTCGGAACCGAATTCCCGCTCCCGCGACACCAATTCGACGGACGGTGAAGCTTAACATAACGACCATTTACTTTTTTCGAAAAAAGAACCACGTTCTTGTCATTGGCATCAAGGTCCGTTATGATCCCCAGACGTTGAAACTGACTCAAGTCGGAGGTAGATGCCAATGCCCCGCAAGTTCTCACCGACCCCGATCCGAACTCCTCCCAACCGGGAGACACCAAATAGTCACCGACCGCGGTATAAGTGAGGTACAATTTCCCGTCAAGAACCACCAAGCGGGGATCCTCTACCCCTCCCTTTTCAAAATCTATTTCCGGACCAAAAACCGGTGACTCGCCAACGGGCTGAAAAGCAAACCCGTCTTCACTTTTGGCCAAACCCAAACGTGAAATATATTTTTCCTCATGACCGACCGCTCTATACAATAAATACACTTTTCCATCCAGCTCTACAGCTGCCGGATTGAATACCGCCCGGTCAGCCCAGGGCCAGGAAGAAAAAGCCCTCAATACCGGATTACCTTCAAAACGCTCGAACCTCACTCCCTTCTTCTTTTTGATCAAAGTTTTGATCAAATGATAACTATCTTCCGGACTGGTTACCGATCTTGCATTAAAACCCGACTCAAGAACTGAATGGTCATTTCCGCCCGGAAACAGAGCATCGCCGACATATAATACTTCATCAGAAGATAACCCCAAATTAAAACACAATTTTTTCAAAGCCTCCCCCTTTGAATCACTCTGATCATTTATATCAATTGAGGCCAGCCCGTCACTTTTGACATTATACTCCGGGAGCAGTTCGGCTAGGCGTTTAGTTATTTTTCTGATCTTATTTTTCTGAGGATCCCATGCCCGCTTTAAGAAAAGCGGGGTTTTATTTCCCAGAACCGACCACGTGATCTGCGACCCCCGATCCTGATAATCGCCGGATGAAAGTAGGTTATCTTCTTCACACCGAACCGTGCGGATAGCTTCGATTACTTCTTGTTTCTCCCGGGAGCCAAGGTCTTTTGAAGTGACCAACTGCCAGTCACCTTGCTTGAATTGATACATTTTACTGCCATTTACCGGCAAAACAAAGAAATGATTTTTATGATCTATATCTTCAAGTGGCAAATGATCCAGCAACTGCCTTTTAATTTGACCCCAATCAGCGCCTGATATTATGGCGACCGAACATAAACTCAAAAGTTCGGCCAACAACAAGATCAATCGAGAATCTACGGACTTACCGCTCTCTGTTAAAGTGCCATCCAGATCAAATCCTATTAATTTATACTTCATAAATAAAAATTTAATTTATTCCTCACTAATCAGATCCTGCACACGCACCGCGACCCCCAAACCGCTCCCCTTTTTGAAAAAATAGTTAAGTTGTTCAATCTCAATTCAAATTGCGGTTTCGGCAAACGAGAAACATACTGCCAAACTAAAGGAAATTGATCCGGCTTAATAAAACGACCAATTGAAATGTGTGGAGTTTCATTCAACCTACCGGTTTGATTTAAACCGCCGAACTCCTGATATAAGTCACGGATCTCTCTGGTCAGTGCCACAATTGATGGCCGAGATCTCACTCGGAGATAGATCACTCGTTCATTAAAACACCCGAAACCATCAACCTCGGTTTCAATTGGTAAATATTTCCAAAGAAAAAACTCGAGGCGGTACCGAATTTGACTCAACTGTTCGGCCTCGGCCTTAAATGGGGGTAATAAAGTTATATGAGGCGGAATGAATTTACTAAGATCGAACAAACCAAATCGACAGACTAAATCCTGACTGATTCGCTCATAATAATCAGCTAAGTTCCCTTCAACTAAATGACCTATAAAGATTTTTTCAAAATTTCCCACTTTCTTACTCCTGATCAAGTTTTTTCTTAAAATCTTCTATCAAAGGAACACTTACCGGATCGATATCCCGGAAAGACGCTAAATAAAAAGACGTCCAATCCCCCAAAACCATTCCGTTTAACAATTTAGACAATCGATCGTCACCGGGCAAAAAAACTTCTTCAACCGGCCACCCTTGATCGCGATACATTTGAGCTAAAACCTTAAATCTTCTTAAATTACGAGCATGTCCTTCTCCGTCGATCAAAAAAACAAACCGGAAAAACCCCTCTCTTATGGTCGGCGGCAAAAACTGACAACCAAATCCCATTAATTCATTATGGTTGACTTCCGGGATCAAACCCCAAAAAGCCGGTAATTTACTGTTTTCATTGATTTTGATCTTCCAGTTATAGGCTAGGGCTGACAGCGATCGCTCGGTATAAATTACCGGTACCCCCTCAAGCAGATTACCGGCCAACCTTTTCCCTCCTTCTTCAAAGGCAAGCGGGTCAAGATCCCGGCCGGCCATCACTAACCGATCTGACAACTCAGACGAGACAACCAGTAAAGCCAAGGCCTTAAGACCAAATCCGGTCGCCAGGCGCGGCGGCCAGTTAGGAGGTAAGGCAATAAGCGGCCATTTTTCTCGCTCTGCCAATTCATACAAATACCCACCACTGGTGATCACCACCGGTCTCCGACCTTGTCGCCGGGCGGTCTCGGCATTGTCTATTGCTTCCTCAGTGTTTCCGGAATATGAACTAATGATCACCAAACATTCATCCGACAGACCGGTCGGTAAACCGTAATCAGACCAAATACTGATATCACACTCCGGTTGCCAGGCAAGAATAATATCTCCCGCCAAATGAGAACCGCCCATTCCGGCCAATAAGTAAGATTTAGCCGAGAGATTGAGCCTTTCCGATCTTTTAAGTTCGGGGGTCCAGTTCAGCTGCTCCGG
>CAZVBR010000003.1:4323-31258 GCA_964625755.1 uncultured Candidatus Saccharibacteria bacterium | reverse complement strand
ACTCTCAAGCAATACCCAAAAACTTGGCCCAGTCTAAGTCCGACCGCCACAGCCAGCAACACCACCCCCAATTCAAAAATGCCATGCGGTAAAAGAGCCGCCAAAACCACTCCCAAGCCATGTTCCGCTCCGGCTACCTGCGACACTGCACCGATCAGGTAACCGTTATATATCAAGACTAAAATCGATATCAATCCGAAAAATACTCCTCCGAACACCACCAAGGCGGTGGTCAATGAATTATTTAAAAAAACAAAGATTATTCTTCCCCACCACTCAAGACCCAGAAAGAATTCCTTGATATCCATCAAAGGCCCGGCCACATCTTCCATCATCACGGCCCGACCCCGAGCAGCCACCACCCCCCACACAAGAGACATAAAAAGCACCGCGCAAGATAACCCGTACATTCGCAACAACTGCCTCGAATATTTTTTTCGGGTCGATCCTGGTCGAAGCAAAGAAAGATAATGTTGGATCATAATTGCCTAAATTTTAACCTATTTCAGACCGTAAAACAAACCACCCAAAACCCCGGGGGCATCGAATCCGGAAATTAACCCAAACAAATCAATTTCTGTCGCCGATTACGACCCTGTTTTATGTACACCAAAGATGCCGGGTAAGAAAAATGATCGGCTACGGCCCGGATCACAGCTTTATTGGCTTGGTCATTTTTCGCCGACTCAGGCACCGCGATCACAAGCTCATTTCCATTACTTGACGTGATCTTAAAATGTTTGGCATTTGGTTTTACCACAACCGTGATCACCTTTTTCGATCTTAATTTCTTCATTCAATTTTTGCCTTCAAAGAACCGAGACCGTATTAATAAAACCGGATTCAGGAAGCCAACCAGCCCCCGTCAACAACCAAATTGGCTCCGGTTATATAAGCAGATTCCTCGGAAGCTAAAAACAGGACCGGGTACGCTATGTCTTCCGGGGTTCCTTTTCTTTTAAGCGGTACTCCATTTAAAAGTTCCGCCATCGCCTCATCGGTAAAACCGGCTTCATCCACCATTTTAGTATCTATCACTCCGGGAGATACGGCATTCACATTTATCCCTTCTGGCGCCAGCTCAATAGCCAAGGTTTCTGTTAACCCCAAAACTCCCCCCTTGGAAGAGGTGTAGTGACTTCCGCCCGAAATACCGATTCCCAACTGGCCAGAGGCGACTGATGCAATATTCACGATCCGGCCCCAATTATTCTTTTTCATCTCGAGTGCCGCTCGCTTAGCACATAAAAATTGACCTTTTAAATTGATGTTTATTGTTTTATCCCACTCGTCTTCCTCAAGCTCCCAAATCGGTTTCGGATCAAACACTCCGGCATTATTGATCAGAATATCTATCTGACCGAACTTCTCCGATACTTCCCCAAAGACCCGATCCACCGAAGCCTGATCCGATACATCGATCTCCCAACTACTTGCCCTGCCGCCGTCGCCCGTGATCTCATCTTCAACCGCTTTTATTTCATCACCCAAAACATCGAGCAACGCCACCTTGGCACCCCGACCGGCCAAGAGCTTCGCAATTGCCTTACCCATTCCTTGGGCTGAACCTGTTACAACCGCCACCCTATTCTCAAGTGAAAATATATCCATAAAATTACTTCATTAACTTATTAATACATTAGAGTCTCTCAAATTTTCTTTTGATATTTACGTTTCTGACACCTGACCATTTACGATCTGTCATAATACCCGATCAAAGTGGCTTCTGACAGAACATGACCCCTCATTGCTTCAAGCACTTCTCTCTTGCTCACCCCGGCCCGCAACTCAAGTCGAGTATCTAAGGCATACAACTTAAAAAAGTAACGGTGCTTGCCGTCCGGCGGGCAAGGTCCGTGATACTTTGTATTCCCGGCCGTACCTTGGCCGGCTACTCCTTGAGGCTCACTTCCTTCGGGAATTTCAGAAGTTTCCGGAGGAATATTAAATACTACCCAGTGATCCCAAACCCCATCTTTTCTCACATACTCGGGAACATCGGGGTCATCCATGATCAACACCAAGCTCACCGCCCCCGTCGGCACATCTTTTATCCTGAGGGTGGGATTAACATTTTCACCATCGCAAGTATACTTGCCTGGTATCAGAGTTCGGTCTTGAAAAATTGGACTTGATATTTTCATAAGATCTTATGTTCATAATAGCATTTATCAAACCACTTTTAAACCGACTCCGGGGTCACAGTTAAGATCATAGCGTCAACAAAAACCCTGTTTCAATCATCATCTTCAGCTATCAAGACTTAGTCTTAAATTAAAGCAAATTTAAAGAAGTCAAAGATCTTCTTTCCCAAAACCTCGTTTGAGTTCGATCAAAAGATCGCCAAATTTGCATTTTGGAAATATGATGATAAAATAGGGTCGCTTTTGCTTTATTTTTGTCAGATCTCAGGCAACTGCTTTTTAGTAACATTTAAAATCAAACGATCTTGAAGATCTATTTTGTGCGAATTGTTACGATTTTTTATTAATTTCTAAAATATATAAATACAACAAAATGACTGACATTGCGGACAGTTCCGGCTCCAACACCGGTCATATCGTTCAAATTAGCGGCCCCCTGGTCAAAGCCCGCGGTCTGGAAGAAGCAAAAATGTACGAAGTGGTCAAGGTGGGCCACGAAGAACTATTAGGTGAAATAATTGAATTATCAGGTAAAACGGCATCTATCCAGGTTTATGAAGAAACCTCCGGCTTAGCCCCGGGGGCTCCGGTAAAAAGAACCGGAGCGACCATGTCGATAGAATTAGGGCCCGGGCTACTGGAATCTATTTATGACGGCATCCAGAGGCCTTTGTCCGAGATAGAAGCTCAATCCAAAACGTTTACTATTGCTCGAGGCATAAAAGCTGACGGTTTAAACAGGCAAAAACTATGGGATTTTGAACCGAATGTCAAAGAGGGTCAAGAAGTCGAATCCGGGGATATTTTGGGAAAAGTCCAAGAGACTGAATTGATCGATCACTACATTATGGTACCGCCCGAGATCACGGGAACGGTGATTAAAATAACTAAAGGGCAATTCACGGTTGAAGACACTGTCGCTGTCATAAAAACCAAAAATGATCAGGAAATAAAAGTCGGCTTAATGACCAAATGGCCGATCAGGCAACCCCGGCCTACCAAAGGTAAGATTTTTCCGGTACAACCCCTGATCTCCGGCGTGCGTGTAATTGATACCTTTTTCCCGATCGTCAAAGGTGGGGCCGGATCTATCCCGGGACCCTTTGGCTCAGGGAAAACCATAACTCAGCAAGCCTTAGCAAAATACTGTGACGCTCAAATAATTATTTACATTGGCTGCGGTGAACGAGGTAACGAAATGACCGAAGTTCTTAACGAATTTCCTCATTTAACTGACCCGAATACCGGCCACCCCCTGATTCGACGGACGGTCATGATCGCCAATACTTCCAATATGCCGGTGGCGGCCCGAGAAGCCAGTGTTTACACCGGTATCTCGATCGCGGAGTATTACCGTGATATGGGATACTCAGTGGCCTTAATGGCCGACTCAACATCCCGTTGGGCTGAGGCCATGCGAGAAATTGCCGGACGACTAGAAGAAATGCCCGGAGAAGAAGGTTACCCGGCCTATTTGGCCTCTCGAACCGCTCAGTTCTATGAGCGAGCCGGTCTGGTTAATTGCTTAGGTAAAGACGATCGACAAGGTGCTTTGACGGTCATTGGCGCCGTGTCACCTCCGGGCGGTGACTTGTCCGAGCCGGTTTCTCAAGCTACCTTGAGAGTTACTAAATGTTTTTGGGGTTTAAGCGCGGAATTAGCTTATAAAAAACATTTTCCGGCCATCGACTGGTTAAATTCTTATTCTCTCTATATCGACAACATTACCCCCTGGTGGCGAGAAAATATCGCCGAAGATTTTGCCAGTTGGAGACTTAAAGCCTTGAACCTGCTTCAGCGAGAGGACGAGCTTTTGAAAATAGTTCGATTGGTCGGGCTGGAAGGTCTATCGAACGAAGAACGTTTAGCCCTTGAAATCGCTAAATCGATTCGGGAAGATTTCCTGTTTCAAAACGCCTTTGATCAAGAAGACGCATTTACCCATCTTGGCCGGCAATATCAGATCTTAAGATCCATATTGACCATTTATGATCTCACTAAGCCGTTAACGGAACAGGAAAATTTTGACTTTAATAAATGGCAGAACTCAGAAGCTGTCCAACAGATATCAAATTTGCGTATCGGTGAGTGGACAGACAGTGATTATGAAAACTGGCGTGACAAAGCAAAAAGCCAGATAGATAACTTATTCACAGTATGACATCCAACAAAGCATTAAAAGAATATCAAACTGTAACTGAGATCGCCGGCCCACTTCTGATCGTGGACGGGGTGTCAGATGCTCAGTACGAAGAATTGGTGGAGGTAATGATCCCTGGAGAAAAAGAACCTCGGTTAGGTCAAGTTTTAGAAACCAGGGACTATCAGGCCGTGGTTCAGATGTTCACTCCGACCGCCGGTACTCAACTAAAGGGCAGCCGGGTTAGATTTCGGGGTGAGATCTCCAATCTTGATCTTTCGCCCGATATTTTAGGACGGGCTTTTTCCGGGAACGGAAAAGTTATCGACGGCGGAGCGGCCATTGTGCCGGAAGTCAAAAGACCGATCTCCGGAGCCCCGATCAACCCTTGGAGCCGTGCTTTTCCGAATGATTTTATTCAAACCGGAATTTCAGCGATCGACACCATGAACACCTTGGTTCGAGGACAGAAGTTGCCTATCTTTTCAGCCTCCGGATTACCTCACGCCAAACTGGCCACTCAAATAGCCAGACAAGCCAAGATCAGGACCTCATCCGGCCAGGCCGATTCGGGATTCGCGATCGTCTTCGGTGCTATGGGAGTTACCTTTGAGGAGGCTTCTTACTTCCAAAAATCCTTTGCCGACACCGGAGCGGCAGAAAGATCTGTTCTGTTCATCAATACCGCCGCCGACCCGGTCATCGAACGTATCGCCACCCCGAGACTGGCCTTAACGGCCGCGGAGTACTTAGCCTTCGACCAAAATATGCATGTTTTGGTGATCCTGACGGATATGACCAATTACTGCGAAGCTCTAAGAGAGATCTCCGCCGCCCGAAAAGAAGTTCCGGGTCGACGCGGTTATCCCGGCTACATGTACACCGACTTGGCCGGCATATACGAAAGAGCCGGTCGGATAAAAAACCACTCCGGCAGTATTACCCAGATCCCGATCTTGACAATGCCGGATGACGACAAAACGCATCCGATCCCGGACTTAACCGGTTATATTACTGAAGGTCAATTTATCATTTCTCGAACCTTATACACCCAAGGAATATTCCCGCCGGTTGACGTCCAGGACTCCTTATCTCGCTTATGGTCAGCCGGGGTCGGACCGGAAAAAACCCGAGAAGATCATGCCTCACTTAAAGATCAATTATTTGCCTCTTACGCCTTAGGACGGGAAGCTCGAGAGCTGGCGGTGGTCTTGGGTGAGTCATCTTTATCCGACGACGATCGGGCCCATTTATCTTTTGCCGACAAATTCGAACAAACTTATATTAATCAAGGGGAGAACGAAGACCGTAGCATTGAAGAATCCCTGGATCTTGGTTGGAAATTATTAAAGCTGGTCCCCCGTCAAGCTCTCAAGCGACTTAAACCGGAGTTAGTAGATAAATACTTACCGAAAGATTAATGTTCTATGGCAAAACTAAAGGTCAACCCCACCAGAATAAATTTACTAAAACTAAAGCGCGAACTTAAGACTGCTGAGAAGGGCCATAAACTCTTAAAAGACAAACGCGACGGTCTCATGAAAAAATTCATGGATCTGATCTACGAAACAAAAGACCTAAGACTTAAAACCGACGAGCAACTGGCCGATGCCTTTAGATCTTACGTTCAAGCAGTCGGGGTTCTGTCGCCAAAAGTTTTAGCATCATCGGTCTTGGCCCCCAATCGCCAACTAAACATTGACACCGACACAGACACGGTGATGTCGGTCTCGATTCCGGAATTTACTGTCAGCACGGAAGGCAATCTATTCTGTTACGGTTTTTTGGAAACCAGTGGCGACCTGGACTTGGCATTAACCAAATTCGATAAAGTGTTACCCAGTATGATAATCCTGGCCGCCAAAGAAAAAGCGATAGAAAATTTAAGTTTAGAAATAGAAAAAACCAGGCGGAGAACCAACGTTATGGAGTACACCATTATCCCGAACCTCAAAGAGACCATAAAATCTATCTCGATGAGACTCGAGGAAAGGGACCGGGAGGCAATAATAAGTCAAATGCGCTTGAAAGCTAAAATCGTTAAATAACAAACGTATGTCTTTGATTGAAAAAATACAAGAAATAGAAAAATCAGTCCAAAATCAGATCAAAGAGGCGGAAAATGAAGCCGGAAGAATAAGAGCCGAAGCCCAAAAGGCCGCCCGAGAGATCATATCGGAAACAGAAACCAAAATCCAAACAAGCCGCGAGGAACAATTAAAAAAAGAACGTATCGTATTACTGGAAAAACAGACAGAGATCGAAACCGAAACCGAAAAACAACTTGATGATCTTACAAGTTTAGCTGATAAAAATTCAGATCGGGCAATCGATTTGGTTGTCCAGAGCATTCTTAATTAATATGGCAATAATTCCGATGTCTAAAATCAGGTTAGCTATTTATCGGCCGGTTACCGACCGAGTTTTAGCTGTGATACAAAAATTAGGCGTCATCGAATTTACTCAAATCCCCTTTAAGGAAGCAGATCTATCCCAGTGGGAACCGGAAACTTTCTCACTCAGTTATAAAACTGCCAGCTTAGAAAACGCGGTAGAGTTATTACGCCAGTACACCAAACATCCGGTCATAAAAAGTGCTTTAGAGGGCCTAAAGGAGCCGGTTACCGAAAACGAGATCGAGCAGATAGTTAATCATTTTTCAGCTGAACCGATCTTAAATCAAATAAGCCACTGGGAAACAAATTTAAACCGTCTCGAAGCCGAAACCAAAGCCTTAACCGAGCAAAAGTATGAATTATGGCCGTGGGAAAATTGGAATAAAAGTTTAGATAAACCCCGGAAAACCCGGTACACAGTAGAAATAACCGCCCAAGGATCAACCTCGGACCGGGATGAACTGGTGGATCGATTAGCGGACCTTAAAACCCCGGTGGCCTGGGAAACAGTAGGCGAAAAGGCTATCGCTATCTACTGTCTGAAAAAAGACGAGGATCAGATCTTAAACCAAATCAAAGAATTTAATTTAGATATTATTACCCTACCGGTAATGCCCAGCCGGGTTAGCGACGCCTTGGAACGGATCGAGAGAGACCTTGAGATCATAACCCATCACCGGGCGGCAATTGATGAAGAGTTAACCGGACTGAGTCGTTACTTGCCGGAACTGCAAGTTTTGGCTGACTATTATAAATGGCAAAAAGATTGCCATGACATCCAATCAACAGCCGGCTTCAGTCATAAAGCGGTCTTCTTCGAAGGCTGGTGCCCGACCGAATCAATTAAAACGATCAAAAAAGCTATATCTAAGATCACGCCCCGTTTCGATCTGGAGGAAATAAATTCCGATCACGAACCACCTCTTGAGATCAGAAACCACTCTTTGATCGAGCCTTTTGAAAGTGTAACCAGGCTTTACGGCATGCCGGGAAGTAAAGATCTTGATCCGACACTTTTTTTGGCCGGTTTTTTCTTTTTGTTTTTTGGACTCAGTTTAACCGATGTCGGTTACGGGCTGATCTTGGCCGGATTATCCGCCTGGTTAATATACTGGTATCGCCTCCCCAAGGCCACCAAATCCCTGGTCGCCCTTATGTTACTTGGCGGGATCAGTTCAATTCTGATCGGTCTTGCTTTCGGCGGCTTTTTTGGTCTGGACACCGGGAACTGGCCGGCATGGCTCCAGGCGTGGCAAATATTTGATCCGATAGACAACCCTCTGCCGATATTTTATCTGGTTTTGGCGTTGGGAGTCTGCCAGATCATTGCCGGACTGATCCTGGCAATAGTCCGTGATATTCGGAACAAAAAACCAATGCAAGGCTGGCTGGATAACGGGCCGTGGCTTTTGGCCTTCGGAGTAATAGGATTGCACGGCCTAAACACTCTTGGTTGGCTTAATTGGCCGGAGATGTTATTAATAAGCCTGACGGTCATAGTAGTTGCCTTTTTGGTTATTACACAAGGTCGACATGAATCACATTGGTTATCGAAATTAGGTAAAGGAATTTTGAGTTTATATGGATTTGTCGGGTATTTATCGGACATTCTGTCTTACTCACGTCTGTTGGCTTTGGGTCTGGCCACCACCGCTTTGGCTTTTTCGGTTAATATGATCGCCGAACTGGCTATTGAGATAATACCGATAGGCGGAGCTGTGGTGGCCGGAATTATTGTATTCTTAGGCCACGGATTTACGATTATTGTTAATGTGTTGGGAGCGTTTGTTCACAGTGCCCGGTTGCAATTCGTGGAATTTTTTAAAGGATTCCTAACCGGCGCAGGGAGACCGTTTCATCCCTTCAACCGAGACGAGCGCTACATTTCACTGGAAAACAATAAAATATAAATTATTAATTAATAAGTTAAAAATTATTATGGAAACGACATTAGGGTTAGTATTAGTTTTTGCCGGAGCCGCGATCGCTTCAATTTTAGGATTTATCGGTTCAGCTCTCGGTATGGGGTATGCCGGACAGGCGGGGGCGGGAGTAGCCTCCGAAAAACCCGATCTATTCGGAAAATTATTACTGATGCAGGCGCTTCCCGGATCCCAAGGTATTTACGGATTAGTTGGAGCGTTCTTGATCTTGAATTTTGCCGGTCTCTTGGGGCCCGGAGCTGAAATATCAGTAATGACCGGCTGGCAATATTTGGTGGTCGGGTTGCCGATTGGTCTGTCCGGCCTGGTTTCCGGGATCTATCAAGGAAAAGTATCGGCCTCCGGAATATTAATGATCGCCAAAGATGACACCTTAACGGCTCGAGCGATCATCTTTTCGGCTATGGTGGAGACCTGGGCAGTGTTTGGTTTATTGATCAGCTTTATTCTTCTTACTGTTATCTAGAATTATGTCCATAGAAGATATTACCAATCAAATACAAAAAGAGGGTGAAAAAAAAGCCCGGGAAATATTGGCGGCCGCTCAAACCGAAGCTGAGAACGTAAAACAAACCGCTACCCAAAAAGCAGAATCGCTCAAGCAGTCCGCTCAAGCAAAAACTGACTCGGAAGCAAAAGAGATAATGAAGCAAGGCTTAGCTCAAGCAAGACAAAAAAGTCGTCAATCGATTACCACCAAAAAACGGGTCTTGCTGGATCAAACTGTCAACAAAGCCCGAAATGTATTTGAACAACTACCGGACTCCCAGTATCTAAGTTGGCTTGAAAAGAGTAAAGAAATAATACCGAACGATTTTAACGGCCGAATCTATTTAGGGGCAAAAAATTACGACCGGGCCAAGATCTTGATCAATGAGCATTTTCCGCAAGCCACAACCGACAGACACCCCACCATAAAAACCGGACTGGTAGCCGTTTCTGAAAATACGGCGTTTGAATTAACTTTTGACCGGTTGCTAAAATTAAATCAAGGCGAAATCGAAATGAGACTTCAGCAAATATTGTTTAAATCATAAAACATGCCGGAAACCGATCAAACAAAATACCTATATGCCGGGGCACGGATAAAAACTCTAGAGAATGAATTTTTAACGACCTCTCAGGTGGACCGATTGATCACGGCCAGTGATTGGCCTCAAAGCTATGAAGCCCTGCAGGCCACTTTTATCGGGCCTTATATCTCGGAGTCTGATCTAGACCCCTTAAAACCCGATCTTGAGCCCTTAAACAAGGCTCTAGAAAAAGTTATAACCGACACCAAAAAAACTCTGATCGACATCGCCCCGGATCCGGACTTACTTGATATGCTGTGGTTGAAATACGACTGGCACAATCTAAAAGTTATTATCCTCGGCCAAAAATTAGAAACAAACCCCAATGATCTAAATCTTTACTTCAACATCGGAAAATTCACTCCGGAAAAACTCCAAAAAGCTTATCACAACGATCAATTAACGTGGCTAAACGAACACCTGGCTCAGGCGGCCCGGGAAACTCAAAATATTACCGACTCAGAAAAAATCGGGGCAATATTTAACTATCACTATCTTCGACAATTACAAGAATTTGGTCGGGAAACCGGCAGTCCGTTTATTAAACGTCTTACCACTTTGATGATCGATCTTTTCAACCTGAAAACCGGTCTTCGGCAGCTTACTCTACGACCGGCCGACAGTGAACGGGTGTTCGTTGAAGGCGGATCCTTTACCTTATCCGACCTGAACAACGTGGAAAATACCTTAAAAGCGTTTGAACGTTTGGGGCCTCTGGTTGATTGGCCAACTGCCACAACCGATTACCAAAATACCGGCAGCTACACCGAGATAAAAAAAGCCGCCGAAGAACATTTGATGAAATTCTTAAAACAAGAGAGTATGAATATCTTCTCCCCGGCGACTTTGTTCTCTTACTTTAACGGTCGAAAGAACAATGTTCAAATGATCAACATTATCATGACCGGCAAACAAGTAAATTCAAACGAAAATGACATCCGGTCAACGTTAAGAGAATTATATCAAGCCTTATGAAAAAAAATGCTGCCATCATAGGACCGGCCAACCTGATAACCGGCTTTCGGGCTCTGGGACTTAGCATTTACCCGACCGTGTCAGAAGATGAGGCCCTAAAGCTGATCAAGCAACTACGGGCCGAAAAAGATCCCAGTAAAAACCCGATTGCGGTGATCTTTGTTACTGAACAGTTGGTCGCCAATATCTCCGCCAAAGATTGGTTGGACATTACCGGCGGAGACGGGCCGGCGATCATAACGATCCCCTCTCTAAAAAGTAATTTACAGCTGGGCAGCAAAAAGCTTGATCAGTTAACAGAAAAAGCGATCGGAACAAAACTCCACAAGTAAGATCAACTCTGTTTTGAAAATCACATCACCGCCGAATCTACTCAAAGGAGAACTCAACCCCCTGTGAACCGGTGATATCTTGGTCTTTTGTTTCTTTTTTGCTACAATTTTTTTATGCACAAAACCAAAAATTCGACCCTCGAGGCTAAGCGTCACTCCTTAGCTCATCTTTTGGCGGCCGCCGTACTTAAAATCTACCCCGAAGCAAAATTAGCGATCGGTCCGGCCACGGAAACCGGTTTTTACTATGACATCGACCTTGACCGGACCATCTCAGACAAGGATCTGCCAGTGATCGAGGAAAAAATGCGGGAACTAGCCCTCAAGTGGCGTGATTTTAAAGGTCAAAACATATCAACTTCCGAAGCCAAAAAACTATTCAAAAACAATCAGTACAAACTTGAACTGATCAACGAACTCGAACAAACCGGGGAGACTATCACGATCTACACTTCGGGGTCAGGAGAAAATGAATTTTGTGATCTCTGTCGCGGCGGCCACGTAAACGATATGGTGGAAATAGAACCAGGTAGTTGGCAGTTGAATACCGTAGCCGGAGCTTATTGGCGAGGAAGCAATGAAAATAAAATGCTCACTCGGATATACGGCTTGGCTTTTAATGATGAGGCTGAACTAAAAAAATATCTCGATCAAATGTCGGAAGCCAAAAAACGTGATCATCGCAAACTCGGCAAAGAACTGGATTTGTTTACTTTTTCCGAATTGATCGGACCGGGATTACCACTCTTTACAGCCAAAGGAGCGGCTATGCGGGAAGCGATCGTAAATAAAATAGATGAGATCCAAAGAAAATATGGCTACCAAAAAGTTTCCATTCCCCATATCACCAAGCCGGACTTATATAAAACCAGCGGTCACTGGGAAAAGTTTGGCGAAGAACTGTTTAAAGTGTCGGGTAAGGAATCACAATTTGTCATGAAGCCGATGAACTGCCCTCATCACACTCAAATATACGCTTCCGGAGCTAAAAGCTACAAAGATCTTCCGGTCCGAATGGCCGAAACTACTACCGTATACCGAGACGAACAAACCGGCGAATTACTCGGACTGTCTCGGGTTCGCTCTTTAACTCAAGATGATGGCCATGTTTTCTGCACCCCCGAACAGACCGAGGCTGAAATAGAGAACATTATTGAAGTGATCAAGGAGTTTTACACATTACTGGGGATGTACACCACCGGTAACTATCAGGTCTTTTTGTCGGTCCGAGACCCTGATAAGCCCGGTGATTATCTCGGTAACACAGAATTATGGGAAGAAGCGGAAAATACCTTAAAAAAGATCGCCGAGAACCGCGATCTGCCTTTCGGGATCGAGAAAGGAGAGGCGGCTTTTTATGGCCCGAAATTAGATTTTATGTTTCAGGATGCAATCGGTCGAAAATGGCAACTGGCTACAATTCAACTTGATTTTGTTATGCCGGAACGCTTTGATCTGAAATATACCGATAAAGATGGCTCCAGTAAGCATCCGGTCATGATCCACCGAGCTATAGCCGGATCACTTGAGCGATTCTTGTCAGTGATCATTGAACATTTTGCCGGCGCCTTCCCGACCTGGCTGGCCCCGATTCAGGTAGCGATTTTACCGGTATCAGAAGATCACCTTCCGGCCGCCAAAAAAATTGATGACCAACTAAAAGAGAACGGTTTGCGATCGGAGTTAAAGGCCGGGACCGATTCTCTTGGCAAACGGATCAGGCAGACCAAAGATCAAAAGGTACCTCATTGGCTCGTCCTCGGGGATCATGAAATTAACACCGACACCGTAACCGCGGAAGATCGGAGTGGTGATAAAAATAATTTGACTTTAGATGAATTTACACGCATTATAAAAGAAAAAGAACATGACGGAAATTGATCTGACAGAATTAATAAGCGGTATTCCGACCATTGCCTTGTGGTCAATTTGGTTGTTTTTTGTAATAATATTTTCGATTATTAGCGGTATTTACATATATCATTGGCGGCGATACGGGTATAACGATAAATATATCAAGAGAGCCCAAAAAATTTACCTAACCGGGGGTATTACGTTATTGTTGATCGCCGCAATTGCGATATTTACATATTAATATGATCCATCTTGAAGTAGGTGAAAAAATCATTAGAGAGATCAGACGTCACTGGTTTATAATGTTCATTAAAGCAGTTAAGGCTGTTAGTATTGCGGTTCTGCCATTACTGGCCGTGATAGGTTTGTATTTAATTGCCAACCTGGAACTGCTTGATACCGAAATCAAGATCACCCGGCAAATGTGGTCCCTGTTCATATCAGGCTATTCCTTATGGCTCCTTTTGGCCTGGATCTTCTTTTTTCGAGAATGGACAGATTACTACTTGGATGTCTGGTATATTACCCCAAAAAGAATAATAGACGTTGAGCAAAGAAGCCTGTTTAACCGAGAGGTGATCAGTTTGCGGTATGAGCAACTCCAAGATGCCACTGTTGATGTGGCCGGCATTTTGCCGACTCTCTTGGGCTACGGTGATGTACATGTTCAAACCGCCGGTCACGGCCGAGAGATCATACTCAAAGACGCCAGCGATCCGGTGGAAGTAAAAAAAGAAATAATGAAACTCCACGCCCAAGTATCCGAAAGAGTTCGAGAGGTAAGAATTGCAACTGATGGGACCCCCGAACACGAATCAACCCCGGAATCAAATCAAAATTAGTTATTACATTCAGTTACGAAGCCTGACAGCTTCATCTTCGGCCCGTTAGCTTCATGCCGGCCAGAATGGAATTTACCCTCCCCGGCAACTAAACACTAAACATCAAGATTGGCCATTTTTGCATGAGTCTGAATAAACAGGCGGCGTGGCTCAACATCATTACCCATCAGGATATCAAACGTTTTATCGGCCTCAGAAGCTTCTTTGATACTGACCTGTTTCAGTAAACGAGATTCCGGGTTCATGGTTGTCTCCCATAACTCTTCCGGATCCATCTCTCCGAGACCTTTGTAACGCTGGATACTGATCTTAGCGGTTTTGGTCTTTATCTCTACTTGACCCTCCTCAGCCGAAACAGATACCTCCTCGTCACTTTTATTATCGGCGTCAGTTAAGGCTTCCTGAGCCTCATACCCGCCCCACTCTTTGATCACTCTTTCTTTCTCTTCTTCAGAGTAAACATACTCCACTTCCTTGCCTCGTTTTAATTTATACAAAGGCGGTTGAGCAATATACAAATAACCCTCATTGATCAATTCCGGGAAATATCTGTAAAACAAGGTTAGCAGCAATGTTCTAATATGAGCTCCGTCCACATCAGCATCAGTGGCAATAATTATTAAATGATAACGAAGCTTACTGATGTCAAATGTATCCCCAATAGCTGTTCCGAGGGCAATCACCAGTGATTTTATCTCATTTGAGGCCAACATACGGTCCAGCCGAGCTCGTTCGACATTTAAGATCTTACCTCGGAGTGGCAGAATTGCCTGAGTTCTCCGGTCTCGGCCCATCTTCGAACTACCGCCGGCACTGTCTCCCTCAACAATGAACAGCTCCGATTCTGAAGGATCACGTGTTTGACAATCAGCCAATTTTCCAGGCAAGGTCAATCCGGTCAAAGCTCCTTTTCGCAAAACCGAATCTTTCGCCGCCTTTGCCGCCTTCCGAGCCTTAACTGCTAAAATTGATTTATTAATGATAGCTTTAGCATCTTCAGGGTTTTCCTCCAGATACCAGGAAAGAGCTTCAGAAAAGACATTATCCACTGCACTCCGAGCTTCCATTGAGCCCAATTTTGCTTTAGTTTGTCCTTCAAATTGAGGGTCACGCAATTTAACCGATACCACCGCCACCAACCCCTCCCGGACATCATCTCCGGAAAAAGAATCCGCCCCTTCTTTTATTAAATTATTCTTCCGGGCATAATCATTCAAAATTCGAGTTAAAGCGATCCGGAAGCCGGTCAAATGAGTTCCTCCAGCCGGGGTTAAGGTATTGTTAGTATAACTTATCTCCCGACTATCAATATCATCAATATACTGAAAAGCGACTTCCACCATGACATCCTTGGCTTCTTTTTCAACGTGAAAAATATTTTTATGTAAGACCTTTTCACTGCGATTAAAATGTTTCACCAAAGACACTAACCCGCCTTCAAAATGAAAAGAATACGACGGAAATTCGGTTTCAATATCCTTAACAAAAAATATTTTTGACCAATCGGGATCAGTCCAGTTTGATCGAGCATCTATCACCCGGATCATTAGCCCTTTAATTAAATAAGATTGGCTTCTTAAGTGATTGATTATTCTGCTCCAATCAAATTCCGTAGTTGAAAATATCTCCGGATCAGGATAGAAGATGACCACTGTCCCCTGTTTATCTGATGAACCGATCTTCTCTACATCCGAATGCTTAACTCCGCGAGAGTACTCTTGAACAAAGTGACCACCATCACGATGCACCTCAGCCCGAAACCAAGTCGATAAAGCATTTACCACCGACGCCCCGACTCCGTGAAGACCGCCTGAGATCTTATACCCCTCGCCTTCAAATTTACCTCCGGCGTGCAGGGTCGTCATTACCGTCTCTAAAGTTGAAACCTTGGTTTTTTTGTGCTTCTCCACCGGAATACCGGTACCATTGTCAACCACTCTAATACCTCCGTCAGGCAGAAGTGTTATCTCGATCTCGGTCGCGTAACCATTCATAGCCTCGTCACGGGCATTATCAAAGATCTCTATCAAGAGATGGTGAAGGCCGTCTGGTCCGGTCGAACCAATATACATACCCGGTCTCTTGCGTACCGGTTCCAGCCCCTCTAAGATCACAATATCTTCCGCGCCATACTGTCTCTTATTAGCCTGTGATTCTTCTTTTGCCATAACTAGTTTTGATTATTTTAGCATATTTTTGAGAAAAAAGAAAATTCTAACTGATAAAAATTTCCTTGATTTAAGCCCCAAAATAACATTTCCCATTGACATGCAAATAATTTACTTGCTTGATTTGAAACTCTTAAAACCGCTATCTGACCGTCCACCCTTTCTCCTTAACCGCTCGGGCGATCTCTTCCATGTATTCATTTACTTCCTCATCGGACAAAGTACGATCTTTTGCCTGAAATACCAGCCGAAAGGCCAGAGACAGTTGACTATTTTTGGCAAACCGATCAAATAATACCGGATCTTGAATTAACCACGGGCCGGCTTTTGATCGGATCAAATCCAAAACTTCTGACGGCTCTTGCTCTGAATCAACTAAAAGTGAGATATCTCTAATTATCCTAGGGTAGGGTGATATCGGATCAAAGATCGTATCGGTAGCCAAAAAAGAGGTCAAATCAACTTTCGGCACTTCAGATGCATGCTCAAGCAACGAACGAAGGGATAGTTCGATAATAAAACAAGAATCTTTTATTCTGGTGTTATAATCCAAAGCTCCGCCAACATCAAAAGACTGATTAATATCTTCCATCACCTCCTTGACCTTGTCTTGACCGGTTCCAAATCTCTTCTTTCGATAAGCTACCCCGAAAGTCACTTTCATCTCTTCATGGTCCTGAGTAAATACGGTTCCGATCTCAAATAATTTTACCGCATCCGATTCAAATAATGTATGACGAAGATTAAAATCCAAACCGGACTCTAAATTATCCAGTAAATTAGTTCGGAGATATGGTTTGTCCTGAACCAAAGGATTAGCGACTTTCAGATTGCCATCAGAAGAAAAGCTTCGATTATAAACCTCGGTAAAACCATGCCCGACCAGGATCATCCGCAAAACTTGGGTTGCCTGATATCGCTGATCGGGTGACGTTGTGATCTTTTTTGGGGTTATTATCTGTTCGGGTATATTTTCATAACCATACAAACGACCGATCTCCTCGATCAGATCGATCGGCCGACTAAGATCCTTTCGCCACGGTGGGATCTCAACCTCCAAATGATCAGATTTGGTTTTTTCCACTTTTAAGCCCAGTCTAAGTAATAGAGATGCAGCTTGATCTATAGATATCTGAGAACCCAGTCTCTCTGCAACTGATTTAATTGGTAATAGTATCTTTTTGATTTCCTCAGACAGAAGATCATGATCGGCTACTTGACTTACTCTCATCCCGGGGCACGACCACCATAATATCGCCAGACACCAATCTAACCCCCAAGAAGCCACCGAAGCACTCAGGTCATTTTCGAATCTTTTAACCGCTTCTGTTCTAATGCCAACCTTGGTGGCCGTTTGACGAGTAACGGTCGGATCAAAATTAGCTGATTCAATGATAACTTCAGAAGTGGTTTCTCCAACTGCCGCTCTGATCCCGCCCTTCACTCCAGCCAAAGCCAAAGGCCCGACCTGATCCGCGATTACCGTCATTTCCGGCGAAAGATCAATGTTTTCTTCATCCAAAGTGACCATTGTTTCTCCCGGGCGGGCTCCTCGAACCTCGATAGCACCTTTTATCTTTTGAGCATCAAAAGCATGCAAGGGCTGACCGGTCAGCATCATGACATAATTAGTGGCATCAACAACGTTATTTATAGCTCGATTACCGGTCACCGCCAGTCGCTCGGTTATTATCTGAGGGGAATTTTTTACCATACCGTCATCACATTTAACCCGCACCGCCATATATCGGCGACACTTAGCCTCCGGCTCGACTTTAACTTCCGGCACCTTAAGTTCCGAAACCGAAAGTGGTCGCAACGGACCGTACTTGGCCATCGGTCGATTCAAAATGGCGCTTATTTCTCTGCTCAACCCTTCAATGCTTAAACAATCAGCCCCCCGATTCGGCAGAACATCAATATCCATCATAATATCGGAGCCCATTTTTGAAATATCGTCCACTTCGAAAATTCTTTTTGTTAACAACTCTGCCAACTCACTAGTTTCCGGCAATTCGTTATTAAAGAACTGATTAAGCCAATTATAAGATGTTTGCATGATCGTTTATTGCTTAGAACTGACCCAAAACTCTCAGATCACTATTATAAAACAAGCGAATGTCATCTATTCCGTACTTCATCATAGCCACCCGCTCCGGAGAAACACCAAACGCCAATCCTTGCCAACGGTCGACATCTAAGTTAACCGACCTTAAAACCTCCGGATGAACCAGACCGGCCCCGAGTATCTCGATCCAACCGGAAGACTTACAAATCGAGCAACCCGAAACACCCTCCTTCTTTCGGCACTTAAAACACGAAACATCCACTTCTACGCCGGGCTCAACAAACGGAAAATAACTGGGTCTCAAACGAATCTCTGTTTCTGTCCCAAATAAGGCCCGACATAATTTCTCCAGCACACCCTTAAGATGAGCTAAAGACACCACTTCATCGACCATCAAGCCTTCCACCTGATGAAACTGAGCTTCATGAGTCGCATCTATAGATTCATTACGATACACCCGACCGGGAGCAATAACTCTGATCGGTGGTTTTTCCTTTTCCATGAACCTTATCTGAACCGGGCTGGTGTGAGTTCTCAAAAGACGTCGGTCTTTGATCGGTTCCAACCAAAAAGTATCCTGCATATCTCGGGATGGGTGATCGGGTGGCGTATTAAGGGCGTCAAAGTTATACCACTCTTCTTCCACCTCCGGACCCTGGGCCACTGTAAATCCTAAAGAAACAAAAAAATCGGTCATTTCGGTTATCACCTGCGTGACCGGATGAAGATGTCCGTAACTTTCTTTTAGTCGTGACATAACAATATTATAAACAAAAGCCTGCCTCAGTGTCTAATTTAAAACAATTTCCCTGAAAATGAGCCAGCAGAGGGATTCGAACCCACGACCTATCGCTTACAAAGCGATTGCTCTACCAACTGAGCTATGCTGGCAGTTACGTTTACTCATCTATTGCATCCTTATTTTCATTACTTGCCTTCTTTTTCCGGCCGATCGGCAAATTTCTTTTCTTTATCGTATATTGCCGGTGAACCCGGCCGATCGCCTGCCCCACTTTTTTTTCAGCTCCGTGTAAAACCAGCCTGACCCCCGAGGTTAAATACCGAACCAGCTTCAGTCCTTGCAGAAATACAAAATTAACCGCCCAGGCCAATGTTACAAAACAATTATAAACACCTTGCTCGATCTTTGGTTCAACTAAACCGATCAAGCTTTCTGTTTCAGGGAGCGGCCCGACTGTTTTATAACGATAAATTTGCCAACCCAAAAACCCCCCCGATAAACCGTACGCAATTGCAGTTACAAGAAAGAACAATTCCATAAGAATATTTAAGCGTAATTTAATTCACTTCAAAACGGGTCATACGAGATATTTCGATTCGTTCCCCAAATTTCTGAACACTGTCTTTGATCAAATCAGACACTGTTTTATCGGGCTCTTTTATGTACGGTTGACCCATTAACACCTCCACTTCACTCGGATCACAAGCCGCAACTTGCATGGCCAATTCAAAAGCCAGAGACTTAAATTCTTCATTTCGAGCCACAAAATCAGTCTCGCAAGCCAACTCGAGCAATACTCCAATACTGTCATTATTATGGACATAAGCACTCACTATTCCGGACTTTAGTTCCCGGTCTGATTTTTTATCCGCCACCTTAACTCCTTGCTCCTTCAAATGCTCAATCGCTTTTTCTTTATCCCCACCGGCAGATTCTAGGGCTTTTTTACACTGCATTACTGACATGCCGGTCGACTGTCTCAGATCTTTTATTTGTTCAGTTGTGACCATATGTTCAAATTATTATTTATGATTTTATTTTACTAAACCGGCCTGAACCCTGGCTTCATGACGATTCTCTTGATCTTTATTTTTACCCTCTTCATCTGTACCATTTTCAATCTCCGGCGCCTCATACTGAGAACTCTTTCCGGCGATACATGCTTCCGCCAATCGGTCAATGATCAATTTAATACTGCTCTTTTGATTGTCATTGGCAATGATCGGATAATCTATCGGTTTGGTATTGCAATCCGTATTGGCAATAGCCACGATCGGAATATTCTTTTTTAGGGCCTCAGCTACCGCGACATGCTCTTCAGCCGGATCTACGATCACCACTGCCTGTGGCAGGCTCTTCATATTACCCAACCCCCCATAATACCTTTCCAAATCGATTTTGTCCTTTGAGATACTGAGTCTCTCTTTTTTGGTATACTTTGACAATTCACCTGTCGCCTCTTTTTCCTTAATATCAAACAGCTTATCAATTCGCTCTTTTATCTGAAGGAAATTTGTAAATGTTCCCCCGATCCAGCGCAAAGCAACATAAGGCATATCAGTATAACCGGCAGCTTGAACAATCGCTTCCCGAGCTTCCGGTTTATTGCCAACCCACAACACCTGCCCTCCGGAAGAAACAATACCGGCAATAAATGACTCGGCTTCTTGAATAGCTTTTGCGGTCTTCTCAAGGTCAATAACGGCTCGCTTATTTTTAAAACAATACACAAACGGCGAAACCCGAGGATCCCATCGACGCTTCGAATAGCCAAAATGTACCCCCGCAGAAAAAAGGTCTTCGATTTCCTTATTACTATCTAGTTTTTTGTCACTCATACGCTTTAGAGTTTATCAGATATAATCAACTTTGGCAAACTTATTGCCGACCTTCAGGCTCCTCTGCCTCACTTAATCCGCTTCTGACAGCAGAAATAATATCGCCCAGTTTTTCACCCGACAGTATCCCCGGCATATCATGCCAAGTCTTCTTGATCCGATGATCGGTCACCCGGTCTTGAAGAGTGTTATAGGTTCTGATCTTCTCTGAACGATCAGCCGTACCAACCTGGCTCCGCCTGGACTCTGACAACTGTTCGGCCGACTGACTAGCCTCCTGATCAGCCAACCGGGCAGTCAATATCGCCATAGCTTTTTCCCGATTTCGCCCCTGACTTCGCTCTGATTGACACCTAACCACCAAGCCACTTGGCTTATGGGTCAACCTAACAGCTGTTTCTACCTTATTGACGTTTTGCCCCCCGGCTCCACCTGACCGAAAAGTATCCATCTCGATCTCGGAAGGATTTATCTCCACCTGACCATTACCGCCAACTTCACTCATCGGCAAAACCGCCACCGATACTGTCGAAGTATGGATCCGGCCTTGTTTCTCGGTAGCCGGAACCCGCTGAACCCGGTGAACACCAACTTCATTCTTAAGCTCGCCATAAACTCCTTTTCCTTTCGCTTCAAAAATCGCTTCTTTATACCCACCTAATTCACTCGGTGAATCATCTACTTTTGTGAAATCAAAACCCTGACCGGTTAGATATCGCTCATACATCTCACTTAATTCGTAAGCAAATAGCGCCGATTCTTCTCCTCCGGCTCCGGCTCTTAATTCCAAAACGACCGACTTCGGCTCTTTTTCAGCCTCTATTTCAAGCTTTTCTTTTGCAATTATATCTTGTGCCTGATCGAGATACTGCTGTCTCTGTTTTTCCAGAGCCTCTTTTTCCTCTGTTGCCAATTCCGACATTACGGGATCCTGAACTATCATTCTATCGATTTCCTCTATTTTTATTTTTAACTTATCAGCTTCTGCGATCAAATAAGCAGTTTTGGGATTTCCACGCCAAACTTCCAACTGGTCTTCTGTTGCCGTCATAATAAAACAAAATTATTTACGCTTCCTGGACTTTTTCTTCAGTGACTTGAGTCGTCTCTTTTTCTTTTGTTTTCTTGGTCGCCCGAGCGGCTTTTTTAGCCCGATCCTTGAATTTTTCTACCCGCCCGGCAGTATCCATGACCTTTTCCTGTCCGGTATAAAAAGGATGACAAGCACTGCATATTTCTATCTCTATACTTTTTTTAGTTGAACCGGCGTTAAACTCCCGACCACAAACGCATGTAACCTGCGCCTTAGGATGATACTCTGGATGTATTTCTTTTTTCATATAGTTGATTCTGCCAAATTATTGTTAATTTTGCAACACCTCAATATCCCTTTCATACCTGGAAGCAATATTCATAACCGCATCGCCGTAAAAAGCATTCCGTGGATCATTCCAATTACCACCGGCATAATAACGCAAAGCGGCATGACGTTCCGCTGAAAAACCGCCACTTGCGGCCCCCAGGTCACGCAGTAGCAAACCGGAAGCCGTAAAAGCATCCAACGGATTCCAGGGATTTGGAGGATTATTGCCGGTTACCGCGGTTATTCTTGACTGATAAGGCTCCCAGGTAGTGGGGATAAATTGAGACGGCCCCATAGCTCCCCCCCAACCAAAACCAAGCGGGCAAGACAAAGGCTGAGTATCCGGATCTAAGCCTAACCGATCCATTAAACGCAGATATACTGCTTGATCATTACGGCTCGAACGACCGGCAGCTTGGTCTTCCGGGCCGGGCATTATTTCACGCCAAGTCAAACTATCACCCGGCCTATTACAAGTACCAACGTTCTGCCCCAAATTTGACTCTTGAGTTATTATCGCCAACAAAAAGGCGGCCCGAACCCCGGTCTGCCTTTGCACCTGTTGAGCTAACTCCAAGGCTTCACCGAATGATATTTCCGGAGTATCCCGCAATTGGAACAGGGCGTTTTTTATAGCCTGTTTTTCCGCTTCACGTTCAGATAAGATCTCCCGGTAAGCATCTTCCTCCGACCTTGAGATACGCAGCAGTTCCTGCTTTTCCCGCTCAGCTCTCTCAATAGCCGCTTTCTCAGCTTCAATAGCATGTCGGGCATCGATCTCGGCATTTCGCTTTTGCTCTAAAACCACTTTTTCTTCTTTGGTTTGCCGTTGAGCCTCTCTAATATTTTCAAACAACTGATGCATTGACTGTTGCATGAAATAAAAAGCATCCATGTCAACAAACAGATCAGACAATCCGTCACTGGCTAAAACCACCTCCATTAAATTAATATCGTCCATCTCCCTGGTTTGTCTGATCATTTGAGCCAGAGAATCTTTTTCTTGATCGATCTTGACACTCAACTCCTCGATGGTCTCTTGCCGGTCATCAATGTCACCACCCAAATTCTGGATCTCGATCTCCTTGGATCTGATATTTAAGCGTGACTGTTGGATCTGGTAAGTTAAAACATCAATATCTCTCTCGATCGAAGCCGACTCTCTTAATCTGGCATTCAATGCTCGCTGGTTGGCCATTATCTCTCTTTCGACTTCCTCCAACTCTTTTTCCAGCTGTTCGCGCCGGGCTTGATCCTCCTCAGACAAAGTTTGAGCTGTCGTCTCATAACCGAAGCCAAAAACCAAGACACCAAAAAATACCACCAAAATAATGGCGACCAGCCCCGACCTCAAATTAAAAAATGTGGTCATAACTATATTTGTCCGACTAAATAATCTTCAAAAAGACCAAGCCCCTGAAAGGGTATTTATTTTATTCTTCACCTTCGGATTCTTCTTTGCCTCGTTTTTCCACCTCGATCCCTGAAAGATCAGTTTCCTCTTCCTCTGATTCTTCGGATTCAACTTCAGAACTTATCATCGCGATCACCTCCTCCGGGTCATCCTTTATCTCTACTCCGGCCGGAGCTTTAACATCAGAAACCGATATTTGACTGTCAAACTCCGTTAATTCCGTAAGATCGATCTTCAACTCATGAGGCAGATCTTTTGGTAAGGCCTCGATCTCAAGCTCATGGATCACCTTAACAACTGTCCCACCTAACTCCTTTTCTGCCGGCGCCACTCCCGTAAATTCTAACGGCACTTTAATAGTCACCAATTTATCTTGTCTTACTGCGTAAAAATCAACATGAACCGGTTGGCCACTTACCGGGTGCCAATCCACTACATAGATCAAAGCATCTTGACCCCCTTCTTGACCGTTTAATTTTATCACTGTCGACTCTCCCGCCTCTCGATAAGTTTTTACAAAATCGATCTTATTTACAAATACTGGTTCAGCTGGTTTATCTGCTCCATAAATTACCGCCGGCAACCGACCGGCTTCTCTGTCTCGGTCAAGCTTTCGACCAAATTTTTCCCTTGTTTCGATTTTCAAACTCTTCATAATTATACCGTTTGAACTTATATTAATTAATTAACCACTGTTTCCCAACCTCAGATTCATATCCGTAAAACAAAACCCTGTGAGGTCAAAAACAGTATACTAAAAAAGAGAGAATTTGCAAGGCAAAATCCCTTACCCCAAAAGCCCCGGGCAAACCACTACCCTAAACTTGATCTTCTGTCTCTCTATTGAATAATTCAAAACTTTTCAAAGCGACCTCGGTCACGGCATCTACCGCCGGCGTCAATAGACGATACGGGGCCAGCTCTTTTTTATTGTTCATCAACACCTCTTCCAAGGCCTGCCGGTAAGCGACCCGCAACTCTGTACTGACATGAACCAAAGGCATACCGGCCGCTATCGCCTCTTTCATGTCCGAATGCTTTATCCCGGAACCGCCGTGTAAAACCAGAGGAACTCCACAAGCTTCTCTTATCTCGGCCACTCTTTCAATGTCCAGATCGGGATTCTCCGCTCCAGCCAGCATACCATGAACATTACCCACCGCCGGGGCAAGAAGATCGACTCCGGTCGCCTTCACAAAACGAGAAGCCTCTTCGGCGGTCACCAATTCATCTTTGCCAACCAAAGCATTCTCCGGGATCTCGTCAAAAACGGTCGAAGAACGACCAATATAACCGATTTCACCTTCGATCACTACTCGGTCATTCAACCCTTTTGCCAGCTCCACCGCCTCCTTGGTGTATTTAATATTCTCTTCGATCGTAAGTTCGCTACCATCAAATATCACGGCATCGAATCCGGCTTCAACCGCCTCTCTAACTCCGGCAATAGTTTTTGTATGATCAGCATTCAAATAGATCGGATGACCGTACTCCTCTCGGAAGCATTTTACCAAAGCTGCTGCTTGCCGATCTCCGACAAATTTTCTTTCCCCTTCTGATAAACCGATCACTACCGGCAAAGACAGACGGCAAGCTGCCGCAAATACTCCTTTTAACATCTCGAGATTACCAATATTAAAATGACCTACCGCTTGGTGTTTTTTTTCCGCCCGATTGATCTGATCCATCAAATTATCCATATGTCGATATTATTTTTTAATTTTTAAATCCGGTCAAACCCGACCCGGTTTTACCTTTCGTGGCCGATCGGCATTATGTAAACCGGCACTTCCTCTTCTGGGATATTTAAGATCTCTGTCACGGTTCTTTCATCGAAAGCTCCGACTACCACTGACCCCAAACCCAGACTGACGCCCTGCAGATAAGCATTTTGAGTGGCATGACCGGCCTCCATGTGAACATACCGTTCACCTCGTTGACCATATCTATCGGTCGTCCGATCATAAATGGCCGTAAAAACAAAATTGATCGGAGCCCGGTCTAAAAATTCCTGCCCCAAAGTGGCTTCGCTCAATTTTTGCTCGGTCGGATCAGTCAAAACCCTTTCCAGAATATGCTCTTTTGGGTTATACCGATAAACTCCGGCCTCGAGACCTTTCACTCGATGAGCCAATAAATAGGTTTCCAACGGATAAGTTGCCCCGGCCGACGGCGCGGTTCTTTTTTCCCTCTCAGGACAGCTGATGCCTTGAGCCGACCACAACAATTGACCCACCTCACTGAGTTCCAGTGGTTCAGAAGTAAAATCCCTGACACTTCGACGCCTTTTTAAGGTTTGCTCTAATGATACCTCACTGTCTGTCCGAGGCGGCGCTAAATCTACAACCACCTTCTCGTTGTCGGTATTTTGCTCATTTGACATATTATCATTTGTCTCACCCCCATCCGGCCTCACACCGTTTAAGATAAAAAAACCGGTCACTAAAATAAATATCAGTAAAAATATTTTTACCGCTTTACTGAACATAGAACATTTGTTCTTGATTTAACCCGGCGACCAAATTCTTCGAGAAGATATTCTGTCAACCGAGGACGATCTCATTGTACCATATATTCGGTAATTTTGTTATACTGGAGTTGTTAAACGAGATAATTTATCAATTATAATAATTCCAAAGAATTCAAACCGGAAAACGACAACCTCGAAAGTCGTTTCTAAGTTTGAATGATCTTCTAGAAATATGTCTAATCGCTCACTTGATTTTTTAGCCATCGGAGATATTACCGATGACGCGTTTATTAAATTAAAAGAAGCCCAAGTCTACTGCGACAATAACACAAATAAATGTCAGATCTGTATGCGATTTGGAGACAAATTGCCGTATGAATCAGTTACCGTAGTACCGGCAGTCGGCAACAGCCCCAACGCCTCAGTGAGCGCCGCCCGTTTGGGTCTAAAATCCGGCCTTCTAACCAATTTAGGGCAAGATCAAGCCGGAGAAGAAGCAATCGAAGCTTTAAAGAGAAACGGGGTTGACACTGAATTGGTATTAACTCATGAAGACAAAAAAACCAACTATCATTATGTTCTATGGTACGGGGACGAAAGGACCATTCTTATCAAACATGAAGAGTATGACTATCGGTTGCCGGACATCGGCTCACCATCTTGGATCTACTTAAGTTCCTTAGGAGAAAACTCCCTGCCGTTTCACCATGAGATCGCCACTTACCTTAAAAATAAACCGGAAATTAAACTGGCTTTCCAACCGGGCACATTTCAGATCAAGCTCGGATATGAAACCTTACAGGATATATACGCCGTTTCAGAAATATTTTTCTGCAATGTAGAAGAGGCCAGACAGATACTTAAAACCGATAAAACCGATGTGCCGGAATTACTGGAAGGTATTCGAAACCTGGGTCCGAATATTGCCGTGATCACTGATGGACCCAAAGGCGCCTATGCCTCCGGCCCGGATGGCACTTGGTTTATGCCGATATACCCCGACCCCAAACCCCCGGTCGACCGAACCGGTGCCGGAGACTCTTTCTCTTCTACCTTCACTTGCGCCCTGGCTTTAGGTCGATCTATTCCGGAAGCTTTGAGTTGGGGGCCGATAAATTCAATGAGTGTTGTTCAGTACGTTGGAGCTCAAGAAGGACTCCTAACTCAAGAAGC
>CAZVBR010000003.1:0-4223 GCA_964625755.1 uncultured Candidatus Saccharibacteria bacterium | reverse complement strand
TCATTTACCCCGACTCGAAAGACCGGCACCGGACAGTTCTCAGATAAGACCTCCGAAACCGCTCCCCCCAAACCTCCGGCTCGTTGATGATCCTCAACTGTCACCACCGAACCAGCCGATCTGGCTAATTTTATGATCGATATTTCGTCTAGCGGTTTTACAGTATGAACATTCAAAACACAAACCGCCAAATTGTCATGGGTTAATTTTTGAGCCGCTAGGAGCGCCTGGTAAACCAGATCACCGGTCGCCACGATCAGCACTTTTGGGTTTTCAACTCTCCAGATCAAATTAGCTTGTCCGGGCACAAAAGGCGAATCCGCGGTAGTAATAACTGGAGTTTTTTCTCGACTTAAACGTAAATAGACCGGCCCGCTTTTTTCCACCATAGCCAAAGTAGCTTTACGGGCCTCAACAGAATCACAGGGTGAAAAAACGGTCATACGAGGAAGTACTCGAGAAAGAGCCAGGTCCTCAAGGGCCTGATGTGAACCGCCGTCCTGACCGACCGTCAATCCGGCGTGAGAACCAACGATCTTCACATTTTGATCATTATAACAAATAGTGGTCCTGATCTGCTCCCAGTTTCGACCGGGACTGAAAATCGCATAAGAAGCAATGATCGGGATCTTGCCCATAGCTGCCATACCACTGGCCACCGCCGCCAGATTTTGTTCAGCCACTCCCAACTGAATAAATCGCCCCGGAAAAACTTCTTTAAATTCAGTCATATAAGTAGATTCGGTCAGATCGGCACATAAACCGACCACTCGGTCATTTGACCTAGCTGATTCCAGTAACCCCTCCCCAAAACCCTTCCGAGAAGTTTCTTGCTCAACGGAAATTTCAAATAAATGTGGATTTAAAAATTGTTCCGAATTATTCATGATTAACCTTAGTCTTCTTTTAATCTCCCACCCAATGTTCTTATTTCTTTAATAGCCTTCATTCCTAACTGTTTGTCAGGAGTTTTTCCGTGCCAATCATGTCGCCATTCAAATTCTTTGACCCCTTTACCCGGAACGGTATGAGCAATTATCACCGTTGGTCGATTAAATACCGCTTTAGCCTGCTCGATCGCGTCATTGAGATCTTTAAAATTATGACCCGACACCTCAAGCACCTGCCAGTTCCAGGCTCGCCATTTCGACGCGAGAGGTTCAAGAGGCATAACCTCTTCAGTAAAACCATCAATTTGAATATTATTCCGGTCAATTATCCCGATCAAATTATGAAGTCCTTCTTTTCCGGCCAACATCGCGGCCTCCCAAATATTACCGGACTCTAACTCACCGTCACTCATAAGACAGTAAAAAAAACGGTCCGACGGTCCGTCATCCGATCGACAAGCCATGGCCATTCCGACCGCTTGAGACAAACCTGACCCCAATGGACCGGAACTGGTTTCCAGACCCGGTAAAAACTCCCGATGAGGGTGACCTTGAAGTCGACTCCCGAATAGACGGAGTGTTTTCAACTCTTCAACCGAAAAATAACCGGCCTCAGCCAAAACAGCATACAGTACCGGGCAGATATGACCATTTGACAAGATCAATCTATCCCGATCAGGCCAATCAGGTTCATCGGGCCTATGGCGCAAAACATGAAAATACAACAAAGTAAAAACCTCGACCATCCCTAAAGAACCGGCGGTATGACCGGAACCGGCGACCACCAAAGATTCGATTATCAATTGACGGATCTTGTTGGCGGTTGATTCTAATGACCTTATCTTATCTTCAAGCAAATACATGACTTAAACCTCATCAAATTAATAATCAAGCAACGCATTTCAACTAAAACCCGATCAGGTACTGTGCTACCGGCTTGCCAAGATCGATTCGAAATCCTTTATGACTTTTAAAGGTTGCCCAGATCGCCAAATACTGGACCCGGCCACCAAAATATCCGCTCCGGCTTTTAGAGCCTCTTGCCCGGTATCTAAATCTATCCCTCCGTCAACTTGGATCTTACCTTCAGGCCAGACACTCCTTAATGATCTGATCTTTTCCAAAACATCTTGCTCAAAACTATGTCCCTGAAAACCAATATCACGTATTGACATTAATTGAATAAAAGACAATTCCGGTAAATAAGGTGAGATCTTCTCCAACGGGGTATCCAACTCTAAAACCAATCCTAGTTCACTATTAACAAACCGGGAACTCTCCAGGATCTCATTCAGTCGATCAGTGGTCTCAAAATGGATCAAGATCCGATCCGCTTTATTCACCCATAATTCCAAAAACTCTTCCGGCTTCTCGATCATCAGATGGACTTCGATCTTGATATTGCCATGAATATTCTCAAGATCATCAGGCGTCTGCCAGGTGAAAACCGGGGCATAAGAGCCATCAATAATATCTAAATGCACCCACGGCACCACCCCTTCCAAACTGGCGATTTTGGTCTTTATTTCCTCAAAACTAGAACTAATAATAGCGGGGGTAATACCACTCATAATTCCAAAATATTTTCCTGGTAATTATCTATTTTTTCTATTCGGCGTCGGTGTCTAGCCTCACCGGAAAATTCTCCGTCCAGCCACAGTTTTATTGCCTGTTGAGCTTCAACCTCGGTCAAGCAAGAAGCCCCCAAGGATAGGACATTGGCATCATTATGCTCTCGCGACAATTTGATTATCTCATCCGGGCCACCGTAATAAACAGCTGCTCGAACGTTACTGAACCTGTTTGCGACCATGGCCTCCCCTTGACCGGACTTGCCAAAGATTATCCCCCGACTTTCCGGATTAGAAGAAACTAAAAGCGCTACGATTCTTACGAAATCCGGATAATCGTCTTCCGGGTTATACTCAAAGGCTCCTTCATCTTTCACCGAGTAACCTACTGACTTAAGCCAGCCCTTTACTTTTTCTTTTAATTCGAAGCCGGCGTGATCGGAAGCTAAAAATATTTTCATAATTTTTTAACTCATCTGGGCCATTACATCAAACGACCAGTTGCCAAAACATGACGAACCAAGGTCGAAGCATAACCCATTTCATTATCATACCAGATCAAAACTTTGACCAAGTTACTGCCGACCACTTGCGTAGCCGATAGATCCACGATCGCCGGTTCCGGTCTTCCAATAATGTCACTTGAAACCAAAGGTTCTTCGGTGGTAGCTATTACTCCTCGCCAGCGCTCGGTTACCGCTGCCTGCCGTAGAGAATTATTTATCTGCTCTTCCGTTACCGATCTTTTGGCAACAAAAGTGATATCAGCCATTGAACCGGTCAAAACCGGAACACGTATTGCCACCCCGTCAAACTTCCCGGACATCGATGGCCAAACCTCCGCCACCGCTTTTGCTGCCCCGGTGCTTGAAGGTACTAAATTAACGGCCGCTGCCCGACCGCGCCGCCAATCTTTCTCATCAGGACAATCAACCAATTGTTGAGACACCGTATAACCGTGAACGGTATTCAACATGGCGTGTTTTACTCCCACCGCCAGATCAAGGGCCGCGATCACCGGCGCCGTAGCATTGGTAGTACAAGACGCATTTGACGATATCTGGTATTTTGATAACTCAGCTTCATTTACCCCCATTACCACCGTACCGCCCTTTAAACCGGGCGGGGGCTCACCTTTGGCCGGGGCCGAAATAACAACTTTCCGAGCTCCGGCATCAATATGTGATTTAGCTCGGGCAAAATCGGAAAACACTCCGGTTGCCTCGATCACCACATCAACCCCGAGCTCACGCCACGGCAAATTGGCCGGTTCACCTTCCTGCAAAACATCAATACTTTTTTTATCAATGATCCACTTTTTCTTTCCTCTTTTTATCCCGACATCGTTTACTCCATAAGCCGAATCATACTTTATCAAATACGCCAGGTTATCGGAATCGGCCAGATCATTTACCGCCACCACCTCTAGCCCCGGATCATCCAATGCCAGTCTAAAGGTCGCCCGCCCGATTCGACCCAAACCATTGATCGCAACTCTTATTTTTTTCTTAGTCGCCATTAATTTATTATATCACACTTCCACCTTTGCCAAAATTCCACTTCATTGAAATTGCTAGCCCCCGTATCAATTACTCTTTTCGGTATCCAAATCCCCACTGAGCATCAAAATACTCGGCCACTAACGAATCCCCGAACGATCTAACCGCCCAGTACATCGGAAACTGAAGAACATACCCCACCGGACCGCTCCGGACAACATCCTGCCAAAAAACAGTATCTGCCTCTAAACGCTCCTCTTTTG
>CAZVBR010000002.1:32379-38220 GCA_964625755.1 uncultured Candidatus Saccharibacteria bacterium | reverse complement strand
GAGAAAAAGGTGAATTAACCAGAATGAAACTACGACATGGAACCGATAGATGCTCAAGCATATTAAGAGAGCGCTTCACGTTATCAGGAACGGTAATGGACTCTGGTTCTAAAATAAGGGCCTCCCGAGGAACACCGCACTCGAAGGCAAATTCCGCAAGTTTTTGAGCTTCCGGCCGTGTCTTGCCATCTTTCTGTTCCCCAAAAGGCCCCTTGCCACTGATCAAAATCCTCGACCCGTAACCGGCTTGATAAAGTTTTACGGCCTTTTCTATCCGAAAAGTACTTTTTGAACCAAAGACAAAAATAATATCCGCCCCTTGCACATTGTCACTCTCCAAAAGATAATCATACAGATCATTAAATAGTCCTTGCTGTTGTTCATCGTCTTGTGTCTGTAAAATACCACCCACCAGGTTATCAAACACTGAAACCACCTCCCGGTAAAGACTCTCATCTCTAAAGTCAGAGAACTCAAGATCAAGATCAAAAAAATCAGTCGCCAACCCGTATTCGACCAAAAGAGCACGTATAACTGAAAAATCAGCATAATGGTCATGCTTTTTAGCAAGTGGCACCTCCCGTGGTCCTTCGTGTCTCAGAATGGCCCGTAATTGATCATAATCAGGGAGTCTGATTGGTTGAGTTCTCATACCTTAACTGTAACAGATTGCCTTAATTACCGACAGGCCTTCTCTTGGCGTTGTGACATCAAGCTCAACATCATTTTATACTTGGTGCGGGATACGGGAATCGAACCCGTGTCTCAACCTTGGGAAGGTCGCATTTTACCATTAAACTAATCCCGCCAAAACAACCATCGATTTTCATCCTCCTTTTGATCTGATTCCAGATCTTCCACCCCTCGATCCTCATCATCGTCCACCACCACGATCATTTTCTCCCCCGGTCTCCCCACCGGCAAATTGCGTCTGACCATCTCCTCCATTCCCCGTTCGGTACTTAACTTCTCAACCTGCTCTGAAAGGTCTTCTTTTTGCTCAAGAAGCATCATCTCTTCTGCATGAGTCTGTTGAAAATTACTCTGAGACAAGATGAACTTACCGTAAACATCAAATGTCGCCCGACCAAGAAAAAACACCGCGATCAACATTAAGACCAGCATTGGCTTCGACGAAAACCAACTTCTCTGCTTTTTTAGGTGGTGACTATTTGTAATTTGCCCCATAATTTAATATAATACTACTTATGTTCCTGGGGCGCAAACAACAAAAGATACTCCGCATTCTGACTATGATCATCGGAATTATGGTTATTACCGGGATGGTGTTGATGTTCTCACTCCAAGGCCTGATTTTCTGAGCGGACCATTTGGAGAAACACCGACTGAGGAATATTGACTCGGCCTTGAGATTGCATTTTCTTTTTCCCTTTTTTCTGCTTTTCCAGTAATTTTCTTTTCCGGGTCACATCTCCTCCGTACAGATAACCGGTCACATCTTTCCGTAACGCCGAAATACTACGCGAAGCAATTACCCGACCGTTGGCTCGGGCTTGAACTTTGACCACGATCAACTGTTTTGGTAACAGAGATTTTAATTTATCCACTGCCGATTCGGCCTCTTGATTGACTCGTCGCCTGGCGACTACTCGAGTAAAAGCCGGCACCACTTCATCAGCCACCAGCACTTCCATTTTAACCACATCGGCCGAACGCCACGGCCCCAACTCATAAGACAAGCTGGCAAACCCGGCCGAGCAACTTTTCAACTTATCAAAAAACCCCCTCATCAACTCCCGGAGAGGCATCTCAATACTGGCCACCATCCGATCATCACCAAAATTGTCAATTGACATGATCGCCGCCTCGTAATCAGGCATAATTTGAGCCACGGCATTCCAGTGGTCGATCGGAGTGATCACAGTTCCGGTCACCCACTGTTCACTCACCTGGACATTGTGAGATAGGTCAGGCATGTCAATCGGAGAATAGATCGTCTGAAATTCCCCCGAAGGTCCGGTTTGCACCTGATAACAGATGGTCGGAGAAGCCACCACAAGCGATAACTTGTACTCTCGACGCAAACGTTCGGTAATTATCTCCAGATGAAGCATCCCCAGAAAACCGCACCTAAAACCCCGGCCCAACGAACCGGAAGCCTCCTCTTCAAAAGACAACGCGGCATCAGCCAACTGCAGTCGTTCCAAGCCCTGACGCAGAAGATCAAAATTATCATGGCTATCAGGATAGATCGAAGCCCAGATCACCGGACGCGGCACCTGATAACCGACAACCGGCGGTAGAGGCTTTTTGGCGGCGGTTAAGGTATCGCCCACCGCCGAACGACCCCGGCGCTTTATCCCGGTCACCACGTAACCTATCTGACCGGGTAACAACTCCGACTGAACAACCGGGTCCGGTCCAAAGATCCCGGTCTGTAAAACCGAAAACTGTTCATCAGCAGCCAAAAACTTCAATTGATCGCCCGGTTTTACGGCCCCATCTAAAACTCTGACATAGACAATAATACCCCGGTGATTGGAGTAATCAAAATCAAACACCAGTGACCGGCTACTGTCGGTTGCCGACCACTCCGACTTGGGTGGAGGAATATATTTCGCAATATTAGAAAGTAATTCGTCTACTCCTTCTCCGGTCTTGCCTGAAACTTTCAGGATCGTACTCGGATCTACTTTCAATAATCGACTCAACTCCATGCGCACCATCTCCGGCCTGGCAGTCGGCATATCTATTTTACTCATAACCGGTATGACCGCCAGGTTTAGATCTCTGGCCATATCCAGTACCGATAAGGTTTGGGCCTGAACTCCTTGACTGGAATCAACCAACAAAATAACCCCCTCTACGGCCTTAAGAGATCTTGAGACCTCATAAGCAAAATCAATGTGACCCGGCGTATCGATCAGGTTTAAACGACAGTCAACTCCCGCACTTTCATTACAGTAACGCATAGTAACCGGTTGCATTTTGATCGTGATCCCCCGTTCACGTTCCAGATCCATTCTATCTAAAACCTGGTCTCGCATCTTTCGAGTCTCGATCGTACTGGTTGACTCGAGCAATCGATCCGCCAAAGTGGATTTGCCGTGATCAATGTGAGCAATAATGCTAAAATTTCTAATATTTTCCAAATCCATATTATTATCCTAACGAAATAAAAATAAAAAATAAACCCTGATTCCACCCCGGAGATCGCATTTCAAAAATCGATCAAAGCTCCTCGGGCTCCGGAATGATCAATCTCGATTTCCAGAATTTACCTTTCAAGGATGTGACCACCTCTCGCAATTCGGCATTACCCAAAAGCCACAACATGAAAAACCAAAAACTCACCCCGGTCACCCCGGCCAACAACCCTTGGCTTAAAATTCCGAAAAAAGTATTCAGATCGAACACCGGAGCCAACACCACCAGAGTCTGATAGGCAACCAAACCGCCAAAGATCGAGGCGGCAGAAACCTGACCAAAGGTTCGCCAGATCAAAGGATCCAACCCCCCGAAGGTTCTTCGGAACAAACACCACAAGATCAAAAGATTAAGCCAGGTTCCTACCGAAAAAGCCAAAGGCAACATCAACACCTCTGTTCCGGCCACCCCTTGAACCCGGAATAAGTTTTCAACAAAAAGCCTCCAGACCAAAAACTCCTCAAAGGCCCACAATAATCCCCAAGCCCCGGCAATGATCATTACCGCTGATACCCCATTGGTGACCACCGGTATGAAAGTTCTGCCTCCGGCGTAATAGGCCCTGATAAAAAGTAGCAGTAAACTTTGAGCCGTCACCGATAAAGCGAATATCGCCAAAGAGGCCGCGGTTAATTGCGTCTCCTGCCAGTCAAACCGTCCGGTACCCAGGATCACCCGCACCAATTGAGCCCGAAGCACTATAAGCATCACCGTAGCCGGAGCAGACCAAAAAACAATATGTCGGACGGCCACAGTTAGCTGCTCTTTGAACTTTGTTAAATACCCCTTCGCCTGGAGTTTAGCCAAGGCCGGAAAAGCAGCTACCGAATAACTGACACCGATGATCGCCAAAGGAACACCTTGAAGGTTAAATGAAAGAGTGAAAACCGAAATTGACCCCACCACCAAAAGCGACCCCAAAGCCACCAAAACTAAAATTATTAACTGGTGAGCCGCCAGGGCTCCGGTTCGAGGTAAGGAAGTTAGGATCACCGGCTTTATTTCCGACCAAGACAGATTTTTGGTTAATTTCAGTGCAAAACCCAGCCGCCAGACCGCCGGGACCTGAATAAGCATATGAGCCAAAGCCCCCACTGCCACCCCCCAAGCCAACCCGGACAACCCCCAGATCGGATAAAACCACAAAATACCGATTATGATCCCGATATTATAAAGCACCGGAGAAAGTGCGTATACAAAAAATCTTTGAAATGTTTGAGTCAGACTGCCCAGGAGATTGGATAATCCCAACAAAAAGGGCGACAGAAGTAAAATTCGGGACAGGGTTACAAAAGAATCCAAGTCTTGACCCTCAAATCCGGGAGCCAAATAAGAAGCCAGATAAGGCAAAGCAAAGAACAAGAGCAAACCAATGACCGCCATGGCAAGACAAAACAGAGTATAAAGCTGATTTAATAATTCACTGACCTCGGCCCTGCTTTTCTCTAACCGATTAACAATAAACGGGATCAAAACCGTCACGGAGATCATGGAAGCCAGGGAAACATAGAGCAGATCCGGTAAACGGAAGGCGGCGTAATAGACATCAAGCTCTGCGCTGGCTCCAAAAGTACCCGCCAGCAACCTGTCCCTGACCAATGCCAAAATTTGTGACCCCAAAGTCGCCGCCCCCAATAAAAAAGCCGCTTGATGCAACCCCTTGAACTCTTTTTGTATTAACCGCCAAACAGATCGAACCATATATATTTAAAACTAACACCAAATTAAAACATAAAAAATATAAACCTCAGTCCTTTCCAAGGTTTAAAGACTGTCGATCAAGATCCCGTATTTAATCCCTTTTCCAAACCGGACCAATTCAGATCAATCAACCCCCGACCAGCTTTCCAAAATCTGATCGCTCATGTTAAAATAACAATTCAAGCTGGACGTTGGAAAGTATAACATATGTCCGAACAAAAATCACATCATCGAGAGAAAAAATACATCACCATAAACCTAGCCGCTGAGATCCTGGGGGTTTCACCGGCCACGTTGCGAAACTGGGATTCAACCGGAAAATTAGAAGCCAAACGTGACCCCAATAACAATTACCGTCTCTACAACATCTCACAACTAGAAAGATTTACCACTCAAAATAACCACAAAAAACCTCACCTCAACCAAAAAACAAAACTAAGATCTTGATCGACCCACCAAACCCGCCTAAAAAGGCGGGTTTGGTGATCATTGACTGACTGTCTATAAGCCGAATTCTGTTATCGATGACTATTTATCTGGGCCTTGAGTTACCCCAAGGCTCAAGCGACACAAACCAAAAACCAAAAGGTTCTCGGAGTACGGTCTTGCACTCGGGTAAGGATTTAGCCGTTTCACCAAGATATTTTGGATCCCAAAATATCCGTGCCGGCAGTCAAAAAATTCGACTACTCGACACCCATGTTACCATGGTGCTATTCCCCCGAAAGGGAATCCCTCGACCTTTCAGTCTCGGGCGTCTCTGCTCGCACCTCTCTTCCGTCTCCGGAAGGACGGGGGTTACCCGCTACCCGGCTCCTTTTCCGAAAGAAAAGGGAGTGTTCGGACTTTCCTCTTCCCGCCCGAGAAGAACCGGGACCAAAATATGATCCATTCCAGCCTTTTCTCAAGCGAGAAGCAGTCATCCGACAGCCAGCCAATTTTATTATACTACATATCCAATATTCTGACAAG
>CAZVBR010000002.1:6413-32279 GCA_964625755.1 uncultured Candidatus Saccharibacteria bacterium | reverse complement strand
TTATTATACTACATATCCAATATTCTGACAAGGTAAACTCCGGCCTTCGGCCACATCCCAAAAAAACCTTACCACGCCGAATCAAGCTTCCGTCTTATCTTGACCAACCAGGTCATCTATCTCGCACAACCCGGAAGAACAAGCCAATTCCCTGGTGCCTTCGGTCTGATCCGTAACCTCATAAGCTACGATCTTTGAAAAATCAATATCAACGAAATTTCTCTTCATCTCTTCGTACTCCTCCTTGGTGATCTCCTCATACGGGGCCAATTTATAAACATGAGTCAGGCGAGGCAAGAATGACAAACCACCTATTATCTCCCAATTTTCATACACCCAATTTGCCACTTGCACCCATTCGTCTTCACCTACCGAAATGGTTACTGAAGGGTTGTGTTCAGTGTAACTTTCCTTCACCTTTTTCCAGTGTTCCAACTGCTCGATCGCGCTCAAGTCATCTCGGTGAGTCGAACCACCCGGAGCCTTAACCGGAAATTCCAAAACATAAGTAATAGCTTGACCGTCCGCTTGGCCAACCTCCGGTTTATAAGGCACTCCTTGATCTTTTAACATCTTAAACAAGCTATCCGAAGCCGCGATCCTGATCCGGCGAATATAATACTCCGAGTGGCGCGGATGCATGCCGGAAGAAGCGTCAACCAGCTGAGACACCGTGCCGGAAGGCTTGACACAGGTGATCGCCGCCGAAGGATTTATGCCGAATTTTTTAGCATACTTCTCATTAACCGCTATCGCCTCTGATCTCATCTTTTCAAGCATTTTTGCATCCCAAACTTTTGGACAGTCCCATTGACCGGTAATCGAGACCCCGAGCAATCTTTCGGCTTCACAATTCTTTTTCCAGTCCGACGACAAATAACCAAAGTTCGTCAAACTCGATTGGTAAGTACCCAGCAAAGTGGCCAAACGAATTTTCCGCAGTAGACTCTCTTCCGTATCGTCATGACGCGCCACCACCTCGGATAAATTACAAAACTGCTTTGACTTTAAGATCACTTCCCCGCAAGGATTTATACCGCTTGAATCATGACCGGGAGAAAAGGTGGCCCAACGGCGTTCCGGTAACTGAGATTTCAGTCCGCCCCGATTAAAGATCCCTCTTTCTCCGGACCCACCCTTCATCAAAGACAGCCATTCATCCAGAAACTCCGTGCCGGTTGGCTTGTAATTATACACCGCAGAATTATTAGCCATGGCTCTTTCCGGATGCGTCAGGTAGAACTGGCCGTCTTTGGCATGTCGAACATCATGATCATCGAGATCGGATAAAGATATCAAAGCACTTCGCCTGACCCCACCGGAAACCACCACTTCGCCGATCTTGCAGATAATATCATGGACATCTAAATTACTTAGCCGACGATTTTGAAGCCGTAATATCCTTTCTCGAGCATAATTCATCAACTCCCGCAAAGGCTCCGGACCGGAACTCTTGCCGCCCATAGTCTTAAGACGGGCCCCGGCCGGACGTAAACGAGAATAATCAAAATCAACATCTTGACCGTTATACCAAGTTTTCAATCCGAAAACCAAAGACTCCGACCAACCCTCTTTACTGTCTTCGATCACTCGAGTTGGCAATTTCTCTCCGGTTTGTTTTTTGATCATCGGCAGTTGTTGAGCTGTATGGCTTTCAACCGAAAAACCGACTCCGACTCCGCACATAGACAAATACATTATCTCGCCAAAATCCCTTAACTTAGTCGGCGCGATGTAAGAGCAATTATAAGCGCATACGTTAGTCCGACGGGCGGCCGGACCGGCAAACTGCATCAATCTCATTGACGGCATGATCTCTTGATTCAAAATAGCCTCACGAGCTTCCCGGTACTCATCGGAACTTAATTTATCACCCAAGTTCTCCCGCATAAAATCAATATAACGATCGACTGTTTCGATCCAGGTCTCTCGCCGGGATTCCTCTTCTATCCAGCGGGAGTAAGTCCGATAAAAAATGAACTCCGACATTGGATTGCGGAAATATTTTTTACTTTCTTCGGCTAATTCTTTCACCTTTTTCGGGATCTCGCCCTTTTCTTGCCTAAGTTCCGCTCTGCGTTCCCGGTATATAATATAAGCCTTAGCGGTCGCTGCCAAATTCTCCAAGATCAATTGTTGCTCTACTACATCTTGGATCTTCTCGACACTTGGAGTATAGGGTTTTTCTTTGGATTTCCGAGCCTCTTTTACCAAGGCTGCCTTAGTTGCTTTGGCTACTTTTTCAGCCTCCGACCAGTCTCCTTCCCCGGAAGCCTTCATGGACTTGAAAATAGCTTGTTTTATTTTCTCCAAGTCAAATTCCACTACTGACCCATCTCTTTTTTTAATACTCGGAATTAATGGCTTTCCGGTTTGCGCATCTTTATTTTTTTCTTGAGACATAATAAGCAACTAAGGTTAAGTTAGTAATAATAATTTTAATTATCGCTTTGTCATTTTAAATCAAAACCTCATTTAAAGACCAGACCAAAAATGTCATTTCAGAAAAAAAGCAACAAAAAAACCGGGAAGACAATACCCGGCTCTAAAAATTCAAGTTCTTAAACCGTTTTTTGATCATTTGAAAAAGGAAATTTTAAAAATACAAAAAATAGTCTACGACCGGGCTAAAACCAAAGCCCCGTACAGCCCGCCAATATCACCTAACTTAGCTTGCCTGATCTCCGGCAACTCCGGGTAAATAGTTAGGATCTCCCGAACAAAATCTCTGGTTTCATCTAAGTCTATGCCGGGTTTCTTCATCATTGACCCGCCCACTACTACCACCTCCGGAGACCAATGAACGATCGTGTTGGCCAAACCATAAGCCAAGTACCGAGCTAACTCGGTCCAGACCGCCTGATCGGTGATCGAGTAAGGTTTTAATCCGGTCCGCTCCTCTAAAGCCACCCCTGAGACCAGTTGCTCTAGATTTACTCCGTTTTCTGTCTCACCGCTATCTCGAGCCATAAAAATACACTGATGACCGGGCTCAAAACCGTATTTATTAACATCTATCTTTTGATCCACGATCCTTGCCCCTCCCACACCACTACTGACCGTCATATAAACCACCAATGAAGAACCGCGTCCGGCGCCGTAAACCGCCTCCCCTAAACCAACCGTGGCACTATCATTTTCTATGACCATTTCCGCCTCCCAGGTTATCTCAGACCGGAAACCTTCAAGGTCAGACCATACGGTTCGACTCATTCCACCGACCACCCGGTCTGGCTTTCTGCCGGACAGGAGATCCTCCCCGGCCGCCATAAACAAACGCCCGCCCGCTTTGGAGTCAGCTGGCGTATCTAAGATCAAAGGCTCGGAGATACTCTCACCGTCTTCTGAGGTAGCCAACCTCATCTTGGTTCTACCGATATCAAATAATAGGATCATGGCAAGACTTATTTAAGTATTAAATTAACTAATTGATTCAAAATTTCCTCTAATCCAGCTCTTCCTCGATCAGGTCGATGAACTTTTCCGCTGAATCCGGATTCTCAATCATTTCTCCGTTTAAGAAGAAGGCCGGAACCTCCGATACCCCGATTCTTCGGCCGTCAGCTAGATTCTCCTCTATTTTTCGCCCGACTTCCGGCCGATCAAAATCGGCCTCGAACTGCTCCTGATCCAATTCCAGGGCCTCGGCATACTCAAGCAAAACCGCCTCCAACTCTTCCGGCTCCATTCCGGACCACTCTTCTTGACCTTGAAAGATCATTTCATGGATCGACCAAAACTCTCCCTGATAACCGGCTGCCTCAGCTGCCCGAGCAGTCGGCTCAGCCCCGTCATGGTAATCCAATGGGAAATGGCGGTAGACAAATTTCAACTCGTCATCTTCAAAATGATCCAGCACTTCCGTTAAAAGAAAATTATAACCGGCACCACCGGGAGCCTCAAAGTCGCTATACTTGATCAAAGTAGCCGAGGCGTCTTGGGCTCCCAAGTAATGATCATTTTCCGTCACCGGAGCCGGCTCGAGCATTGTCAAAGGCTGATCCGGTCTCCGGCTCTGCCGAATGGCCAGAGCGGTTAAAACCAGGATCAATAAAAACACTCCCAGCACCAATGCCCATTTTTTCACCCGGACAACATTCACCCCGGTCGCTTGCTTGGACTGAACCCGGGCCATAGCTCGCCTCTCTTTTCTTGTCAGCTTTCTCTTTTCTTCTGACATATGTCCTATTTTACCCTTTTTAACCCCGCCTGGCAAAATCCATCATCCAAACAGTCGCTAAATATTAAAACACTTTTTTATCGCGACCCGACCAATTCCAAAAAACTCTCAACCGCAGATCAACCCATAGTTCACCCCAACACCAAAAAGCATCTCTTTATAGTTGAAAAAATAAAATAGAGAAAAAACCATTCCAAAGTGATCAAAAACAAAAACCGAAATAAACCGCTACAACATTCACTTGTTTAAATAAAATATTATCAAAAACCAAGGCCGCAAAATTCTTTTTCCTTATCCGGACATAGACCCGTATCCGCTCAAAAACGGATCCGATATCAACTTTAAACACTTAGGTCTCCGAGGGGCACGCGCCCCCGGAGACCTTTTTTCTGCTTTAGGTTGCTCTGTTACTAAAAAGCAACCCAATAACACCCAACCCGATTATAACCGGGAAGACTAAAAGCAGAATCATGAACCTCGCCCCAAAAAACACTGAGGCCAGATGTTCATGTCCCAAGTAATTCAAAGCTACGGACGCCACAAAAGTGGCCACGGGCAACAGTAGGTAAACCACCATCACCCAAAAGACGATTCGGGCTCCTTTCCGGAGCTCGCTTATCTTGACCCCTCCTGCTTTTGGCCGGTCGAAAAATGATATGTACCCGGCCAAGATGGCGCAGTAAAGTATGGCAAATGCGAGGATTGGGGCAAAAACTGCCGCCACAACAAGCGGAAAAATCTCGATCTTGCCGCCGGCCGCAAAGACATAAATTACCCCCAAAAACAAGCCGACAATTGCATACCCAATCCCGAACAAAATATCCTTCATGGCCTCTTTATCCTTCCTTTTTTGTTTTCCGGTCCTGACTTTCCACTCAAATGCAAACACAACCTCTTAAAAAAGTCAAACGGAAATTCCCGGAATTTCAAACTTTTTTACCGGTCAGCTAAAGCTCCAATTTGAATTTTTGCGAAACAGTTCTAATGACGGTTAATCCAATAGCTGACATAATACCGGGGATAAGTATCAAAGCGAACAACTTACCCATATTACGAGCATCCATATTGTTATAAAGATCTATGCCAATACCGGTTTGCGGAAAGATAAACATCTCGACCACCAAACCCACCACCACACTGATCGGCAAAGTGATCTCAAGAGCAGTAAAAATGCCGGGTAAGCACTCGTATGGCATGATCCTCTTGATCCGAAACCAATGACCGGCACCAAAAGTAGCTGCTATTTCCAACCTTCTTCTAGCTACCATAGAAGACGTAACGGCTAAGACATGAAGAGAGATCAAAAAAAGAGTTAGCCAAACCAAAAAACCGGTCTGTAACGAGGCATTACCGGGGAACACTCCTTTGGCCATTCCCAGTAAGGCAAATACCGGTACCGCTCGACCCAAAGACAACCAAGGGGCAAACAAACGATAAATAACCGGGTCGTAGCCGATAGCGATCCCAAGCGGTATAGCCACCAGATTAGCAACAAGCCACCAGAACAAAGCTCGACCAATAGTTACCGACAGATCGGGCAATGAAGAAGGCTCGGTAAGGAGATCGGTCATCTCTGCCAATACGCTGATCGGGGCAGGCAACAATCGAGGGTTATCTATAACCCAAGCCAGGCCCTGCCACAAAAGAAGACCAACTACTATGCCGATTAAACCACCGGTAATTACAGCTCTTGCCCGATGCCGAGATCTATCATTTTCATTATTGGCGTATTCAATGGTGTCATTGACTCTTTCATCCTCCGGATCACTTTCTCGATCCAAACTCGATTTCCTATTGTGAAATTCGATCTCTCCATTACCGACAGGTACTCTCTTTAAATTATTGACCGGCCCACCTTCTAAACGATATTTGATCGCTTTTAACAAATCAAGATCCTCTTCTCGATGGCTCGTAATTAACACAGGTATTCCGACAGTAGCCATCTCTTTTATCTTTTGAATAAGTAAATTTCTGGATTTGCCATCCAATCCTTCAAATGGCTCATCCATTACTACCAACTTATGATCTAAAACGGCTAGAGCTCGCAGTAAAGCCACTTTAACTCGTTGACCTCCGGATAGTTCAGTTATCTTACGGTGTAAGGGTACTGAGATCTGATACTTTTCACACAATTTTTTAACTTGTGGCTGCCATTTCTGTTTAGTCCAGCCTTGGATTCTAAGCGGTAACGCAATTTCTTTTTCAGCCGTTAACCAAGGAGAAAGAGTGTCTCCGGGAGATTGAGGCATATAAGCCACTTGACCCGATTCGATCTCACATCCATTAACTGTAACTTGGCCCCCAAAACGGCATCTCGGACCGACAATGGCCTTTAATAAAGTGCTTTTGCCAGTACCGTTGTTTCCTAAAATGCCGACAATTTCCCCTGGATTCACTTGTAAATTAATACTGTCAATCACAACAGATCGAACCGGCCACAAATATGGTCTTGAATATCCCGCTGAAAGGTTTTCTATTTTTAGACCAAACTGAGAAATATCTGCTCTTTGGTCGTTTTTCATATTATTGCTCAGGGAAGAAAGGTGCCAGATCTATCTCTTCATCTATTATGCCGTCTTGCAACAAGTCATTAATAAATCTTTCAGTGAGTTCCCTATCTGCCTCTTCCGGGGTGATCAGAGTAACAAAAGAAACTTCTTCTGCCACTTCCGGCGATAATTCACCATAAGCTCTGCCAGTAAGAAATTCTCGAATATCATCCGGTCGATTCTCAACCAGCTCTACCGCTTCCCGAAAAGCGTTTTGAAACTCCTGGTACGCCTCAGGATTTTCCTCTCGAAACTTATTACTGATCAAAGAAGCAGCTGAAACAACCGGCTCTCCCCCGTAAAGGAACTTTGATATCGGCCCCGCCTCCAAAACAAAATGGCCCTCCTGAATTGCCCTTGAAATTGCCGGCTCCAAGCCGAAAATAGCAGCGTGCTCCCCGGCTTCCATTCCGGCCAACGGTGTAGCCGGATTATAAGTTACAATGTTTACCTCTTCCGAAGGAATCCCCGCCTCAATCAAAATACGCTCGACCAACCACTGAGCCTGCGGTGTCGGCAAAGACGCCACCGGTTGACCAGCGAGATCTCCCACCACTTCAATATCCATTTGTCGATTACCAACCAGACTAACCGCTTTATTGCCCTCTACATCCATAGCCAGCGCATAAGCATGAAAAGGTACTTCGCCTTGCAATTCGGCAATGATACTCTCCAAGGGCATACCGGCCACAGCATCTATTTCTCCGGTCAACAACCGATCCATACCGGTACCTGGATCAGGAACGGGAACAGTTTCCACTCGCAGATCAGAAGAGATGAGATCAAATTCAGACAGGACTACCGGGGTGATATCTCCCAAAGCACCCGGTCTATATCCCAAACGAAGAACAACTTCATCTTCCACCCGATCCGTCTCTTCAACTAAAAACATAGCTAAACCAACAGCACCAATGAGCACCAAAATAATAACTATTGCCACAAAATACCCTTTAGTCATAATTTATATCATTTAATTATAAACAAAAAACTCCTACTTAAAACAGTTCGAGGATCTTAATATATAATAATAATTATTATCTCTTAGTCAATTTATTGTTGCCATGGATCAAACCGACCAAAATCTTGATAAATTATCACGATATTCCATCGGATCATATTTAAGTATCATTTTTCCTCGGTACCGTCCTTCCGGGACTTTAAAAAAATAAACGCACCCTATCCTGGAGTCACTCCGGTTACTTCCAACTCCAACTTACCAACTCAATGCCAAAGAAAAATCACCATTTCAACTAAAATCAAAGACCGGGCACTTTTTTTCGCCAAGGTCAGATCAACTTATTCTATATCCATCCAAACTCTAAAACACAAAACACCTCCAAAACAATAAACTCAAAACAAGATATTTGACATTTGCATTTGATTTTGACAGACTGCACCCTAGATCTGGGGTCGGCAATGAGCGGATTTATCGAGCCCGCTCGGGGTGAAGTGGCACCCTCCGGCTGAAGGGGAGAAACAGAAGAATCAAAGATGATTGCGCGGTCATCGATTCAGAAGTTGCTCCCGCTTGTACCTCCCACAGGCCTAGGGTAAAAGCGACCGGGGGTGGTGAACCTAAAGCGCAAGGTTCCAGCTCTAGTCGGAAGCGCCGGAGCTCGGGAGGACGGAAACTCTCCCGACCCCAGATCTGCTCAGCCGCCCGCACGTCGGGCGGCTCATTACTTTTATATTTTTAAATGGAAAAAGAACGGAACTAAAAAGTAGCTGGGAATTTTTAAGAATAAGCAAAACAACAAGAATTATCAAAGGTCAAACGAGCTCTTTTTGATCATTTAAACTTATTGCCCCCAACGGATACCACCCTTAAAACACCGTTTGCACCGTAAACACTCAAAAAAGCCCGCTCCGGATAATCACAAGACGACTCCTTATCTTCCAAAAATGATCAAGACTGAGCTCGGTCTTTACCATCAATATTTTATTCCAGACAGCAATTAACCGCCCGCTTTACCAGATCATTCAACTTGGTCATAAAACCATTTGGCTGAGGGTCTGTCTTGTTTATAGCTCGCTTATCTATCTCTTTCACATCACTATTCTCCACTACTCCCAAATTCAGACCCCAGAACAAAGAATATATGTCAAAAGCTTTCTGAAAAAGTTCCTGGGCTTCTTCAGTTCGACCTCGTCCCAATTCCTTGGTCCCCACTTCCATTATTCGCATAGAAGCCGCCAATAAATGCTTAGAAATACACCACTCCTCTCCTTTGGGGTTACGGATCAATTTCCCTAAAAGATCTTTTCTTTTTTCACGAACTTCTTTAAGTAGCTCATAGTACTTCGATTCACCGGTTTTAGCCCCCGTAAAAAAGAAATGTTCTTCTATACTTAATAAATTCATAACAGCAACACTTAAGTCTTCATCAGACGACAGATCCAGCGCATCATCTGACTATTTGGCCCGACATAGGTGATCTTTAACCTGTCATTTTCATAGCCGATTTCTGCCCCTGGCGAGTGATCAAAAGAAACATCCAAAACTGAGCTCTCGTATGTCACCTGGTCCTCTACCTTAAGATCGGAGCCATCAACCGCCACCGACCAACGAACCCGATCATCTTCGGGATGTTCAGACGAAAAATAAAGCCTGTTTTCCCGCCACTCCAGATCGCCAAAGACCGGCATGAATTGCCCCATCTCTACCAATTCCTCATCCGGATCCAAAATACTCAGCAGATCTTCCTCGTTTAAAACAAAACTTTTTTCCATCTGCTCGACATCATCAACTCGTAAAAAATCTCCACCGGCCCGAGCGGTACTCAGTGTGTAGGCAACCAAATCTCCATCATCAGACCAAACATAATCATCCACACCGCCTCGAGCTAACTCACTTACCATCTCGATTTCCCCGGTCTCAATATCCGCCAAGATCACAAAAGATACGGTGGTCGCCGCGGCATAATCAGAAACCGAAAACACTAACCGTTTATTATCCGGTGAGATCGAAGCCGCTCGATCAAAAAAACCAAACCCGCTCGGATCAACTTCTCGCATCGCCACTTCCGGCGGCTCCTCAAAAATACCCCAATTAGCTTCAGTCCATTGATTAAGTTCATCGATTGTCAGTTGAAACAATGCCACACCTTCATCATTTACAACCCTGATCTCTTGAGACTCGATACCTTCCTCCGGAACAAATTCCACCCCCAGACTCATCTCTTCGAGATCGTTGCCCTCTTCGCGGTCATTAATGCCAGGTTCTTCCCTGAAAGCGACATAACCCAACCCGAGCATGAGAATAATGACAATTATAAGCAAGACACTGTAAAATATTTTCATATAATAGAATAAGAAATTAACTAATGGGTAATTTAAATGAATAATAATTTCAAGTTTAGATCGTGACTTTAAATCTCATCGACCACCACAAACTCAAAACCTTCATCCCATTTGAAGAATAGATCCTTTTTTAATTGTATGCCTCTTAGCTTTAGTTGTCCAACCTAAAAACCACCGATTTTTTCCCGGCTGATCATATATAACCGACCGAGAATCGCCTGCGATTAAGGTTAAAATTTGATCACCAAAACGAGCTTTGCAATTTACAGGAAATTACCAGCTCAGCTCACGACCTCACTTCCAGATGACTGCTCTTTAAATAACAATGATCATTTGATATCGTACCGAGGCGATCTTTCTTTTTTTTCAAATTTGTGATTTGTAAATCTCCCTAAAGCAAACAGTAAAGATGACAATCTGTTAAGAAAAGCAAGCTCAGTATCGCCCAATCGATCCGGAGTGTTTTTAAGGACCACGACAGCTTGACGCTCCGCCTTCCTGGCCATCGTCCTTGCGATATCAAAATGAACCGCCAACTCTTCCCCGCCCGAAATAATGAAATTTTTTATCGGCGGAATAATCGCCTCCACTTCCGCGATCCATTTTTCCATCTGCTCCACCGACTCAGCCGACAATTGTTTATCCGCCCCTCCCAATTCGGCCTGAATGGAAAATAATTTATCTTGAAGCCAGGTCACGACCTCAAAAACAGAACACTCCTTTAATTTGATATCTGATCTTTCAGCTAAAACAGCACACAAGCCCAAATAAGAATTTAGTTCATCCAATCTCCCCAAAGCTTCAAATATCGGCTCATCCTTGCCGATTCTTTGATCTTGACAACAGCCGTACAAACAAGATGTCCCTTTGTCCCCTTTACCAGTATAGAGCATATAAATAATTCCTAAACTAAATAATTAATTACAATTTTAACAACTTACCACTAAAAATACAATACCGGAATTTTCTACCTTAGCTATCTTTTTGATCAATTATGATTGCTTTTTTGTTTTTTTATGGTAGAGTAAGAAGATCTTAAGTTCTCGTGTAGGGTGCTTAGGCAGCAAAAGTGACATTTTGGATTAATACCTGCACCACCCTAACAATTAAAATATGTCTAATTCATCAAGCCGCTCTAGGCGACCGTTTTCATTATCCAAAACCGGGCATTCTCAAGCCCCTCGAACTCAAAAAAATCGTTTTCGAAACAGGCCCCACTCCGGGCGAAAAGGACGACCGAGTTTTAACGTCTCGCGTTACATTAACCACAATCCCTCCGCCACGGAACCGGAAATAAAATACCAGGCTGAACACACTTTCACCGAATTTGGTTTTAGTCCAGAGATATTGGCAAATATCGATCAACACCGTCTCGTCTCTCCGACTCCCATTCAAGACAAGGTCATCCCTTTGATCCTTGAAGGTCGAGATACAGTCGGAATTGCCAACACCGGTACCGGCAAAACCGCCGCCTTTCTTTTACCGTTGATCGAACTTAAAGAGCAAAATAAAAACCGCCAAACTCTGATCCTAACCCCGACTCGCGAGTTAGCTGTTCAGATCGAATCTGAACTTCGAAAACTGACCCCCGGCTCAAATACCCGGTCTGTTATCTGCATCGGCGGAACCAACATCCAAACTCAGATAAGATCTCTGCGTCAATCAAATCATTTTATAATCGGCACCCCGGGTCGGATCTTGGACCTGATATCTCGAAAAAACTTGAAACTGGACCGTATCAGCTCGGTGGTCCTCGATGAAGCCGACCGAATGCTGGACATGGGTTTCATCAAAGATATTCGCACTATTCTATCCCACACTCCGGCCCAAAAAGAAACCCATTGCTTCTCGGCCACCCTGCCATCAGAAATAGAGCGACTGATCCGAGATTTTCTTCAAAACCCAACTACGATATCAGTTAAAAAACAAGACATATCAGGCAACATCTATCAGGATGTGATCCGTCATCGATCTGATAATAAATTTGAGACCCTCACCGAACTGTTAACCGGTCCGGATTTCTCCCGAGTTTTGATATTCGGTGAAATGAAACACAGTGTCGAAAAATTAAGCCGCGACCTGTCTCGCCGGGGTCTAACAGCCACTTCGATTCACGGCAACAAATCTCATCCTCAGCGCCAACGAGCTCTGGAAAGCTTTAAGAAAGGTTCAAACTCGATTCTAGTGGCCACTGACGTTGCCGCCCGCGGTCTGCACATCAATGAGGTAAGTCACGTTATAAACTACGATCTACCGTCGACCTACGAAGACTACATTCACCGTATCGGCCGAACCGGACGGGGCAATAAATACGGCCGGGCTTTAACCTTCGTACAACACTAAAGCCCGTAAAAAATCTGACTATTTTACAGGTGAAAAATTACCGAGGTATAAATTTTGATCAACCGCGACAACGGTGACTCAAATAAACAGGGTCTAGCTTTTGGCTTTTTTGCCGAGCTTTCGTTTTCGCAGCCGAACTGATCCGGGGGTGATCTCAAGATATTCGTCATTGGCCATCAACTCCAAACCCCGTTCGATATTCAAAACAAAAGGCGGTGTCAAGGTTATGGCATCATCCGACCCGCTTGATCGAACATTCGACAATTGCTTACCTTTAGTGGGATTAACATGTAATTCTTCGCCTTTGGCGGTATTGCCGACCACCATCCCTTCATAAACCTCCTCCCCGGGTCCGATGTAGAGCACGCCTCGCTCCTGAAGATTCCACAATGCAAAACCCAAAGCCCGACCGCCAGTCATCGAAACCATTGACCCCAAAGAACTTTTACCGATCTCACCGGCAAACGGCCGAAACTCCAAAAACCGTGAAGAGAAAATACCTTCCCCCTTGGTATCCAGAACGAATTGGCCTCTGTAGCCAAGCAAGCCGCGAGTCGGCCCCTCCAAAACCAAACGAACAGAATATTCTTGCGAACTCATATCCTTTAAGATCACCTGACGTCGACCCAAACCCTCAATAACCGACCCCTGATATTCGCTCGGGATATCTATGACCACCTCTTCAAACGGCTCCAATAATTGACCCTGTTGGTCAACTTGAGTAATGATCTGGGGTTGAGATATCTGACATTCATAACTCTCCCGACGCATCTGCTCCAGTAAGATCGATAGATGCAACTCCCCTCGTCCGTGGAGCTTAAAGGTATCATTTTGAGAAAAATCAATTTTCAAGCCCACATTAACCTCAAGTTCTCGCTCGAGACGACTCCGAATCTGTCGAGCTGTTAAAAATTTCCCCTCCCGACCGGCCAAGGGCGAAGTATTGATGAATATATCGATCGAAATAGTTGGCTCGTCAACCGCGATCATTGGCAACGATTCAACCTCTTCCCTGTCAGAGATCGTCTCACCGATATTTATATCTCCCAACCCGGCAACAATGACAATATCCCCGGCCGCGGCCTCTTCGGTCTCTACTCGCTCCAGGCCATCTAAAGAAAACAGCTTGGTTATTTTAGTCGAACGAATTCCACCCGCAGAATCAACAACGTAAACTCTCTGACCAACCCCGATCCGGCCTTGATAGATCCTGGTAACCGCCAATCGGCCCAAATAATTATCATAACCAAGATTAAAGGGTTGAGCCTTAAGTGGCTGGTCCGCTAACTCAGGTTCCGCCCCGGGAACCAATTCCAAAATTTTATCCAAAAGCGGGGTAAGGTCGCCTGAGACGTCATCAAGCTCTTGCTTGGCAACCCCTTTTACCCCGATAGCATAAACAACCGAAAAATCTGCTTGATCCTCATTTGCCCCCAACTCCCAAAACAATTCTAATACCTGATCAACACACCAGCTCGGATCAGCGGCCGGTTTATCGATCTTATTGACCACTACCAACGGCTTCAATCCCAACTCCAGAGACTTGCGAAGCACGAAACGAGTTTGAGGCATCGGACCTTCGGCAGCATCCACCACCAGCAACACCGAATCTACCGATCGCAATACCCGCTCGACCTCTGAACCAAAATCGGCATGCCCGGGGGTATCGACAATATTGATCTTGGTATCCCGATAAATAACCGAGGCATTCTTGGCGTAGATCGTAATGCCACGTTCACTCTCCAGATCGACCGAATCCATCGTCACCCCTTCTCGGCCGGCCCCGGTTTGGCGCAAAATAGCATCCGTCAAAGTAGTTTTACCGTGATCAACGTGAGCAATAATACCAATATTTCTGATTTCCATAATATATTTAAAATTTAAACTTAAAAAACCGGCCACCGTCGGCCTTGGTCACACTGACTTACTCTACATCATCTGCCGTTAAAAAGAAACACGGCAGCCTTTTCAACCCCCTTCTTCCCAAAGAAGGATCTTTATAAAATCAAACTCGGATACTCCCGAGCGAAAATTCTAAATTCCCCCACTAGCCCCCGGTACCCTTTCCGGCCCTCGACCGATATAACGTTTGATAAAATCTTCGATCCGCTGCTCCGGCACAAGATCATCTTCCAAATCAAAAACATCCAATCGGCCCCATGCCGCCAGAGCAATATCGGTCTCATTATCAGATCGGGGCGTAATGATCACTTTAGCAGATCCAAACTGACGCAGCTGATCTTTAACTTCTTCGGACACCCCGGGTCGGTATGAGATCCAAATATCACCATGCTCTAAATTATGAATTATATGACCGTCAGAAATCTCTTCGGTCCGGAATCCGGATCGGGCCGTCTGATCATAATGCGGCCCGGAAGTGGGCGGATTTGAATTATAGGTAACAAACTCACTTTCCCCCACCGGGATATGAGTCCGATCCTCTATCACTGGCACAGCCCGGCTAAAATCCACGCCCTGCGGACCAAGAGTACCGGCCAGCCAATAAAGACCAAAACCAAATACAACCAGTCCTGAAAAAATGAGTAAATAAAATCGACTCAAACGTAAAATCCGGGCCCGTTTTCGGTATTTTCTTTTAGCTTCTTTTTTTGATTGATATAATTCCTGATCTGAAGTTGTGTTTTCCATAGTTTTATAAAATAATTTCTAATAAACAACGGAGTCAAAACTCAGAGGATAGTTAGCCCTTCTCTGTCCTTTTCATCTGCCCCCGAAAATACTTTCGGGGGTCGGAAGGATAACTAGTAACCGCTTTCAAAATGTCTGAACGGTTTTGATCCGGAAATTCCCTTTCCAGTTCCGAGACATTGACCCTGGCCTTCTCCAAAAAAGCTCGGGGGTCTTTAGCGCTATGGATCATCGCTCGCTGAATGACCCAATTTTCAAATTCCGGGTACTCCCGCTTGAGTTCCGGAGCAGCTCTTCTGGCTCTTTCCAACACTTCATGAGGGTTAACTGGGCAACCAACAGCAACGTATCTTATCATCCCATCACTAAACTCAGGATACTCTTTCTTAAGTTCGGAAAAATTAACCCGCAGTTTTCCCAAAAACCCCTGAGGGTCTTTAGGGTTATTAATTGCCACGCGTTCAATGATCCAATTTTCAAATTCCGGGAACTTTTCTTTCAGTTCAACCACATCAGACCGAACCTTTTGCAAGAATTCCCGGGTCTTAGCGCTATTATTGACAGCTGCCTTTTGAATAACCCAGTGATCAAATTCGGGGAACTCATCCTTTAGTTCGGGAATAACGGCTTTGACTCTCTCCAAAAAAGCTTGGGGGTTTGTCGGGTTACCAACGGCCACTTGTCGAATTACCCCGGGCTCGAATTCCGGATACTCCTTCTTGAGTTCAGAAATGTTGTTCTGAACTTTTTCCAAAAAATCTTGTGGGTTTTTCGGATAAAAAACAGCGGCCTGCCGGATCACCCCGGGTTCAAAATCAGGAAACTGTTCTTCTAATTCTAAAATAACGGCTTTGACCCTCTTTAAAAAACCTTCTGAATTTTTAGGGCTATTAACGGCCGCCCGGTGAATGACCCAATCTTCAAACTCCGGAAATTTATTTTTGAGCTCAGAAATTGTAACCTTCACCTTTTCCAAATAGGCCTGAGGATTTACAGAATTATTGGAAGCTGCGATCCGGATCAGGCCGGGTTCAAACTCCGGAAATTGCTTTTGAAGTTTTAAAAGAATATCGGGATTCAATCTATTTGACCGTTTGGCAATATCAAGAGCATGACTGGCCGAGGCTCCGAACCTCCGAGCATTTCTAAGTGCCAGAATAAAATCATAAGTATAAGCGGTGGCAAAATCACGAAGAAACGACTCCTCCCCGATGACCGAAAGGGGCTCCGGTTGATCTTTTCGGTACAATCTATAAGTCTGGACCAGGAAAGTCTCTAAACCTTTTTGGTATGATTCTCGGACTTCCTCTTCCGTGATCCCGGCCTCTTCAAAATAAGACACAAGGTCTGAAAATTTACCTTCAAGCCAGCTAATGTTCTCCCTTTTTAAAGTGGCGACAACTTCATTCAACTGACCTTGAACCTCCTCCACTTTTTTCCCTTTATGACCGGAGGCATTTATATCTAATTCTCTGGCTCGGGTCTTTAGATCCCGACTTTCTCTTAATTGCCAAGCAGCCTTACCATAAGCACCGGAAATTTCCCCCCGGGGAGGCTGTTGTTCAGTTGAATTAAATGACCCTTGTTCTGGTGATGACATCCCCCTTAAAATAGCACTAATAACAACAAAAGAAAACGGCCTTTGACGCCTAAATCAAAATTTCAAATTTATCTCCCTTTTACCGCCACCTCGACATCTTGTTTTTACTCAGATACCTGCTAACATACTGACAGTGAGTATTCGGCCAGAATTAAAAAAGGTAACTAAAACAATTTCCGAGTATGAAAAATTTAATTATAATCATAAGTCTTTTTTTAGCCGTATCACTTTTATCCGCCTTCTTTGTTTCTCAAAAAGAAGAGCCGACCAAAACACCGTCAAAATTAAGTGACCCGGAAGAACTCCAAGAACTATCATCTTCGATCAGAGATTTTTCTTTTAGATTATTTCCCAACCTGGCTAAAGATAATGAGAATATCTTCGTCTCCCCTTACAGCATTCACACCGCCCTGACAATGGCCTACCGAGGGGCCGGAGCAGAAACCGCCGAGGAGATGGCCGAGGTTCTGGGGTTCACCGATACAAAACTGGAAGCCATAATGAAAAACTCTCTCGGCTTAAAGCAGTACTTGGAACACTTCTCGGAAAAAAACGAAGTGGCTATAGCCAACGCCCTATTTTTAAGAGACGACATACCTTTCCGAAGCGCTTACCAAACTGACGCACAAGAGTACTTTGAAGGCCGAATCGACTCCCTGCCGGATACCGGCGAGCCGGTAAATGATTGGGTTTTCAACAACACCCGAGAAAAAATAGACCGGATCATCGACCCGGGACCAATAGACCCGAATGTCATTGCCTACTTGGTTAACGCTATCTACTTTCAAGGCATCTGGGCCGAGGAGTTCGACCAAGATCAAACTAAAGAGAGACCGTTTTACGGTACCGACGGTGAAGTGGCGGTCGAGATGATGGAAAATGAATCTGATTATCTATTTGCGGTCTCCGAGAATTTAAAATCACTAACCATGGAATACCAGGATGGTGACTATCTCCTACACGCCTTTATGCCCACCGATGAGCGACCACTCTCTGAGTTTTACCAAGATCTAGATCAGGAAACCTTTCAGGCCATGAAACCCACCAACCAAGAGAAGATAACCCTGCGATTTCCTAAATTCACTCTGGAAGATGAGCTGGGGCTGGTTGACACCCTAAAATCCATGGGCATGGAAACCGCCTTTGATGAGAACCGGGCCGACTTTTCCGAAATGGTCGATCTGGAAGCACTTGGCTTAAACGTCTTCATATCCGACGTCCTTCATGCTTCGTTCATAGAGGTCGACGAGAAAGGCACCGAAGCGGCGGCGGCCACTGCGGTCGAGATAAGAATGGAATCGGCACCGTTGCCGGCTTCGGTAGTGGAATTCAACAGACCGTTCCTATTCGTTATAGAAGAACCAAAAACCGGGAGCATTCTCTTTTTAGGGCATCTAGTTGACCCGCAATAATGTTGTACTGACCCAGACTTTAGCCCCGAGAGAGACGCACTCCTCGGGGCTAATAGGGATTTAACAAAGATTTTCCAACGGACGAAACTTCCCATCCGCCGGAAGCACTATCTCCTCTTCCCCCCTCAACAGAAAAGCCTTCCTGTTGGGCTGGGAGGAGATAATCTTGTATTCATCCTCATTTCTGAGGATGATCGCGGCGTTATCCTCAATGCCGATCACGGGTTTCACCGGTGGACATGCCGCGATAAACTCCTTTCTCCACGGTTCGGAGTCAAAATGGGGGCAACATGACAAATCGATAATGCCCAGTCCATTTACCCACATCGGCTTCCAATCGGAAGACACGTAGCTCTCGGAATCGCTAACGCCATTCCGGAACCAGCAAATCGCACCGGCTGATATCCCGGCTAATATCTTTCCGGCAAGATATGCTTTTTTTAACGCAACATCAACCCCGGTTTCTTTCCAGACCTCCATCATCCTTTGAGTGCTTCCTCCCCCAACATAGACAATATCGGCCCAATCGATCTTTCGAGCTATCTCCTCCTCACTCGGCAAATCCTTTATCAGCCGAAGGTGGTCATATCGACACCCGAGCCTAAACCTCCAATTGACCATCATTGTATTACAATATTCCCTGTTATCCCTTAACGCCGTTGGGACAAAGAGGAAACGAGGGTGTTTGCCTTCGACCAAAGACATTATGCTCTGGTCGATTCTCTTGGTTTCGGGCGGTTTACAAGGGATGAAAACTCGCCCACCACCTATTGCTATGATGTATCTCATTACACCTCCTCCCGATTCTTAAAGGCCACTTTCCTTAATTATGACAGATTTTTATTTATTTGTCAAACACAAGGCTGAATTCTAATCTAAGCTGCACCACTGCGGCGGAGATAGAGACAGGATCAACACCATTACCAACCTTAACAATAAAATTTAACGGGTTGTTTCCGTTCTTTAAATACAACTTCTATTTCCGTGCTTATAGTATCGCTTATTACATCAGAATAATGACAATCTCTCATTGCACTCTCAGATCTTAAATTTCCTTCTCAACGCCTCAAGGTCAATATAGTCAGTCTCTTTTAACTTCCGTTTATTCGGATCATGGGTTTTCACAAGATACCCCGGGGTAACGCAGCGCACTTCAAGGCCATTTAAATTCCCGACCCCATTTAATGAATCCTTTTTATATTCATCCCACTCATCTTCCTCCACCACTTCACCATCTTCATTCAAACTAAAAGCGTGCACCTCAACCTCTTGACCCGCTTCATTACACAAAACCAGATCCCACATTTTACTCTCATCTCTTTTTATCTCTCGGTACCCCTTCTTACCCATGATCTCTTTGAATTTATCCAGATCCTGACGCAAAACGGCAATATCCAGATCCTGATGAGACCTCAATCTTTCACCGACCAGGGCCTCTACCGCCCAGCCGCCATCAAGCCAGATCTTAACCCCCTTACTTTCGAGCTCTTTATAAATCGCAGTAACAAATCCCACCTGTATCATTTTATTATTTTACACTAAACCCCAAAGCTGGAATTAACTTCTAAGCTCACACCTCTAATTACGATCCATTCTAGAAAGGACTATTACGGACACAGCTGATCAGCCGGTTGCCAGTACTCTTGACCCGGCCGGCGACAGAAACTTCGAACTCCGCTCCAGACCAAAACCCAACCCCCATCTTCGGTAACGATGAAATCATACCGACTCTCGCTACCCCCAACCGAGTCATCCGGAAAATTCATCGACCGAACATAAGCCGACAGTCCCTCTTTTGCCGCTTGAGCATCAGCCCGATCGGTCGCCGGATATCGGCCAGCCAACTCTGCCTCCAGAGGATAAAATGACGCCGAGTACTGATACATCGCATTAGTGTAAGCATCAAGCTCTTCTTCGGATGGTATTCTCTCTTCTAGTAACCGTTCTACGAACTCGATCGGGCTCTCACCGGGCTTTAGCTCCCACTCGGCCTCAACCAACCGAACTTGATCACCGACCTCCACTTCGTAAGGCAACATGGCATACTCTTGACGCCCCTCCGGATCGACCGAATCTTGGTCTAGATTGACTGTTCGCCCCCTGACCGTCAGTTCTCGCGGCAATCGATCAAGCTCGGCCTCCACAACCAACATCTCAACATCGCCATCATTGCTGTTCAGTTCGACATCATTGTCACCAGGGTCACTCGGGCCTTCTTCGGGGGCGCCAAGTAAAACCACGGCCGCGATAACCAGGATCAAAGCCACTATAATTCCTGAAATTGCTCTTGTGTTCATAATTACAAGATAGTTAGTTAATAATTTTTCACCTCTAAACCAAAATCAACCTTTGCCTGCATAGATAACACCAGTAAGAATATATTACCACTCCAGAATATTAAGACAAATTACACCAAGGAAACTAAACCCTAAAAAAACCCAAGATCACCCAAATAAACTCCGACCCGAGCATTGATCCTTGTTGGACTTTTTATCAGACTAAGTATGGGTTTTACTCTTTATGATATCTTTGAGATCATCAAAACTTTCAACAAAAGACCGTAGCGAGCAATAATTAATATTTTAATTACCGATCAATATGGAGCAATTTATAGATGATGTACACCCGTCGGCCGTCGTTGCAAGAGATCTTAACTATTTGGCAGAGATAAATCACTCGGAACCAACCAAGACTTAATGGACTACTCAAACTAAATTCTTTTGCCGGTTATAACATAAAATTGCTCTAGTTTTTCATCCGGGTGAAGTTCATCTTTGTATTTTTCAATGCCACTATCACCCAAACCGGATCCGCCTAAAGTAAACCAGGATAACCCTTTGAACATCTCGGCCCGTTTATGAAACAAAAAACGACTTAAACCTCTATACGAATAATCAACTTTCATATGCAACCCCACCCATCGCTTAGAATCAAACCTCGATCCCATGGCCATACCGACAAGTTTGCCCTCCACTTCGATATAGACAGTTTTAATATCGTATTTTAACCTGTTATCTAAACAAAAAAAGCAGTAATTATAACTATCCCAAAAACTCTCGGTTTTAACTTTTTGTTGTCTTAGCCATTTATCTAAAAAATTTTTTACCTTATCCCGATCGTATGCATACTTCAATGAATAGGAGTAACGGTCTTCAAACTGCCTAACATGACGCCGAAAACTTTTCATCTCCGCCCCCTCCAGATCAATGAACTTCTTGGTCTTATACATAAACTCAGAAACTATCGGGACTGTTAATTTTATTTCAACCTTTTTCTTCAATTTTTCCATATCCGCCTTTTTGGTCCATAAAATATGAGCTTGGGGCCAGAGCTTTTGACTGCGAGGTAAAAAGATATAGGGGATTTCATTTGGATATAATACATCCTGAACAGCCAACTCCTCTTTACCATTATGTGAGATCACATAAGCCGCATGATCAAGATAACTGACTGCGGTATCATACCTAAACGGCACCGAATCAAGAAGATAACTGTCTTGTTTGGAATTGAATTTTCTTAACATATAACAGTAATTATAACACCGGACACAGAACACGCCATCCGTTCCGATCTCAACAATTGCCGACCAAAAACAAGCCGTCCGGCCAAACCGAGAAAATCAACAAAAAATTAATCGACCCCCGTCTCATCAATCCGGACAACTTTCCCTCAAGACCTCCGGCCGATCAAAAATCTATCGAATTCACCCATCCCAAAGCAAAAAGCGCTGGTCAGGCGCTTTAGATGTTTTACGACCAAAAAGAAGTTACTTCCGGCCCTTGGGGTTAAAACCCCGAGCCGCAACACTGCCCGGCACTTTACTCATTATATCGTCTACAGACGCAACGTATTGCTGCGCCTGATCAAGATCTATTTGAGTAAAATACCGGTACCACATTTGTTCCGTATCGGGCCCCACCACCAAGTCGTTTCGGCGAGACCAAAAATCCCGCTTCCAGTCTTCCACCGATAGCTCTTTACCGGCTTGAGCCGCCAGTCCGGCAGCATAGTCGTAATCAACAAACAGTTGACCGGCCGGGGACCCAAAGTTCAACCAGAAGATATCGCTTTCTAAGGTGTCGCATTGCTGGCCAAGCTCTTCGGCAGCCCAAGCCGCAAATTCCAGAGTTCGCTCGCAACTATCTTGCGACTCACCCGGAGAACCGAACAAAAACGAACCATGCAGATGAGCACCGCTCGATTTTAAAAGCTTAACCGCCCGGGAATTCTCCTCAAGCAGTTGTCCGCTTTTACTTTTGCTCGGAGATTTACCCACACCCTGACTCAGCATTATATCATCACCCGAATCAAGGCCCATGTTCACAACCAACCTCTCAGACACCAACTCCAGCCACTCGTCAAGGAACTCAGGGTGTTGAGTCAAACCCTGAGCCCGACCGTACAGGAATAATCCGCGAAACGGACTCTCAGCCTCCTTGGCAACTCGAGCCACTACCGGTGCCATCTCATAAACGCTGTCAGTCACGTTATAGAGATTATTAACTCCAAAGGCATGGTAGGCATCGATCGTGTCGAGTATATATTGCCGGCTGGGAACTCGAACATCACCGACATGGGCGATACTACAATAAACGCATGCCTCCGACCCTCGAGTACGAGTACAACCTTGAGCCAAAAGAGCCGTAGCCGGACGCAACTCTTCCTTGTCACGTTCGAATTTATGCCCGAAAGTCACGTTATAATTCCCCCACACTTGCCGCCAATATTCTGACGGGAACAAGCTAAAATCGGGGATTAAAAACGCATCCTTCTCAAAGCAAACCGGGCTATCTCTCCGGGATCGGGCCAACTCAGCCTTCTCCTTTTTCAGTTGGGACAGCTCATTTGAGCGAGACTGACCCGTCGGCCTGGTTCGAACGCCAACTACTTCAACATCTTCTACGGACCGATCTTTGATCTGGCAACAGAACCCTCGAACTGCCTGTAAACTATTCGAATCAAACACCGCATCAACGGGTTTACCGGGCAACGAAAGAATCTGGTCGGCCCGAAAAATCGCCGAGTCGTTTCCGGCAATAACACACCGGGCGCCTCGTTTTTTTGCCTCACTGGCCAAAACCATACCCCGTTCAATGCCGCTCGTCACCAACGACAGACCGACAATATCTCCCGGTTCGATCAACCTATCAAGAGGGGCATAACCCTGAACCAGCTCGTCCCACAAAACCACTTCGCAACCTTCTTCTGACGCCGCCGTTCCAACAAACAAAAGACCCAGATGAGGCCAAACCCTGTAACGGGTTGTATCATCACCCTTGATCTCGTTTATGGCCTGTTCCGCGTTAATCAGAACCAAACGTCGCTTAGACGGTAAGGCGGTCGCCCCGATCACCGCACACAGAGTGAACTCCCGGCTCTCTCGACCGAGATAGAAATCGTGCACGGATAAAGAAAGTTCGATCGAACGTTCAAAAGGGACCTCCCGAGGCCCGTCATAAACGCTCTTTACCCTTTCCAGATCACAAGACGAAATTTGGCCAGCTCCCGCCGCAACAAAATTGTCGTATGGAATCCGATTATGATCATAAAAAACGCCGTTTTGAGCGTCATACACGACCAATTCCGGATCCCCTTGACCGCTCCAAGCCGGCGATCTTATTACCTCGACTTCAAGAAACGAGGCAACGGTTAAGAAAGTCATGATGCTTGCGATTACCTTCATCGATTTACCCTTTCTCCTTAACTACACCATTGACAAAGCACCTTTTCTTTTATCTATATACAAGATTTAACTTCCGGAGTCAATTAAAACCGGAACCAAAAATAGCCGTAACGCCCAAAACCGTCTGAAATACCAAGACCGTATTTTTTCTTAGTCAACACTTTACTCTATCACTCCGATCCCAGATCTTTCGCATCTTTTTGGTACTCACTGTAATATCTATCGATGATCTCTTTTTGACTCAGATTACTACCCAGCAAGTGACGACTATCGTTATTAAAATAATCCTCAAGCTCAAGAAAAAAAGATAAAAAATGATTCAGGAGGCATTCCGGGTCTTTGACTCGGTCTTGGTATTTAGGTCGAATATCATAATTAAAACCAACTCTCGCCCTTATCTCTTCACCCTTCTCTATCAACCCCATTACTCGGTCCATATCTATTTTGAATTCTTGAAGTAACGACATATTTATCCAAATTACTGTCTCAAACCAGCCCGGCCCAGAATATTTATGAAGTCCGTCTGTTTTGAACAAAAACTTATCTATCCTGAAAACTGCCCACCCATTCCGGTTTAGCCGGAGGATCAGTCTCCAACATTTCCCGCCACTGTTCGTTGGTCAAACGATCTTCCATTGGCTGCTTGAATTCGTAATAACTAAAAACCGGCCCAACTCCCAAAGCAATATCACCATCCGGTAATTTATAAGCCACCAGCAAGCTGTCAATATGTCCGGTCCCTTGCTCCAACACCTGTTCGGTATTGCCTTCGGTGTGAACATCAGCAACCAGAGAGGATTTATAAATATCAGGATCAAGGTCACCCCCTGAAATACCGGCGATCAATCCTTCTGAAATACTGCCGAAGTTCTTGATAAATTCATACTCATCATCACTTAAAGGTTCATTTTTCAGCTCTTTTTTACTGATAGCCAGTAATCGATCCAGAGTATCCGAGAACCTTTCCAGGGAATTTTTAATATTTAAGCGTTTCAGATCCTCTTGAGGCAACAACTTCTCCAAACCGTAAGCGGTCATTTCCGACAGGTCATAAAGCCGATTGTAAAACTCGGGCATCGGCTCAACATAACCGTCCGGCGGCGGAACCGGAGGAAAACCTCCCAACTCGGCCATGGTATAACTCTGCTTTACATACAGAATAGTGTCATGCCGCAACTGAGCCCAAGAACCCAGGGCGGTATTCAGATTCTTGTCCCGCCAGGCCTCAGTTTGCATAAAGGTTTGATACCCTTCACCATGTTCACCCAGAAGAGACTGTAAAGTATGGATCCAGCTCATGTACAAATTTTCGGTCCAATCCCCACGGGTCAGGCTGTCGATCTCTTGCTGCAACTCATCAAACTGGCGATCGTAACCGCAGTAACTGCTATCACCTAATTCATCCAGTATGTCCCGAGCCCGATCGGAACCCAGCAAAGCCATCAGATCCAACCCCCGAGGAAATCCTCGCACCTCTCTGACACCCGGACAACCATCCGGTTCGGCCTCAACATAAGTAAAGGGTTTCTCCCCAGCCTCTCCGGTATATTCACCGCTGTACGGAGAAACCAACTCGGAAAAGATCCAAGAATCAATAGTAAATCTTTGCCCCATTAACCGAAAACCCTTGGTTTGGGACAGAAGATCCCGAGCTTGAACCCTTAACTCCTCCAGATCCTCCCGTGAAAGAGGCGGACACCCCGGAAATAACTCACAACCCCCCAAACCGCTGTAGATCTTGGGTTGGTAAGTGGTACGTCGTAGCTCTTCTTTGATATCCGGATATTTTATTTCCAGATCTTCGCGATCCCATTCGGACGGCAGAACTTCCTCTAGGGCCGACAAATATTCATAAGGGCCCAGATCATCAGAAAAACCGGCGAAAAAAGCGGTCACGGCATACATCCGATCCCATCTCTCCCGAATATCTTGGTTACCGGAAAACTGATCCGCCAACAGTAATGCTTGCAGGGTTTGTACCTTGGCATCCGGCTCGGAAATGATCCCCTCGGCTCCGCCGACACACCGGGCCTCGCCCTCTTCAAGTTCCGGATCCCCCTCTAAAAGTGCGGTAGCCCGACCGTACCACATCATGGCCAAGAAGTAATTTTTCAACTTTTCGGACGTGGTGTAATGACCGCGCGGTTGAT
>CAZVBR010000002.1:0-6313 GCA_964625755.1 uncultured Candidatus Saccharibacteria bacterium | reverse complement strand
GCCAAGAAGTAATTTTTCAACTTTTCGGACGTGGTGTAATGACCGCGCGGTTGATACTGAGTGTAGTCCTCAAGATAATGAAAGATCGGTGAAGCCGCAGGCTCAACGGCCTCCGCGATCAATTCCAACTCTTCCTCTACCAGATCTTTTACGAAATCCGGGGTTTCAAACTGATAACGTTCCAACTCCTTCTCCTCAAAATACTCAAAACTGCTTTCATCCCGACCGGCCAAACCCTGCAAAATTTGCAGACAATGATCCTCCGATATACCGGCTACACAATGCTCTTCTCTTAAAAGCTCCTCGGTTATTACCTGATCTTCATCCGGACTCAGCAACTCCAAAGCTACTGATAGATAAGCCGCGTTATTCCGGGCCGCCTGTTGCAAATCACCGGAAGAGTTATGATAGGCATCAATTGAATCTTCCAGTAATTCCTTGCTCATCCGCCAAAGATCGTCGTAAAAAACATCACGCTCGATCCTCATTAGAGTGCTACCGAAAAAAAGGTGGTAAAAATGTAGCAGACTGTCAGTGGTAACAAAAATCGGCAGATCACGATTTTCTATTTCAGTATAAAAAGCCGCAAAATCATCTTTGGGGTAGCCGGAGTCACGGGCCGGATCACTGGCAAATCGCACCTCGGAATCAGCAATATCGGCCGGCGTGGAAACCGTCACAAATCCGTTCTGTTGCAGCAAGGCCAACTCTCGCTCGGTAAGATCAAACTCTCGCATCACTGCCTGGATATTGACTATCTCCTCGATTTCCAGCGGCAGTTCGTAAGCCGGTATCTCAGCGGTAAAATCTATCTGCCTGGGTTCCCACTCATCGGCATCGATAAGTCTTTTCTCCGAGAACGGCCCAGACTCGGCCTTAACCTTTTCATCTTCAACCGGCTCAACCTGCTCCGAGACCCTCTCAGACTCCCCGCCATAAAACCAAACAACGCCGCCGATGCCGACTCCAAGGATCATTATTATAATTAACACCCCCCATAAAACTCTATTCATAAAAATTTCGATTATCAATAATATAATTCAATAATACCATTCAAAACATCTTGTCTCAATTGCCCAGAACTTCTTTGAGCCACTTCTGCCAGTAGTTGCTTTCGGTCTTTATGGTCGATCACCAACTCGGACCGATTCTTCTTTTCGGTAATCGGAAATAACCGCCACCTGGCCTTATCACGATAAAGTTCAAGACCCAGAGCCCAGCTATTTGCCCCTTTATTTACCGGCAAAAAATAACCTAAATGGCTAAAGATCAGGCCATCCTTATATGATTCCACCCGCAGCTCGCTTTCAGGACCCTGTCTTATCACTACATCTATTCCGGCCTCTATTAGATTCCGAGCCGCCTCGACCGTTACCTCATTCGGCCGCTCATCCAATTCCTCGTAAATGATCGCCACCCTAAAGAGATCCGGTCGATCCGCTATCCGGTCTTTTATTTTACTCGTCATTTTATCCGGATCAGATAAAGCCAACACACCAAAAACATCTGGGGAGCTCTCGTTGACTAAAACTATCGGCTCGGTTTTCGTTATACCCCAAAACTCGACATTCCCGGTCTCTAAACTGCCGATCGATGTCTTCAGCTCACGATCATCTCCTTTGAGTATTACCCGATCAAAATAACTCCAGTTCAACAATTTACCTATATCTCGGTAAAATCCCTCTTGCGTTCCACCAAAACTCCCTTCGACCGAAATCACTCCACTGCCTATAACCGTGTCGACCCCCCTTAACAACTGACTGACCCGCTCGAGAGGGTAAGTCTGACGACGTCTAACAGGCTCTGAGCTCAAATGGGGAAAATCGATCAAACCGGCAAAAAGGGCGGTACTAACGTTATACTCTTTGGAATTCAGAACTTTCCCCGAATCCCCTTCGGTAAAAAGTACTGTCAGATATGAAGTGGTATCTCTTAAAACTTCCGGTGGCAGATAGTCGGCCGAGTTGGCCTGACGCAACACTTCGGGATACTCCTTACCCCTCAAACCGGCAAACCAACGAGCGGCCAACAGTGATTGCCAAGAATCAACCTCCAGTCCGGAGAATTTATCTTCTTCCAAACGCAGCAAGACCCGCAGACTTTTTACGTCGTGAAAATCAGCCGCCGAAGGAGTAAGATAATGAGAAAAATCAACACTGGCTACCACTACCGCCCGATCGCCGGCAAACTCATCGAGAGAACTCGCCAAGGCGATCATTTCCTCTTGAGACCGGCCAAGCGGAACAAGAAACGGAACGATCCGACTCTCCGGAAAACGATCTGCAATATAAGGCATTAGATCGCTAATACCATGATCAAACTCCACCGCCTGATCACTAAAAATCAATCTGTGTTCGGCGGCCAACTCACCGATCAAATCACGATCAGTCCGCAACCCATGAAAAAGTTCCGTCTCTTCTCCCAGAGTAACAAAACCATCGCCAACCATACTCCCGACCCCGAAATGGTCCGGAGACAACACAATGATCTGCTCAGGATCTGACCGCTCGGCTAACTCGTCAAAAAATTCCTCGATCATATCCTCGGCCAAAAGATGATGAGGCACCACCCCGGCCGAAACCGCCAACTCTCCTACTCCAGACCCTCTGTCAATCACAAACGACAGACCGGCCATTCCGAATATCAAAAATATCAGCCAAAATTTTTTATTCATTACCCCAAATAACTCATTTAAACACCTAACTAGCAATACCTTTATTTGACGCTCCGACAACTTCTATAAAAAAATATCCCTCAACAATTGATCAAAAACCTTTTCCCTCAAATCATCAGATCAAAGCAAACCGCTCGACATGGATATATTGATCTTTTAGCCCTCCTTGTTCTAACTCCCGTCTCAGATCGACCATCATCCGGTCAGGGCCACAGATATACACCTCGCGCTGATCTAGATCCGGAACCAGTCGCTTGATCTTTTCCCTATCAAGTCTTCCGGTGTTTGGATCAACTTCCCCGGTTTCGGTATAAATGTACTCAACTCGTCCGCCAAAACGAGAAATCAAATCATCGATCTCGTCCCGAAAAACCAACTCACCGAATCGTCCGGAGTATAAAAGAACCACATCAACTCCGGTCCTTACCATCTCTTCCAACAAAACTCTGATCGGGGTGATCCCGATCCCTCCGGCGATCAATAAAACTTTAGTTCGACTGAGAACCAAATGAGTAAAAACCCCGAACGGACCCTCAGCGATCACTCGAGAGCCAACCGGCAGATCCGGCAACTGACCGGTAAAATCACCGAGTTCTTTAACCGTGATCCGGAAACGACCATCTTCAGGCAACTGAGAGATCGAAAAAGGGTGGGCCTGCCACCACCGTCCGGCAGTCAAAAAACGAAATATCATGAACTGTCCGGGCACGATCCGTAACTTGGACAACTCCCGGCCGGAGATAAAGACCGAGACCACCTGTTGCGACTCGCGCCTGACTTCCGATACCCGAAGATCGTGATGAAAACTCCTATAAATCGGGGCCAAAATTCGAAATACCAAATGAACCACCCCGACCAAGACATAAAGAGCTATCCAGAAACCGAAAAACAATGTTCCGGAATTAACCGTTTCCCCCATTGAAAACTGATGGAACAAACCGGCTACGATCGCCAGATAAGAGAACAGATGAACAAAGTACCAGGCCTCATACGGCCACTTGGAACGGACGATCCTGATCGAAGTCGTAACCACCAGAATGAACAACGCCAGACCGACCACTGCCAAAACCCCGCTCCAGTGCCCCCAAACCACTCTTTGCCACTCGACAAAAAAACCGGATTCCGCCAGCCGACTATAAGCATAGATCACCAATACCGGATGGCCAAGAAGCAAGATGATCGCCAGCTGACCATTTAAACGATGAAACCGAGTTAATTTGTCCAAACCATAACTCCTCTCCAGCCACGGCAAGCGACTCATCAGGACAAACTGCCCCAGGGTCAAGACCGTCGCCAGTAATCCGGCCAGTCGGCCAACAGCCAAAGCCAGACCCGGAATCCCCAGACCCCACAGCCCAGGAACCCCCGGCCACCAAAATCCTCCGACAACCAATAACAAAGTCACATACGCAACCAGCCAGATATTTTTTCGATAAAATGAAAGCATAAAATAATTATACCAAAAAACCAAACCGACCGAACATCTGTTCGGTCGGTTTTTTCACAACTCACAGAATTATCTACTCTCGTGGCTCAACAATCAGTGTCCCGACCATTCCCATAGCTCGGTGGTTGCCAACGGCACAGTAGTACTCAAACTCTCCCGGCTCATCGGCCAGAAACTCGATCGTCTCCTCTTCTCCAGCTTCCAGTATATTGGTAGACGCCCCAAACTCATCAATCACCCAGTCATGAGTTCCTTCTTCATTAACTAGGGTCAAGCGAACAATATCTCCTTCAGTCACCCGGATCTCGGTCTCAGAGAATTCGTAATTATTTGAGATCACTTCAACCTCAACCACCTCTTCTGGTTCTTCCGGCTCTTCTTCCGGCTCATCGTCTATCTCCTGTTCATCATCTATCTCCAATTGCTCCAGATCGATCGGATCAACCAATTCCCCCTCCTCTTCGGCAAAATACCAAACTCCGACAACGACCAACAACAAGATTATGATCACACCGATAACGACATTTTTCATAATGATTATTTAATTATCTATTAAATACTTATAACTTGAACCGGTGCTCAACCATCGATCTGCCAATCAAAAATTACTGATAATCAAAGACTTGCTATTTTGACCGCCAGACCAACGCCTGCTCGATTAACACCTAAGTTACAAATCAAAACTTATTCGACCTATTATATTTTACACCAATTCAACCCTTCTCAAAACACCCCAAAAGTTTAGCCTCGATTGACTTGTATATTCGACACAGCCGAATTAATTCGAACAGAAGCTGTATTTAAGGCTCTCCGGAAGTCATCGGTTTCATAAACTCCATCTTCTGTTCTGGTAAACCCTCTTATATTTCTATTTGATAACGCCCCGGAAAACTCTAGCTGAGTACCGAGACCTTCCGGAATTGTCAGATCGATCGAACTTACCCCCGCTTCCACGACCACGTCGATATGATCGGCCTTTTTACCTAAAACAAGCTCAATACTTGAAGCTCCGGCATTTAAACTTAAATTGTGAACGACCAGATCAGAGGCATCGATCTTGATCCTTGACGCTCCGGAGTCTACCGAAAACGAAACCGGCACATCTTCCGACACTCTCATCTCAAGAAACCTCGGGTCACTCCTTAAAAAATCAAACCGATTACCTGGAGATTTTCCGGTACTTAGATCCACCACCTGCACCCCGTCTTGAAACCCACTATCAACATAAAGAGTAGACCTTGACGCCTCATACCCTCCTTCGACCAAAAAATCCTCTCCACCTCCATTAATGTATAGCCGACCGGCCCCCAAACTTATTGCCATCTCAGATTCAGTAACCCCTTCTTCTATTGGCACACTAAAACTTTGCCTTTCCACCGGACCAACTTGGGGGAAAAACAAAGCAATGATCACAAAAGCGGCAATAACAACGGTAACAATTAAAACAACTATTCTACTGAAAACTGAACCCTCTGAAAAAAATGACAAGCCGAGTAAAATAAGCAATACCGGCCAAAGATGAATAATGTCACCTACATCAAAAGAAATATGAGCCGGAAACAAACCCAAATTATTCAATAACAAAGCCATTCCGGCAGCCAAGAGCAAAAGACCGAAAAATATACCGAAAACGTCAAAACCACTTGATTTTTTCTTATCGGATTTTTCCTCTTCTTCTTTGGTAATTTTCTCGAACTTCTCTTCGATCTCTTGCCCGGCTTTTTCTATCCTCTCTTCAACTCCCTCAACTCCACCTCGTCCGCTCAACACCAATACACCCAGCCCGATGACCACCAGGGCCCAGAATACACCCCAATTAAAGATCGTCCACGGCAATACCGTATTTAACAACAACAACAAACCAACAACAACGATCGCCCACCCCAATAACGTTCGGTTTCTGCCTCGCTCCGCCACAGTCTTAAATTCCGAGGTCAGATTACTCACCCTCTTGTCCAAAGCAAACTCCTCTTTATCATCAGAGTCAGGCAGGATGATCGCAAGAATTATATATATCAATATCCCGGTACCACCACCGAACAAAAGAGCAATGAACAGTATTCTGAAAATCGTCGGATCGATCTCAAAATACTGACCCAATCCCCCGCAAACCCCGAAAATGACACTGTCTTTGTCTGATCTGTGTAGTTTTTTCATACCTAAATTTTATTAAAAAACCATTATTAAAAGTA
>CAZVBR010000001.1:0-45926 GCA_964625755.1 uncultured Candidatus Saccharibacteria bacterium | reverse complement strand
ACAAAAACGCGATCCCGTCACGAAAAACGCTTTTCCAGCTTGACGCTAAAAACCAAACTTTATAAAATAACCCTGATGATCTTAGTCAAGATCTGCCTTTATGTCAAAGACCCAAAAAATCATTTCCACCACCTTCGCAGTCCTACTACTGATCGGAATCGGGTCTGTGGTCGCAACTCAAGAATTTTCTCCGGAGCAAACCCGCCCCGAGTTTCAAACCGCTCAATATCAAACTAAAGATCGAAACCCCGAAAAATACAACGGCCCCCCGTCACTCCTGCCTTCGGAATTTGCCGAAAAAATAGACCGGGAAAAAGCGGTCAAAATTATCGATGTTCGGACTCCGGAAGAATTCGCCACCGGCCACCTACAAAAAGCCAAAAATTTAGATATTTATTCCCCTAATTTTAAAGAACAATTAAACCCCATGGACCGAGATGGAATATACGGTCTGTATTGCCGAAGCGGAAAAAGATCACAAGAGGCCATGGCCGTTATGTCAGAAATGGGTTTTTCAAACATTTTCGAATTAAAAGACGGGATCATATCTTGGGTCAACAGTGACAAAAAAATCTGTGTCGAGTGTTAATTTATCTACTCGGGCCTCTTTGAAAACCACTCCACGGTGCGATCCAAACCGAAACTAAGATCACACACCGGCTCATAACCGAGCTTTTCTCTTGCTCTGGCAATGTCCGCCTGGCTTTTTTTTACGTCCCCTTCGCGCGCCGGGAATTTTTTCAATTTTAATCTCCTGTTAGTTTTCGTTTCGATCAATTCCCCAACCTCCTTGATCGTGACCTGTTGCCCGCTTGCCACATTGATCGCTTGACCCCCAAAATCACTCTCTGCCAACATGGCTAAAATATTCGCCCTGACCACATCCTCCACAAAACAAAAATCCCGAGTTTGAGTTCCGTCCCCCTCTACAAAAGCCTGTTTTTGAGTCGGAAAGTACAGTGCTTCAAGCCAAGCCGATATCACCGTAGAATACGGAGCAGAACCATACTGCCCGGGCCCGAAGACATTAAAATACCTCAAACTGACAGTATCTAACCCGAACAAATTACTGGCCACCTTGCAAGAATGTTCCCCGGTAAGTTTATGAACAGCATAAGGAGACAGAGGTTCCGGACAGTTATCCGCTTCTTTGAGTGGAATTCTAGTAGCGTTCCCGTAAACAGCGGCCGAAGAAGAAAAAATAAATCTTCTAACCTTATTTTTTGCGGCCAGATCCAATAAATTAATTGTCCCGAGAATATTATTTTCAGCCGCCTGAACCGGCTCTTTGATCGAGTAAGAAACCCTGGGCCAAGCTGCAAAATGAAATACAAATTCGGGTTTGTGTTTTAAAAACATACCGGCCATCGCCTCCGAGTCCAGTATCGATTTTTGATAAAACCTAAAACCAGGTTCAACCGGCATGCCGGAATCGCCCGACAGATCATCTACTCCGATGATTTCCGTCTCCGGAAAATCTTCTTTGAATTTGGTTATGAAATTTCCTCCGATAAATCCGGCGCAACCGGTTACTAAGATCGATCTGGGCTGAAACATATTTTTTAACATTTAATTATCACACCTAATTACCCTTCAGACTTAAATCTTTTTCATTCATTTTTTAGGTATGAACATAACAAACCTCGACCCCTTACCCTCCCCGGCCGAATCAACCTCAATCCGACCATTATGCCCCTCAACAATAGCTTTGGTAATATATAATCCGTAACCGGTGGAATCAACGTTTATATTCTGAGATCTTTTTCCGTGGCCACCTACGGTAAACAATCTTTTTTTGTCACTTTGAGATATTCCTACTCCGGTATCGGTCACCGTAAAAGCCACTTCGTCTCCCGTAACCCCGACCGACATCTCCACCGACCCCTCCGAAGTATATTTTATGGCATTATCAATTATATTATTTACAGCGTGTTTTAATTTCTCCTTATCTCCGATTACGGTATGATCTTTCCCCGGATCTGTTTTAAAATGAAAATCCAAACCCTTACCTTCGGCTATTCTCTTGGAATCATTAACCACCCCCTGGACAAGATCTTTCATATCCACCTCCTCTTTAAAAAACTCGATCGTGCCGTTTTTAAAATTCGCAGCTTGAAGAATATTCTCGATCATGGACACTGTTTCCGTATCGGCGCGAAAGCTCTCTTTTGCAACATATTTTATATCATCAGAAATCTCCCCGTAACTACCCTCTAAGATCATAGAAAAAACATTTCTGGTCTTAGTTAAAGCCCCTTTAACCTGATGGGTAATAAAACGAATAAGATTTTCTTGTTGCTGATTGGAAGCCTCTAATTGACGAGCTAGTTTTTCTATCTTTTCCCGATGATAAACCTCTTTGATCACACTTTTTATCAGAAAAACTCCGATCACAAATACCGCCAAAAATAACAAACCAGACAAAAGAATATCTTCAATATCTTCTGAGATCACCATTCTTAACAATAAAACAAACCAAAGAATAAAAACCAACAATTCAGTTGTTATAACTTTGACATTAAACAAGCCGTATTTCGTGATCGAGTAAAATACCGGAAATATTAGAAACAATAAAAATAACCCTCCTAAGGCCGAAAAAGGAGTTTCTTGGATCACTAACGGAATAAATAAATTAGTTACGACTCCTCCGGTGAAGGCCAAAACCGATCCTATCAAAAACCATTTCAACTGCTTTTTCTCAACCCCGGAGGCCTCAAAATACTTCCTCAACAAAATAGAAAAACCGCCGATCATTCCTCCGAGAAAAAATGCCCCGAAAAAATAGTAAAATGACCCGTAAACCACTTCTACCCCTAAAAGTGAAGTTTTGACTATTTCATTAACTATCAGATCCGTCCCAACGGACAGATAAACAAAAAATAAACCCAGTAACGTCAACACCCCGTTCACCAAAGGATGAGGCTTTTTGTTGACCGACGGGAAAACCAGCGTTAAAAACAAAAAACAAACCGGCAGTAAAGATGCCCCTACAAAAGCCATCCTGGCGCCCAACATTTCACTTTCCGGGAGCATAACCGGGCCGTGAATAATAAATAAGCCTAAAGACCATATTCCAGCCGAAACCGTAAGTAAGAAAAATAATTTATTCAGATAAGAATTTCTGTTTTCAAATAAAACCAAAAAACCAAGCAAAAATGAAGCCAAAGACGTCAGTAACAAAAAAGCCGATACTAGATCCATCATACTTAAATTAAACTATTTTTTTAATCCAACTAATTTCTTTCAAGGGAATATAATAAGGTTTGGCATCGACTTTTTTCCAGTAATTTCCCAACAAAGCCCTTTTTTCTTTTTGCTTATCGGTTAATTCATACTGCCTCAACTCCCGAAAAAAACAATCCATTTCACGGAAAGAGTTATGCAATTTTTGACCCATAGACATATACCAATACTCAAGACCCAATCTCTCGGATTCACAGTACAAAAGCCTCAACAGACCCACCGACGGTAAACGTCTATAAATTTTTCCTCGATAGTTTTTTAAAACACCGAATCTCGAGATTTCTCCCGCAAAAGGCCGCACCCTATGCTCTATCGGATCAATATTAAAATAATTCTCGATTTGTGGCCCTAGCCCAGAATCAAGAATCAAACGAGCGCTACCAATAGGTAACGATCCGTGATAAGCCAGCCCCAAAACAGAATATCTATCAAATTCATCTTCACACAAAATATTATTATTTGGGCTCTGAACAAAAAAACCTTCTTCCTGGCCGTAAACCCGACCCCTTACATCAAAGGCCGGTTTTCTCTCCTTTTGTGTTTCAACCACCTTAAATCTAAGATCATCTCCCTGATACTTAAAAAGATATTTAAAATAATAAGTTAAAAATGTCTTTTTTATCATTAATCGATCAAGTCATCGCAAAATTAACTTCCAACAGACCTCCATAATAACACCATTGGCCAATTATCCCAACTCGGAAAAACACAAGTTGCTTTTTTATTTGTCCCAGATCACGAAATACGATTCCCTGAAGATCAATGATCATAATATAACTGTTTGATTTTTTTCCTGACTAAAGACGTTCCTTGAAGATATATCATCTTCGGGTCATCCTTGGCCATGATCTCCTCAGGGATACGAAACGGCTCACCAAATCTAACTGATATCCGCCAACCGATCGACCCTCGCCGATAGTATTTAATAGCACAAGGTAAAATAGGAACCGTAGTTTGGCGGTGTAATTCCACCATCCCCTTTTTAAATAGCCCGATATCAAAAAAATCATAATTCAATCGCCCTTCAGGAAACATAAAAATACTCTGCCCGTCCTTAAGAGCCCGGACTAAAGGAGCGATCTTCTTGTCAAAGGCCAAATGATGATCAATCTTTACTACGTTAAAAATAAAATAAACCAGGTCGATCAAACCGATTCTATCCAACCAACAACATATTTTATTACTGGAAGAGGATTTTTTAGCCGCGTAAGGACAAACCGGCAATAAGCGATAAAAAACCCAAAAAGGCAGAGCCTGAAAAATTATCCAGGAATCCATTACCCCTTTATGATTAGACACTATGATCATGGGAGCCCGCCAAGAAGAAATGTTCGATTTATTTTTAAATTCTACCTCCACCCTTCCCAAGGTCCGAAATACCGCCCGACATAATACATAAGCCAGAATCCAGACAATATTAAACCAAAAAACTACAATCTTAAACCATATACCATTAAAGCGATCTTTCATTGTTATTATATTTAAATAATTTACTCCAAGTCCAAATTTTAACACCTCAAACGAGTTCTAAAATTATATCATCCAGGCCGGAATTAAACACCTTGAACAACTCGATTATCTCACGTTAGACCCGAATCAACAAGCAAAGAAAAACCCTCTTGATCACATCAAGAGGGTTTTTCATCTTTAAAGCAACATTACTTCAGGGTCATAATCTACAACCCTTCCTGCTTTAGATCTTCTATTAATTTCTTAGCTTTTTTCGATAATTTCTTAGGCATATTAATCACCACCTTTATCAGAAGATCGCCGCGACTTTTTCCTTCTATCGGAACTCCTTTACCCTTAACCCGTAATATTTCCCCAAAATCAATTTGTGGCGGTATCTTAACCTTGATATCACCGTCTAAAGTAGCAACAGTATACTCGGCACCCAAAAGGGCGTCGGATAGTTTAATATCCAGATCCATGGCCAAATTAGACCCTTGACGACGAAATACCGGGTGTTTTTCGACATGTACTTTAATGTAGAGGTCGCCGGCCACTCCACCAGGCACCCCTTCACCTTGACCGGACATTCGGATCATTTCACCATCCTGAATCCCGGCCGGGACTGATATTTTTATCTCTTCATCTTTTTTTCGAACACCATTGCCATGACAAGTTTGGCATCTTTTTTCCGGAGTCTCACCCTTACCCAGGCAAGCTGAACACTCTCGAATAGTACTAAAAGAACCGATAAATGAACGCCTAGTTTCCCTAACCTGCCCTTGGCCGCCACAAGTCTCACATTTTATCATTTTACTGTCAGGAGCCGCCCCTGAACCCTGGCACTCATCGCAGGCGCTAACCTTATTGAGTCTTAGCTTCCGTTCAACTCCAAAAACCGATTCCTCAAAAGAGATCTGAATATCAACCGAAATATCACGACCCCTTTTCACTCGGCGCCCCCCTCTCTCCCGACCGGCGGCACCGCTAAAAAATTCATTGAACAGATCCCCGAGATCGAAATCCATCCCCGCTCCGGCGGATTGCCAGCCGGATGGATCAAATCCCCCGAATCCTTGACCTCCCCCGGAGCCCTGTTGACCGGAGAAGACATTGCCATACATATCATATTCTGATCTTTTCTGATCATCAGACAGAACTCCGTAAGCTTCATTCACTTCCTTGAACTTAGCCTCGTCACCGCCTTTTTTGTCAGGGTGATATTTATGGGCCAATTTACGAAAGGCTTTTTTTATCTCATCCTTCGAAGCCTTTTTATCTACCCCCAGGATCTGATAATAATCTTTAGCCATAATTAGTAGTAGCTATATTGTTTAATTATACTTACTTTTCTTCAGTCTCCTCATCAGACTGACCAGTCCCTTCCTGATTTTGGTCATTTCCCTCCTGATAATCAGCGTCTCTTACTTTTTCTTCGGTTTGTTCGGCCTGAGCTTTATCTTCCTCACTTGAACTTTCGGTTGACTCGGCTGAATCAGCCATGGCTTGACCGATCTTCTGCATGGCCCCGGAAAGCTCCTCAGTGGCTTTTTTGATCTGATCTTGATCTTCTTTATCCTTAACATCCTCCAGGGCCTTGATCTTTTCCTCAACCTCTTGCTTGACCTCCGGGGTAACTTTATCTCCGGCGTCTTTGATCGACTTTTGAGCCGTGTAGATCATTTGATCGGCGGTATTTCTAAGATCGATCAACTCCCGTTTCTTTTTATCCTCTTCAGCATGAGCTTCGGCCTCTTGTTTCATCTTCTCGACATCCTCCTTTGATAAACTGGACTGAGCTTCTATTCTGATAGACTGCTCTTTGCCGCTTGCCTTTTCTTTGGCTTTCACCGACAAAATACCGTTGGCATCAATATCGAAAGTGACCTCAACCTGAGGCACACCCCGAGGTGCCGGCGGGATCCCGTCTAAAATGAATCTGCCCAAGGACTTATTATCAGCCGCCATCTCCCTTTCCCCTTGGACAATATGGATCTCAACCGAGGTCTGATTATCGGCCGCGGTGGAAAAAGTCTGAGCCCGAGAGGCCGGAATGGTGGTATTTTTTTCTATTACTTTAGTTGCCACACCGCCTAAGGTTTCTATCCCCAAAGACAAAGGAGTAACGTCAAGAAGCAACACATCTTTCATTTCCCCCTCAAAAATCCCGCCTTGAACTGCCGCTCCGATCGCAACAACCTCATCGGGGTTAATGGTTCGATTCGGCTCCTTGCCAAAAAGCTCTTTTACTCGATTTTGAATTATCGGCATCCTGGTTTGGCCACCGACCAAGATCACCTCATCGATATCTGAAATATCATAACCAGAAGCTTTGACGGCATTTTTTGTTATCTCGATCGACTGATCAATATACTCCTCGGCCAATTCCTCTAACTTGGCTCGGGTTAATTTGAGCAACAAGTGCTTGGGACCTGACTCATCTGAAGTGATAAACGGGATATTGATCTCGCTTTCCGAGACATTCGACAACTCGTGTTTGGCTTTTTCAGCTGCTTCCTTTAATCGTTGCAAGGCTAATTCATCTTTCGTCACATCAATTCCGGATTCCTTCTTATACTCCTGCCCGATCCATTCAATTATCTTTTGATCGATATCCTCACCCCCCATATGAGAGTTTCCGTCGGAAGCTTTGACCTCGATACTTTCCCCTTCTTCACCACTTCCGATCTCCAAGATCGAAACGTCAAATGTTCCGCCCCCGAAATCATAAACCACAACTTGCTCATTCTTGTTCTTACCCAGACCATAGGCTAAAGCGGCCGCAGTTGGCTCATTAATGATCCGGCGAACATTAAAACCGGCGATCTCCCCGGCATCTTTGGTCGCTTTTCTTTGAGAATCATCAAAGTAAGCCGGAACAGTGATCACCGCTTCCGTTACCTTGCCACCTATTTGAGCTTCAGCATCTGCCTTTAATTTTTGCAAGATCATAGCTGAGATCTCTTCCGGCCGATGATCCTTGTCACCCATTTTCACCTTTACGCTATCGTCATCAGCTTTACTGATCTCAAATGACACATTATTCTTATCCCGTTGCACCGCTTTATCATCATATTTATGACCCATAAAACGCTTGATCCCGGTCACGGTGTTCCGGGGATTAGTGATAGCTTGCCGTTTGGCCAACAAGCCAACTAATCTTTCATTTCCTTTAGAGATCGCTACCGTGGAAGGGGTGGTTCTGGCCCCCTCGGAGTTCTCTATTATTTTAGGTTGACCCCCTTCAATGTATGCTACCGCCGAATTGGTTGTTCCCAGATCTATTCCTATTATTTTACTCATATTTCTTAACTCTACTTATTTTTTTAATTATCAATTATTCAAAACCCCTACTCTGACTTGAGCCGGCCGAATCACTTTGTCCTCCAGGCAGTAACCATTTTTTATAACGGCTATGACCTTTCCGTCCTGTGAACTGTCATCGATTTGCACAACATCAACTGACTCATGCCACGACGGATCAAACTCTTCGCCGGTTTCAGGTACTATTTTCCGTAAATTATAAGAATTAAATACAGCTTGCAACTGACCATATATTTGCTCTACCCCTTGACGCCAATTTTCATCAACCGCCCGCCATGCTTCCTCGTCGGCAAATGCCATATCAAAACTGTCAGCTAATCTGATCACTTCTTCTAACACCTCTTCCCGGCCGGAATTTTTGGCTTGTTTTTTTTCTTGCTCTAAGCTTTTTTGTAAATTTCGATAATCAGCCAAAGCCCGCTGCCAGCCCGCCAAGAACTTGTCCCGGTCTTTTTGACATTCGGTCAATAACTCACTTTGATTTTTTTTATCTTCATCCGGATCAACTTTCATTTCCCGACCGTCCTCTTCTTGCTCGGACTCTTCTTGCTCGGAAAAGTTTTGATCACTATCAGCTTTATTTTCTTGATCTTTATTATTTACTTCATTGGAACTATCTACCATAATATATTTATACCATATTTATTAAATTTCTACAACAATAAAAACCACGCCTAATTTGGTTCCGTAATTTACTAATTCCAGCTTAAACCAGTTAGTCAAACTAAGACCTCAGGCCAGAGCAAATTTCTTAAAACAAGAGAGGTAGCCCTCGCTTTTAGCTGCCTCATTATAACCGCACTCCGAAATTTTGACAATCGATTCGCAACCTTCCCGAAAGTTGAATCTCTTGTAGAGTTTTAGCGCTTGGACCACTGAGGAGATTTTCTGGCCTTTTTTAAGCCAAATTTCTTTCTTTCTTTTACCCGAGCATCCCGAGTTAGCAATTTCTCTTCTTTTAATCTGGGTTTCATCTCTGAATCATCGGCCACCAAAGCCCTGGCTAACCCCAAACTGACAGCATCCGCTTGCCCTCGAAATCCACCTCCTCTAACCTGTACAGTTATCTCTAAGGCGTCACTTAAACCGGAGGTCAGAAAGGGTTTTCGAGCGATCTCTATCAGTTCCTGTGAAGGAAAGTAATCATCTAGTTTTGTGTCATTTACCAGAAAACTCATTTTCGAGGCGGGCTTGATCCTAACTCTTGCTACGGCTTCCTTTCGTCGACCTACAGCTTCTGTATAACGTTCATTACTTTTATTAGTGGTAGTCATATATTTTCTTATTCTTCGATCTTTAGACGTTTTATCGCCTTATCTCTTAATCTATTGTCCGGCAACATACCATAGACCGATTTCCTGATCAATTCTGAAACCCCGAGCCTGTCTTTTAAATGCAGGGCTTGCTCTTCTTTTAGACCGCCGGGATAGCCGGAATGGTGTCGATAGACCTTCTGTCGCCATTTATCCCCGGTTAATTTTACTTGGTTAGCATTTATTATCCGTACCGAGATTTCCGGCAATTGATGTCGCTTAAAATCAACTCGGTCCTTGCCACGCAACAACCCAGCCGCCTGACTGGCCAACCTTCCTAACGATATATCTTTTGCATCCAATGTATGTTCAGTCATATTACACAAACTCAATTATAGCCTTACAAGCTGCATCTCCCGCTCGAGGTGGTAATTTTACCACCCTGGTGTAACCCCCCGGTCGATCCTTCATTCGGGGAGCGATCTGGTCAAACAACTTGCCCAGATCAGCATTAGTGCCTAATCGTGATATCACTAAACGTCGTGCCGCCAGATCGTTCCGACGAGCTAAAGTTACCAGTCTCTCAATAAACGGCCTCAGGGCCTTGGCTTTAGCCTCGGTCGTCTCTATTCTTTCATGCCTGATCAGGGACACTGCCAAAGTTCTAAGCAAAGCCTTTCTTTGACTTCGGACCCTTCCTAATTTCGGTTTTACTTTATGATGTTTCATGATAAAGGTAACTTTTAATAGCCCTAATACTAATTACACCCGACTACTTTAACACAATTCCCAAATTACTCAAAGCCCTTTTTATCTCTTGAACCCCTTTTTCTCCCAAGCCCGACAGCGCCAAAAGATCCGTCTCTTTTTTTCGGGCCAATCCTCCGGCGGTCCTAATACTGGCGGCTTGTAATGATTTGAGAGTTCGAGGTGACAGATCCATATCTTCTACTCTGGTCTTCAATGCTTCCTCAGCTCTTTCTTTATCTTTTTTTTCTTTTTCCTTGTCAGCTTCCGAGTCTTCAATTACCTGGTCTACTTCGCTTTCTTGTTCATTTTCCTTAAACCCCACGATCGCCTTTAATTGACTGATCATTATATCAATCGATCTGGTCAACGCTTCCTTGGGTGTGATCTCACCATTAGTCTCAAGGGCGATTCTCAACCGATTAAAATCGGTGCGATTGCCGACTCTCATATGCTCAACTTCATAACTCACTCTCCTGATCGGAGTAAAAGTGGCATCAGTGGCGATAATACCGACATCCATTTTGTCTTGCTGTAATAACTCTTTCGGAACATAACCCAGGCCTTTCTCAAGCTTTAACTCCATCTTTAATTTGGACTGCTTGTCAGCCAGATCTGCGATCTTCTGATCTGGATCCACTACTTCAACATTTCCGGGGAGCTTTAAGTCCTTGGCCGTTACCTCGCCCGGTCCGACCGCATCGACAGTTGCAACCTGGGGTTCATCCCCGATCACTCTGAACCTGACCTTCTTTAAGTTAAGTAAGATCGTTATAACATCCTGCTTTACGCCTTCGATAGTCGAGAACTCATGGTTAACCCCTTCAATTTTTATGGCCGTCACGGCATAGCCAGGCAAAGAAGACAGAATGATCCTCCGCAACGAATTACCCAAAGTATGACCATACCCGGGATAGAGACCTTCTACTTCATAAACACCAGTAAACTCATCCTCGGATATCACTCTGGGCTGAGAAGGTAAAATAACATTAAAATCCGGCATGCTAAATTTCGAAATTAACTGATAACATTAGTTAATAATTTTAACGACTATAAAACTCGATGATCGAATGATAATTGATCGTCGAATCTTCTTTTATTTTTGGTTCCGGTAAAGCCAGCACCTTGATTTTCTCTTCTTTATCACCCAAGCTCAACCAGACCGGCAAGGTCGTATCCTTTAATTTTTCGGTTAGACCGGTAAACACCCCCTTGTCCCGACTCTGAGGCCGGACACTCAATACATCATCAGCTTTGATCTGATAAGACGGGATCGTTACCTTTCGCCCGTTGACCATTATATGGCCGTGGCTGACAATTTGCCTCGCTAAACCACGAGTCGACGCTAAGCCTGAACGATAGACCGCATTATCTAAACGACTTTCCAGTTGTTGAAAAATTTTTGCAGCCGGATTCACTTTCGATTGCTGTCTGGCTTTTTTGACATAATTTACGAACTGCTTTTCAGAGACGCCATATGTATAACGGGCTTTTTGCTTTTCCAAAAGCTGAGAACCGTACTCACTTAAAGGCTTACGACGTTTTTTCCCTTTTTGTTTTGGTTGAATACCGGACACTGTAAATTTAGTGGTTTCGCACTTTGCAAACACCCGATCTCCCACGCGACGACAAATTTTGTATTTAGGACCAATTTTCATGATTTCAAAAAATAATTAACTCCTTAAACTCTTCTCGGTTTGGGTGGACGAGGACCGTTAAACGGTACCGGAGTTCGATCAGTGATCGAGGTTAAACCTATGCCCTTGTTAACAAAAGCCCGAATCGCTGACTCCCGTCCAGCTCCAACCCCTTTAACCACCACCATCACCTCACTTAACCCCATCTGCAGACCCTTCTCGGCCATTAATTCCCCGGCCTTGCTAGCCGCAAAAGGTGTTCCTTTTTTTGACCCTTTAAAACCCAGAGCCCCGGATGAAGTACTCAGAACCGACTTCCCTTCCGGATCTGTCAAATGAAGCATGGTATTGTTATAAGTTGCTCGAACATGCAACACTCCATGATCCAATTTCTTTTTTGGTACCCGATTTGTAATTCGAGCTTTGGCTCCAGCATTTACATCTCCGCTTTTTTTTACGATTCTCTTTTTACCCATATATTATTTCTTTTCAACTTTTCGCTTACCCGAACCCATGGTCTTTCGAACATTACCTCTTCTAGTTCTGGAATTGGTCTTTGTTCTCTGACCTCGACCCGGCAGACCCTTAATATGACGCCAACCGCGATAAGATTTTATTTCTCTTAGTCTCTTAATATTTCCGGCCACCCAACGCTTGAGATCTCCTTCGATCCTCTCTCCTTCAACTAATTCACGTAATTTATTCTCTTGCTCTTCTGTTAGATCTTTCGGCTTACTCTCTGGTTCTATCCCGGCTTGCTCTAAAATTTTTCGGGATTTTGACTGGCCCAAACCATACACGATGGTTAAACCTACAAATAGCTTTTTATTTTCTGGAATTGTAATACCTGCTATACGCATAAAATTTTAAGCCTGTTTTTGTTTATGACGAGGCTTACTTTTACAAATAATATATAATCGTCCTTGTCTTTTTATCATTTTACACTGAGGACAGCGTTTTTTGATCGTTGATTTTACTTTCATAATAAATTCATTGTTACAGTCTTCGAACAATTCGACCCTTTCCTCCGTATGGGTCAAGTTTTACTTTCACCTTATCACCCACCAAAACTTTAATTCGGTGTAATCTCATTTTTCCGGCCAAATAAGCCAGTATTTCAGTGTCATCCAACTTAACTCTAAACAGAGTATTCGGTAAAGCTTCAATTACGACACCAGAAACCAACCCACCATCTTTTTCATTTAATGGATTCTCGCCACTTTCGCCTCTATTCATTTTGACACGCTGTTTTTAATCTTAACAAAATACCTAATACTTAGTCAAGTCAATTTAATTGTAATCACACCAAGCAAAACAAAAAGGAACATTTAGTCTTACTTATAGACACTATAAACTTATTTTCACTAGAAGTCAAACCAACCTTGAAAATACGCCCAGACCAAACTTTGGGCCGATTTTAAGCCGACTCTGACAGATGGATATTAACCTTTATTTTGTCTGAATTATCCGGTATGGTTTTTAACCAAAAAGGAGTTGATCTAATGCGACTTTGCTCGATTGAATACTCTTCTATAATGTCATTAGCCTCTGATTTCGGTCTGCCCGCCAGATCCGATCTTAGGTCATCCTCATCTATTAACCAGATCAAATGAGCCTGACCACTTAAATTAAACTCAATATTTTCCAACTGCCTAAAACTCGGCGAATAATCAACCAAATTAAAACCAAGTTCATTTGCATTCTTTAATGTAATACTTCTATCATCATAGTCTCGGACAACTTCTCGAGCCAGATACTCTGCCAACTTATTCTCATCAAAGATCACTGCTTTTATCGCTAACTCGCCTTTAATATTTGCCTGGCCGGGATCAGCCTGATTAGTTAAAACTTCCGAATCAAAATCAAAGATGATCGCGTCATCAAAAAGGACATAACCCGGAGGAACATCGATTTGGTTTCCCGTTCTTGCCTGTTCGGTCAGAGACTCCTCCAGTTCTTTCGAAACCCTCTCTTGATCTTCTTCGTCAACCTGACTTATCTCTCCCACAAATCCACCAGACATAGGTTCAGAGGACTTTGCGTAAATTTCCTCGTACTGTTGGGTTCCCTCCAAACCCGGCACCACAAAATCAGACGGCCCGATGTTATACTCTTCTCCGGGCTGATCCGCCCTGACTTCCACCGTCAATTCTCCAGGGACTTTCTCTCCCCCTTCCATGGTATACCCGGGCAACGAAATAGCTTCCTGGATCCGATACTCCCGACCCTCTTGATCGGCAAATCGAGTTTGATTGATCAAGGTTATCGCCTCTTGAGAGTATTCGTTATAAATAGTGACCTCGCCTCGAGCTTGACGACTAACGCTTTCCACTCCGCTGGCCTCCACCTGACGGGTTTCAGTTAGTCTGTCGGTGATCGTGCCGAACTCCAATTCCCGAGTTGACGGTGAAGACTGAGCCTGCCAATTTTGATCATCTTCAAGATTTATAACCGCTTGCTTGGGGACCAGGTCAATTTCTATTCGAGCAAACGCCGTAGAGGCCGCGATGGCCCCAAAGATCACCAACAATCCCGCCAGAGACCAGAGCAGGGCTTTAGGCACAAAGCGCCGCTTAGCCGCCAGTCTCCCCCCTTGCCCTAATCCACCATTATCGCCATTCGATCTCCCGTTACGGTCATTGTTGAATCGGCTGGCCGACTGATCGAATTTTTCTTTTGGCAAAACTTCTCGCAAACTTTTTCGCCTTGATTTTATATCGTTAGTCACAAAATAATTGATTAATTTCTGTCAAAATAATAATCTAAACACTTGCAAATTATATCACATCCAATATTTACAAAACAACCCGGCCGTCAATAGAAACGGATCTTCTGTCGGCATTTCATCACGATGCGACCCGGATAGATAATGATCAGAGAATAACCGGGGTTTAACATACTGAGCTTCTATCGATTGGTGAGACAGGGTGAATTTTTCTAATGGTTCCCGGTTAAGCCAATCGGTGAAAATCTGGCACACAATATCATCACCCATGATCATTAATTTTTCCGGCAATAAATAATGACCCTGGAGTATCTCCAGCGTTTCCACCAAACCCGCAAGCCACTCTTTTCTCACCCCTTCCAGAGCTTTTTCGATCTTTTCATAACTGCGTTTTTCTAATTTACCTTGCTTGAAAAGAGTAAGAGTCGAGTAAACCTCAGCCCCGGTGGTATTCAAACACTCAGCCAACCGCCTTAAAATACAATTCTTACCTATTGGAAATGATGAATTATTCAGCAAAAGACCGCCCCGAACCAGATATAGATCCGACAACTCACCGGTAACGTCCATCAATATCACATCCTGCTCCTCGGGATTTAAATACTGCATGACGCGATAATACGCCAGACCAAAAGAATGATACTCGATCGCATTATCAGGCCAAAGCAACATCTGATCATTAAACTTTTTCTTTATGGCTTCCGAGGTCAAACTGTAATAATGAGTAAGCGATAATTGGTTTGCTTGTTTATTGATGGGATTATTTATTTTATAACCATTAAGCCTAACCTCTAATACGGTGTCATCTAACTCGACAGTCTGATCATCGATCACGGCCGGAAACAACTTGGGCCATTTATCTTGAAATTCCTTTTTTGATCCGTCGACCAATTTTTTAACCAATTTCCTGTTCACCGAAAAATCACGACCAGGACTTTGATGATTTATCACCCTAGTTCGACTGACAACAAAAATCGAAGGTAAAAAAACAAACACCGCCTGAGGTTGGGAGTAATTATCCGAAGCCTGAATTTTATTTACGACCTTATTTAAAGATTCGCTTAAACTTTTGATGAAGATCTGGAGAGAAAGTTCTTTGACCAGTTTGACCGGAAATCGGCAAGCATCGGTCATTACTAAACTGGTTTTATCTGAACTGTTTTTCGGATAAATTAAAGCCCCGCCAACGCTAGCGCTTCCGATATCAATGACCACAAACGGACCGCGATGTTTATTTTTTGATATTAACCAGTCAAGTTTCATTTAACTTTATTATATCACATCACAAACGAGCCTCAACTTCAAAAAGTCCTATTCCAACCTTGCCTTGATCCGCCTGATCCCGGCGGCCACCGATTCTTCTTTTGCGATCTTGAACTTACCCAGCACCCCGGTACGATCAACGTGCGGACCGCCACAAAATTCTTTTGAATAAGCATCAGCCAGAGAATCGCCTATATAGTAAACTGTAACTTCATCTCCGTATTTTTCCTGAAAAAACCTTTTAGCTCCGGTTTCCTCAGCCTCTTGACGCGACAGGGTTACTTTTCTCACCGGCAGATCAGCCAAGATCTTCTCATTAACCTTTTTTTCCAGAGCCTCCTTTTCCGTCGCGGTCAATTTTTCCGAGTGAGAAAAATCAAATCTCAACCTCTCACCGGTAATATGACTGCCTTTTTGGGTCACATGCTCTCCCAAAACATCGATCAAGGCCTGGTGCAATAAATGCGTGGCGGTGTGGTATTTCACGGCCTGCTCCTCCTGGGACGCCAACCCCCCGGCAAAACGTTTCTCTGATCCGGTTCGGGATTTTTTTTGATGCTCAGCCAAAGCCGCCCGGAAATCTTCATCCGGTGCCACTTCCACCCCTCTCTCATGGGCTAGTTCTTTTATCATTTCCCAAGGAAATCCGTAGGTTGAAAAAAGTTTAAAAGCAGTCGGCCCATCAATACTTCCGGAAACTTGTTTTTCAAACTCTTTTAAGCCTTTGGCTAAAGTTTCCTGGAATTTACCTTCCTCTTCTAAAATAACCCGCAAAATCTCATTTCTTCCTTCCGGTAATTCAGGATAATCCTCACCGTATTGCTTTATTACTGTCTCGATCAATTCAGACCACGCCTCAGACCCAATACCCAAACCATAACCAAAGCGAATTGCTCGACGTAAAAGTCTTCGTAAAATATACCCCTGCTCGGTATTGGAAGGCCTGACTCCGTCGGCCACCAAAAAAACAGAGGCTCGGATATGATCCACGATTATCCTCTCCGATCGGTCATCACGGACTGAAACAAACTGACCAAGCTTCGATCGCAAGGGAAGGAAAAGATCGGTATCAAAAACATTTGTCTTGCCCTGCATTACAGCCACCAAGCGTTCAAAACCGGCTCCGGTATCAACATTTTGTTGGATTAATTTGTCTTTTATCACTCCCCCTTTTTGCTCATACTCCATAAAAACATTGTTCCACACCTCGACCACCTGCTGTTTGGCATCCGCCTTTTTAAATTCCTCAACTGATTTAAGATCCAGACCCTCATCAGTAAGGTCGTAGAACATTTCCGTGTCCGGACCGGCCGGACCATCCGGACCCGGAGTCCACCAATTATCGGATAAATAATATATTCGTTCATTAGGTATCCCGAGATCTTGCCAAATGCCAGCTGACTCCGTGTCGGCCGGAACCTGAGCCCCGCCGGAAAATACCGTCACATAAAGACGATCGGGATCCAACCCCAAGCCCTCCGTCTTAGAGGTCAAAAACCGATAACTCCAAGCAATGGCTTCCTTCTTGAAATAGTCACCAAGCGACCAGTTACCCAGCATCTGAAAAAAAGTATTATGGGTCTTATCACCCACTTCATCGATATCAACCGTCCGTAAACATTTTTGCACATTTACCAGGCGTCGGCCGGCCGGATGAGGTTCTCCCATCAAATACGGTGTCAACTGTTGCATCCCGGCAGTGGTAAACAACACTGAAGGATCGTCCTGAGGCAACAGTGAGACCGGCGGTAAAACAACATGACCTCGAGCTGTAAAAAAATTTAAGAACCTTTTTTTAATTTCACTTGATCGCATTTTTTTATCTTAACTGATTTTAAAAATAAAAAAAAGCTAACTTATTTTTCATCCATGATCCCCCCGCCGATTACCCGGTCTCCATCGTAAACCACCAAAGATTGACCGTAAGTTACATCAGGTTGCTTGAAATTAAAAATAAAACTACCGGACAAAGGATCCCATTTACCCAAACGCGGAACGGAACGATATCTGACCTGAGCGCCGTAGATCTTTTCCGGATCAGGTACTTCAAACCAGTTAAGATCTTTTAAATACACCTGGCCACAACCCTCCTTATGGTCTTTAAAATTTTGACTTACGATCAAAACATTATTTGAGATATCTTTTTTTATCACGTACCAAGGACCATCTGCTCTATTCAACCGAAATCCGTGCCTTTGCCCGATAGTGTAAAAAGAAACCCCTTGATGATGACCGATAACTTGGCCGGACTCATCCTTTACCTGCCCGGGTTCGATATCAATATAATGAGCCAGGAAATCCCGAACATTTATCTTACCCAGAAAACACAAACCCTGACTATCCGGCTTACCGGCGGTCGGCAAGTTATACTTTCGAGCCAAATCTCTCACCTGACCTTTCGTTAATTCACCCAATGGAAAAATTAAATTATTTAAAACACTTTGATCGATAGCCCAAAGCCAATAACTTTGATCTTTGCCGAAGTCAACTCCGCGATATAGTTTACCGTCCTTTATTTCGGCATAATGCCCGGTGGCCAAAAGGTCAGCCTCAACCTCTCTGGACCAATTCAAAAAATGACCGAATTTGATCTTCTGATTACACAAGACATCCGGATTAGGAGTACGACCGGATCGATATTCTGCGATCATATTGTCAACCACTTCTTGTTTATACTGGCAAGACAGGTCTAAGGTAAAAAAAGGGATTCCCAGTAAAGAAGCCACTCTCATAGCCTCTCGTCGATCTTCACGCCAGGTACACACCCGGCCCACGACTTCCTCCGGTGGCTCCCAACCACGAATAAAAACACCGATCACATCATACCCGGCCTGGATCAACAAAGCGGCAGTTACCGAAGAATCAACGCCTCCGGACAAACCGACACATACTCTCTTTCTTTTTTTTGCCATTTTGCTTCCCTTGATCATAGTCAATCGCCTTCCCTTTTAGATCATTACTTACCAAAAAAATTATTCAACCTTAAATCCGCCAAGCGCCACCCTAACAATCAATACTCGCTCAAAGAGAGACCTTCAAGAAACACAAAGATCGTTGAAGTGATTTAATGACCATCACTTTTAACTTCCTAAATCGCTGTTAATTTTTTAAACACCTCAAAAGTTACTCGGGCATCTGCCAAAGCAGTGTGAGCTTTTTCATTCTCTATCCCGAAATGGTCAGCTAAAGCTCTAAGGGAAAACTTTTCAACTGATTGATCATTCAACAATTTAGCATAAGCAATAGAGATGGTATCCAACTTTGCGTAATGCATCCTACTCTCTACCCCGGACCTTGAAAAAGCCGCCGAAATAAAAGCCTGATCGAAACACAAATTATGAGCAACCAAAGTGGCCCCGGCCGTTTTATTCGCCACTTCCGTCATTACCTGTTTCAATTCCGGAGCAAACATCCATTCAACCTCATTATAACCATTGACCTGAAGAGCTTGCGGTTCAGCCGTCTCGATTTTTTCCGGCTTTATCTTGTACTCAAATTCACCCAACTCCGAAAAAACCATACCCTGACCGGGAGAAAATTCCTGTTTTACCAACACTCCCCCGATCTCAATGATCTCGTGTTGCCCGGGGTCAAACCCGGTAGTTTCAACATCTATAAACACCAAAGGATTCTTTTTCATAAGCTAACATATTAACAAAAAATCTCCTCGGAACCAAATTCAGCTAACGAAGATATTTGTGCTTATTCCGAACGTGATCTTCGTGAGTGATCGTGTAATGCATATTGCCTTCCATATCCGATAAATAATACCAGTAAGGGGACTCGATCGGTCGAAGGGCAGCCTTAATCGAATCCAAGCCGGGATTGGCAATCGCCCCGGCCGGTAAGCCCGGATAGCGGTAAGTGTTATACGGAGAGTCATACCGAAGATCTTCCAGAGTTACCTCGAACGTATTCTTCCCGATAATATAAGGAAATACGGCATCTACCTGCAACAACATTCCGTCATCCAGTCGCTTCCAAAGAAGCCCGGAGATCATTCTTCGGGACTCAGTGGTCCGAGCTTCTAATTCCAGCATAGAGGCCATAATTACGATCTCTTCTAAGGTGCGCTCTGATCTTTCTATTTCCTCTTCTAAGGGCTCGATCCGATTTTTAAAATTATCAAGCATTATTTCCAAAATTTCCGCTTCATCACTAAACGGCGAGAAATAATAGGTATCCGGAAACAGATAGCCTTCATATTTTTGCCCCTTTTGGGCCAAAAGCGACCGATCGACTTCCGGCAATCGAGAACTGATCAAATGGGCTTTTTGGTTGGCGGTCAGCCCTTCCGGTAAAGTTACCCTTACCAAATCAATACCCTTTTCACTCTCCAATAAACGGGAAGTCACTTCCCAAGCCGAGATCGGTTCCGAGAAAAAGTAATCCCCGGCTTCTATCTGAGTTCCAACTCCCCGCAATCGAGCCAGAACCTCGGTGACTCGAGCTGATCTAACCACCCCTTCTTCGGCTAACAGTTCGGTGATCTCTTCTAAATTCATACCTGACCGGATCCGAACCATCTTAGCTTTTTCTTCCCCCGGTGAAGCCAAGTACAATTGATACCCCGCAAGTAACAATAAAAACCCAACCCCGATCAAAACTAAAACGGAATTCAAAACTTTCTTTTTTCGAGCATCATATCTTTCACTTGCTTCATTTTTGAACATAAATAAATTTAACTAAATTGGTAAATTAACCGGTGGCTCTCCTCGCTTGGATGCGATCCGGCTTAAAGTGGGAGTCTGTATCACTTCCCCGGGAAAATGATATATGGTAGCCAATTCCTCGGTATTTAAAGTGATCGGTGTATACTGGTAAGGAGGATTGAAATACTCTCTTCGACGATAGGCATCATACATTCCCCACTTTATCTTATTCAGCCGCCAATTTTTCCAATCCTGCCAAGAGTATTTAAGAGAGGTGGTATTGGCCGGCTTAAAACCATTAAGATTAAGAGAGTTAAATTGTTTTAACATACTGATCAGAGCCACGACATTTGATTGATCAAAATTGTCTTTTTTGGCCAAATACATACCACGAATACCACAATCAAAACCTAATTTGGATATATTTCGCTCCACCGCTTCGGCCACCAGCTTTTCCCCGGAAGACAGATTCGTCTCTGATGGAGAAGCATCTTTACCCAGATCACGTTTTAACAGGCTTTTTAATAAATTCTGACCCTCCTCTTTCCAGTCAGCCTTTTCAAACCACTTATTTTTTTTCTTGAAACGCTTTTTAGCCGCCCGAATAATCATCTGAAACCATAACTGCTCGCCGGGACCAATGGAACCCATGGTTTCCAGCATAGGAGCGATCGGGTCGATCTTCTCTTCTTCTTTTACTCCGTCCCGGGAACCTAGATTATAATCAACATAGGTTTTTATCGGGTATGGATCGGGTTTCTCTAATTTAAAATGACACCCCCAGAGATCCCAATCAGAATCAGACTGGCCATAAGGAAAGCTCCAGGCATAATCATCCACTTCGTATATCTCAACCATGGGGTACTCGGAATAGATCCGAGACTCGATGAGATTTTTAAAGAATTTTTGAGTATAAATATAAAAATGGACCTCCCCGGCTAAAGAAGCTATCTCCAAAGAAAACCAAGTTTGAACCGCACCGTGCCAATAACGCTTAAAAAAAGTACCATCGCCCGGCTGATGGAACGTACTCAAGACCACCTCCATAGCCTCCGGCGATCTGGATAGGTTTTTTGGTATTTTAATATCCAACAAAACCCATTCCTGCTTTTTTATATTACACAGTTGAACATACTTAACCCATAAATGCCAGGCAATAATGAACAAAAAAAACGGCGCCACCAAATAAACCAAGCCAAATACCCATACTCCGACAGCTTGAGCAAAATCCCCAAAAAAAATCATATAATTAGATTACTTAACATAAAGACCATCATACCGAAAAACTAACTAATTGTCAGCAACTGACCGAAATGATCAAATTCAATATTTCAAAACAAAAACCACTCCTCAAACCATCCAAACAATAAAAATTTCGAGGTAATTTGTATCACCAAATTATTTAACCACAAAATATTGACCAAATTCATTTCGGCCAAAAATTTGGTCATTCTGTAAATTAACCAAAATAGTATTCTCTTTTACGTAACGTTCTTTAAGAACCTGTTTGATGATCTCTTCTTTGGTTAAAGGTCCGTGTCTGAGCAGTATATTTTTTACAACATCCAACACAACACCCTGCGAATAACCCCACTCAGTCAGAGCATACAAACCGCGTCCGACCAAAACAAAACGTTCATCTTTTATCAATTCATTGTGGCAAGTGGCTGAGTGAGCCTTCCGCCCGAACAACTCGTTAATTCTCTTGGCCACCTCCCGGAAATGCATAGGCGACCCGTGGTGCCTTAACACCAGATAGGCATAATCCCTGATCCCGCGCATTTTAACATTTGGAGAATCAGCCAACCCCCACTCCCCCAAAGGATTCCTGGTTAACTGCTTTGAAATAGCCAACAAATTCCTTGCCAAGTCCATCTGACGATTGCCGGCGGTTTCCAAGACATCCCTCAATTCACCGATAAGCTTTTCAACTACTACATCCTCGGCCACCAGATCATCACGACTAAAATCAGAACATAAGTTTCGTATTGACTGCTGAACTCTTTCGGCCATATCGGGATTAACGGTCCAGCGATGGTGAAAATCGTTATCCTCTTTAATTTTTATAAAAGCTTCGGCTACCACCAACAAAAAATGTATGTGATTCTGTCCACTTTTATCCTTGACAACCGATTCCAAAAAAGACCTCTCATGAACTATCCCGCCATAACTTTCCATTAAGGTCTTCAATTCATCAAAATAATGACCAAACTCTCCATAAACCGGCGATTTTTTTATAGTTCGCAAGGCAAAATTTTCTATCTGCCGCACTCTTTCGCGAGTAATATTATACTCTTTTCCGATGGTCTCTAAAGTTTCCCGCGAAGCCTTGCCACCTAAACCATATCTTTTAACTACTATATCTCGAGCCCGATCCGACAAAACATCCAAAAGTAAACTGGTTGCTTCCTTCGGTTTAAAAGATAAGATTATTGGTGATTGTTTAGACATGATAATTTCACAAAGTTACTCTTTTTTAACACTTTATCTCTAAAAGGTCAAGGATAATTACTTGATCACAAAATTAATTAAACGATCCGGAACATAAATGATCTTGTTTATTGTTTTTCCTTTTACCCAAGACAATAGCTCTTCTTTTTCATATACCCGATTTACAACCGCTTCCTTGTCTAACCCCCGATCACAGACCAACTGACCTCTGACCCGACCATTAACTTGCACGACCACGTTAACCTCTTCGGCTTGTAATTGATCCGGATCAAATTCAGGCCACTTCGAAGTGTGGACGGAGGTGCTCGGCTTGAATTGTTGCCACAATTCTTCCGTGATATGAGGTGCGATCGGGGACAGTATCTGTAAAAAGCGAAGGTAATCGTTTACCGGTATCTTCTCCTCTTTATCCCAAACATTAACCAAAGACATTAAGGTTGACACAGCTGTATTGAATGAAAAAGAATTAATATCCGCTTCAACTTTTTTCATACTTTGATGTAATACTCTTCTAGCATCGGGCGACAATTCCCCTTTGAGACCGACTTTCTCACTCAGACGCCACACCTTCTCCAAGAACCTCCGAGAGCCGATCATATTTTTAGTACTCCAAGCTATCTCAGACTCAAAAGGACCCATGAACATTTCATACACTCGCAAGGTATCTGCCCCGTAATTACTTACCACCTCATCCGGATTGATCACATTCCCCCAACGCTTACTCATCTTTCGACCATCTTCTCCCAGGATCAAACCAAGATTCTTTCCGATCCTGGCAAAAGGTTCCGGTGTAGACACAAACCCTTGATCATACAAGAACTTATGCCAAAAACGAGCATATATCAAATGGCGAGTGGCATGCTCAGTACCGCCTATATACATATCTACCGGCAACCACTTTTGAGCTTTGGTTTTTTTCACCAAGGACCGGTCGTTATCCGGATCGATAAATCGCAAGTAGTACCAAGATGAACCGGCCCACTGAGGCATGGTATTCGTTTCCCGTTTTGATTTTCGCCCGCATTTCGGACAGGCGGTATTGACCCATGAAGCAATATTGGCCAAAGGTGATTCACCGGTACCGGTCGGTTCGTAACTTTTCACTTTTGGCAACTTCACCGGAAGATCTTTTTCCGGCACCGGCACCACTCCGCACTCACGACAATGAATAACCGGGATCGGTTCCCCCCAATATCTTTGCCGAGAGAAAACCCAGTCCCGTAATTTATAAGTAACCAGTTTATTTCCAAACCGAGCAATGATCTGTTTTTTAGCCTCCTCGCTCCCAAGGCCTGAGAGATCTCCAGAATTAACTAACACCCCCGGCTCTTCGTGGATCAACAGATCCCGGTAAAACTCATTTTCTGCCAACCAGGAATAAATATTTCTCGGATCAATTTCCGACCCTTGTCCGTTTAGATCTTTTGTCAGCTGATCGATACGGCCATTACTTTCATCAGTTAGAAGTTGTTCTTCTATTTGCCCGTTTTTATGCTTAAAAATAAAATAAAATCCTCGATCAGTACTAAATTCATTCCAGTAACCCGGTTTAATTTTTGTTCGGATCATTTTTTGATAATCAACCAACCGATTCTTGGGAATGAAAACTTCATACTCTCCGTCTTTTGATTCCCTTGTGATCTCTACCCCCAGCTTTTCAAGCTCCTCCTTCTCAACCCCCATCACATAACTGCGACTAAATTCTTCCGGTTTTAAAATGACCGGCTTTATCGGCAACTGATACTTCCGGGCAAATTCAAGGTCCCTTTGGTCATGAGCCGGGACCGACATTATAGCTCCGGTGCCGTAATGAGACAGAACAAAATCTGCCACAAACACCGGCAACTCCTCACCACTGAACGGATTTACGGCCTTCAAGCCCTTCAACCTGACCCCGGTCTTAACCCGACCCTCGGCCACCCGCTCGATCTCTGAACGCTTTTGAGCTTCCAAAATATATTTTTCAACTTCGGACCAATTTTCGATATCGGCCCTTTTGTTCTTCAACAACTGATGCTCAGGGGCTAGGACCATATAAGTAACCCCGCCCAAAGTGTCAGGCCGGGTGGTAAACACCTTGATCTTATCCCGACAGGCCTCCAAAACCATCGGTTCGACTGATCCGATTACATGCGGCTTTTCCGCCTTGAAATCAAAAATCTCTCCGGCTAGGTGTTTTTTTAAGGTCTCGGCTCTTTCAGCCGGCACCGCCGTATCTTTTTCATCCCTTAAAATGGAAACTTCCCGGACTGAACTTTTTATTTTCTCAAAATCAAACTGCCAATCGAATTTCTCTTCAAAAGATCTTTTCTTGTCTTTAAAATTCGGCTCAGAAAATCCGGCCACCAGGATCAATTTTTCGATCGGTCGATCTAATTCTTCAAGGACTTTTAATGCCACCACACTGCCCAAACTATGTCCCAGCAATACGGTTTTTTCGTCAAAATGACAACTTTCCAGAACATGATCTCTCTGGGTATGGACATCAGGTTCATCCGGATCCGGTAAAGTCGGTACCTCAACCGTATGACCTTGCCTTTTTAGCTCCTCAGCCAACCAAGGAAAAAAATTTTTCTCGGGAGAGCTTTTGTAACCATGTAATAAAACATAATGCCGCTTTTCCCCGGTTAACGGAAAATCTATCTCCGCCCCTTCGCTTTTTCCGATCCAATTTCTTTGAGCTTCTTTGATCGATTCCGGCCAATCCAATCCATCAAGATCATTCAGTAATCTTTCCGCGTAATCAGTGATCTTCAGTACCCACTGGCGCATTGGTTTTTTTTCTATCTCCGAGTTACATCTTTCACACCGGCCGTCTTCAAGGTCCTCATTAGCTAATCCGGTTTGACACGACGGACACCAATTTATGGGCTCATAAGATTCATAGGCCAGCCCGGCTTTATATAATTGCAAAAATATCCATTGAGTCCATTTATAATACTCCGGATCGGTGGTATTTATTTCTCTTGACCAGTCATAATCAAAACCGAGCATCGACAACTGTCGTTTGTAATTTTTAACATTCTTTTTTACCGCCTGGGAAGGATGGACCTTATTCTTAAGAGCATAATTTTCTGCCGGCAAACCAAAAGCATCCCAGCCCATCGGATGAAGCACGTTTTTGCCTTTCATTCTCTGATAACGAGAGATAATGTCAGTGGCAATGTACCCCCGGGGATGACCAACATGCAAACCTTCACCCGAAGGGTACGGGAACATATCTAAACAATAAAATTTTGGTTTTTGTGATCTTTCCTTTGTCTGATAGATCTTATCCGCGGCCCACTGACGCTGCCACTTCTTTTCTATTCGTTGATGATCGTAAGGTTTCATACTCAGCTTAGATTTATCAAAATGCAACTACTGTTATACTATTAATTAAAACATAAAAAGATCAATCTGCCTAGTATGATATTCCCCCGCTCGATCAACTCCGAAGAACAGATCTAGATCTTAAATTCGATCACATCTCCATCCCGAACGACATACTCCTTTCCTTCGGTTCTGAGCAACCCCTTTTCCCTAACCGCCGCCAAGGAACCGACATTTAACAATTGATCGTAAGCGATCACATCAGCCTTAATGAACTTTTCGCAAAAATCCCCGTGGATTGCCCGGCCCGCCTGTGGTGCGGTGGAGCCGGCTTTGACTGTCCAAGCCCGCGACTCCTCTTCCCCGGTGGTAAAGTATGTTATCAAACCCAAAAGATCGTATGCGGTCTTGATCAGATCGTTGACCCCGTTATCTTCCACCCCCAACTCCGACCTGAAATTATCCCGGTCTTCTTTGGTCAACTGCGACAACTCATGTTCGATCCCGGCATCAACATAAACATAATTCGAACCGTGTTCTTTGATCATCGACAACAAAGAATTTATCTCCGCCACTGATTCGCCGGCTTTTTTATTTAAAACATATAAGATCGGTTTGGCCGACAATAAATTCAATCCTTTGGTTACTCTCCTCTCATCTTCCGTTAACTGCAATTGAGATATCGGCCCGCCGGACTCCAGCTGTTGGATAAATTTATCCAGAACAGTCTTCTCGAAAACCGCCTCCTTATCACCTCTTTTAACTTCCCGGACAATATTCCCCAAACGTTTGGTCACGGTTTGCAAGTCCGCCAAAATTAATTCCAAATTAATTACCTCCGCATCACTTTTGGGTTCAATTCGCCCCGAAACATGAGTGATATTTTTATCCTCAAAAACTCGGATCACCTGTGCGATGGCATCAACCTCTCGAATGTGAGATAAGAACTGATTCCCCAGACCTTCACCGCTCGAAGCCCCTTGAACCAAGCCGGCAATATCAACAAATTCGATCGCCGCCGGTATGATCTTTTTTGACCGAGAAAGTTCGGCTAATTTATTCAGACGCTCATCCGGTACCGCTACGATACCGACCGCCGGGTCAATCGTGCAAAAAGGATAATTCTCGGCCGGCACTTGTTTGAGCGTCAGAGAATTAAACAATGTTGACTTGCCAACATTCGGCAACCCGACTATTCCTATTTTAAGAGAAGACATACTTTTTTTTAATATTGCAATTTTAACTATCAAGCTGCGTCCAATAAAACTATTCAAATGCACACAAAATACTACCTATTACTTTCTCTTTCGTCAAAAGACCCAAAACTAAGCCGGTTTTAAAGATCTTCTGACTCAATAAAAAACCGTCACTTTCGTTCCCAACGGAGCCCAGTGGTACAACTCTTTAGCCTGATCGGTGGACATATTAACGCAACCAGCCGATTGAGGAATACCGAAATTATCATGCCAGTAAGTGCCATGGATGATCGCACCCTGATAGGTAAAATACAAATTCCAGGGCACTCCGGGGAAATCCCAATACCTACTGGTTACTCCCGGGATCGGTCCTTGCATATAACGAGTCGGGGTTTTTTTAAACACTCTAAACTCCCCCCTCGGAGTCGGAGTTGAAGCCAGACCGCCGGAAATTTTCCCGCTCATGAATAACTCATCACCTTCATAGGCATATAATCTTTGCTCGCTTAAATTCACTTCGATCCGCTTGTTATTCTCTTTTGAGAAATTTTCATGCTCCACTTTTGGACCCCTGTCCCAGAAAGTTCGAACCCCATCACCCGAGACATACCAATCCCCCCGCAGGCGTTCCGGGTAAAGCAACCATTCATCAAATTCCACTTTATACCAAACCTCATCATCACGCTCCAGCCTCTTGCCGATCTTAAGGACCTGACCGTTCCGCAATCTTACAACAACCGACTCATCCATTTCTGGGCCGGCCCGAACATAAAGGCACTCTTCCTCAAAATACGGCCCGCAACTATCCATCACCTCCAAATATTTAAACAGATCAATGTCTTCTTTATCTTCTTCTAGTTTTTCTGACATCTCTATTCTTTGCTGAAAGAACTTCGAGATATTTTCGGCCATTTCCCTTTGAGCTCTTTGTTGCTGTACTTCCTGAATGAACCAAAACTGCCGTTCCCACAAAAAAACACTCCCAAAAAGACCGGCAACAATTACTAGTCCAATAAAAAGATATTTTACATTAGCACCTCTCTTCATCATTAAGCTAGATATCTAAAATAAACTTGATCATTAAAGCAACAAAATTCCGACTACTCAAAACTTAAATCAAAACGATCTCCGATCCACACCTGGCCCTTGTCGGAAAAAACGATCAAATAAGACCGACTCCTCGAACCTCTAAATTTTTACTCCGACCACCTTCACAGGACATTTACAAATACAAAGACAGATCGATGACCAGTAACAGCATTCCGCCAACTTAGTCATCGATCTTATCTCGAGAACTCTAAAAGATTTTACTGCCCGTCCTCCCAGGCTGTTTTGAGTTCCGCTTGATACTTCTGCATAACTTCCATGGCCGCCGCTTGTTGGCTTTTGCCCTCCTTTGTTTTAACTTTTATTTCTTCAGCCATCTTTTTAAATAACTCGGGATTGTTTTCTGCCAATTTAATTATCTTCTCCCCCTGCTCTTCCGGTACCCCTTGCTGTTTTAACATCCTCCGCAATAAAAATTTTTGAAACATAATTTTAATCATCTAAATTATTAATAAGCACTTTTCAAGATAGCAAATATATGTTAAATTTACAATCTGGGAAAAGATAAATTTTTGACTTTTTCCCGCAAGGATTTTGATCAAAACATAAAAGATCAGATACGGGCCTGTAGCTCAGCTGGTAGAGCACTCGCATGGCATGCGAGGGGTCAGGAGTTCAAGTCTCCTCAGGTCCACCAAAAGTGATTAATTCCTTCGAGGAAATCCGTTTTCATTTTCCACGGTGACGAAGCTCGACTCTATATTAAAGAAATAATTTTCCCACTAAAAGAATCGATCAGGAAGTTGAATTAAAATCATGTCAAAGCTATGCGACAATAAGAGTGTTGGAATGATCGTATGGCGGGACAATAAACTTTTACTGATCGAGAGAAAGAGGCCGCCGTTTGGTTTTGCGCCTCCGGCTGGACACGTAGACAGAGACTACTCTTTTGAGGCGGCGACCGAACGAGAGTTACAAGAGGAAGTTGGCCTGACAACGGAAAACATAGAACTTCTAACCGAAGGCCGGAAAGATAATCCTTGCCGGCGAGTAGGTGGAAACTGGCATTATTGGAAAATCTACAAAATTAACGCTGTTGGTAAAATAAAAAGAAGCACTGAAGAAACAAAACAAGCCGATTGGTTCGACAACGGTCAGCTAAGGATCCTCGCCCAAAAGACCCAAAAATATCTAACCGGCGACACCCCGGAAGACGACTGGATAAAAGATCCCGGATTAGAACCAGTTTGGCTTGAATGGTTAAAAGAATTGAAAATCATTTAATTTATGATCTCTGTTTTAAATTCAGTAAAACCGGTCATGGAAAGATCGAAATTCGTCCGGATAAACGATCGAGCGATCTCGGACTTCTCAAAAGGTCTCACCGGTAAAGAACTCGATAATTCAGAATTTAGCCCGGAAACAGTATTACCGAAAACCGCAACAGAAGAAGAGCAAATAGCTTTAGTTTTTGTTTACAACTCTATAAATTTCTGCTATTGGGGCAAACCAAAATGGACCATTACAATAAATGGAGATCTTTATGACGGAAGCTCAGGGATGTTGCGTGCCGTTAAAAATGCGATTGAAAACGGCTTTAACTTGCTTGATCCACAATACTTAGCGAATCTGCCGGAAAAAGATCTAACAAAAATCCTAAAAGGCAATACGGAAATTCCACTTTTCCGAGAACGGCTGAACTTACTGCGCCAACTGGGAAAAGATCTGCTAGAAAAATATGACGGCATCTTTAAAAATATCATTGAAGAAGCAAGCGGCAAGGCGGAAAATATAGTCGAACTCTTAGCAAAAGATCTTCCTGAGATTTTCAACGATGTTGCCGATTATCAAGGCCAGGAAGTGAAATTTTACAAACGCGCGCAACTCGTGCCGGCTCATTTATTCGATCTCTCAAAATTTAAGTTGATCTCTGTTCCGCTTAGTGGCCACAGCAAAATAACCGCCTTTGCCGATTACAAAGTCCCTCAATTACTTCGAAAATTTGGGATCCTGGAATACACAGATGAGCTTGCCAATAAAATCGATAACCAAATAGAGATCCCGGCCGGCAGTGATGAAGAAATAGAGATCCGGGCAAACACTATTTGGGCAATAGAACTTGCTACTGAAATTATAAAAGAAAGATTTCCGCAAGCCAACGCCGCGAAAGTTGACGGAATATTCTGGTTTAAGGGTCAAGTTAAATCTCCGAATGATAAACCTTATCACAGAACAAAGACAATATGGTATTAAAAATTTGACAGCCCATCTACTGAATTGGCCTGAAAAATTACAACAAGCAAGGCAAACTGCCGAGTCACGACCTCACTTAGAATACACTTCTGGCTTTTCTCGAAACATCCCCTAAAATAATTCCTTACACTAAAGGCGCTTTATGTGTTACTCATTCTCGTAACGTTTATTGATCTTTGCGATTTTCTTTCTTAAACCCTCTTCAACTTCAACATTCATTTCATCGGCCAAAATTAAAGTGGCGATCAAAACATCGGCAAATTCTTCAGCCAGATTTTCAAACCTGTCACCGTCTTTGATCTTGGCTTTTCTTTGATTTTTATTAAAACACAACACCTCGTCACATAACTCACCCAGCTCTTCGGACAATTTTACCGTATGAGCTAAAATTATTTTTTCTTGGTCTGAGTAATTATAATATAGCTCCCTCAACCTTTTATTTTCCATCGAAACGAATTCCAACAGCTCTCTTGTATCCATAAATCAATTTAAATAATAGCTACCCCAAAAATCCAAAACAAAAACCCGATTTGAGCATCTTAGCAAACAACTCTGATCATATCAAAAAACCACCCCTAAAAGATCGAACGAACTGATCGACCACTCGGACAAAGTTAATATAAATATGAACTTTAAAGGAGCTTTTTTTTCTTCATCGGATATGATATCTTTAAGTCATAAGTATTAAATAAAATCTTTATTTATCGTATGGAAATGAAAAAATATCAAGACTCGAACAAAGGCTCTTACGCGATCGCCTTGGCGATAATATTAGCCGGGGCCTTGGTGGCCGGGGCTGTTTTGTTAAACCAAGGCTCCCAAGACCAACAATTGGCTTTAACTGATATCGAACCGGAGCAACTTGATTCTCAAGATCTGAATATCGAAATAGAAGGCTGGCCCACCCTCGGGGACCCGGATGCTCCGGTGACCTTAGTGGAGTACTCTGATTATGCCTGCCCGTTCTGTACCCAATTCCAAGAAACCACCTTGCCCCGAATAAAAGAAGAGTACATCGATCAAGGTCTGGTTTATTTTGTTTACAAGGACCACCCGACGGTCGGAGGCAATAAAGCCGCTGAGGCCGCCCACTGTGCCGGCGAACAAGATGCTTACTGGCAATACCACGACCTTCTATTTGAAAATTCAAACCAAGACCGAGGTAAATGGTCAGACCCGGCCATTCATCAAGATTACGCCGAGGAACTTAATTTAGACTCGGAAAAACTAACGGAATGTTTTCAATCAAATAAATTTGCCGATAAAGTGACTCGATCCTCCCAAGAAGCGACATCTCAAAACGTAACCGGAGTCCCACACTTCTTTATCAATAATGAACAAATATCCGGAGCTCAACCCTGGGAAGTATTTGAGCAATATATTGAATCTGAATTAGAAAAAGCTGATCATATTTAAATTTGACATTGATTTCATAATTAAAAGCTCCTTATTAAAACCAAACTGGAAGATTCGTTTTAGACAATCGAACCATTATCTGTATACGTTATGCTAGGATATATTTTTTTGTTTCTCGCTTCGTCTTTAACTTTGGCAATCTCGGGAAAATGGACCGTAGACGCTCTGACTCGTATTGCTTATTTTTCTTACTGGCGAGAATTCGTGGTAGCTTTCTTTACCATTTCTCTGGCAGCCGTTGCCCCGGAGTTCTTTATAGGCGTCCTATCGGCATTTCGGGGTGTTCCAGAATTATCGTTCGGAAATATTGTCGGACAGAATATAATTTTGATGACCTTAACCGTCGGTCTCAGTGTATTGGCCCTCAAAGGCAACCTGGGTATTGCCAGCCGGACAGTTAAAACCAGCGCCACCTACGCCACTCTGGCTGCCATGCTCCCGCTTCTTCTGATACTAAACGGAGAACTCTCCCGAATAGACGGTCTGGTTTTGATATTATGTTTTTTGCTGTTCTTGTCCTGGCTTTTTAAAAGAGAAGATCGGTTCACAAAATTATTTGAAGGAGAAGACTACGAACTCCCCAAACGCAGTATCAAAGGTTTCCTGAAAGATATAGGCATTGCCGCTCTGGGTTTTTCTCTGATAATTTTAAGTGCTGAAGGTATTATTAAATCAGCCCTCAATTTTGCCGATCATCTGGGAATAGCTATCGCCAGTATCGGTGTGTTGATAGTGGCAGCCGGAACCGGATTTCCCGAAACTTACTTCTCAGTCAAACTGGCTCAAAAAGGCCATTCCTGGATGATCCTCGGCGGATTAATGGGAAGTATCACGATCTCATCCACTCTGGTTTTAGGAATAGTCGCCCTGATCAACCCGATAATCATAGACGATATCTCCCCTTTTGCCATCGGTCGATTCTTCTTGATCTTGGGATCTCTGGCCTTTTTGCTTTTTATGCGCACCAAACACCAGATCACCAACAAAGAAGCCTGGGTGTTGCTTACGATATATATAATTTTTGTTTTAACCATGATAACCGTGCCGTATATATCTCGTGACCTTAAACCCGACGAAACACTCATTGATGACCCGACTTCGACCCAACCCCTAATCGACAAAAAGGCAATTCATATATAATTACAAAGAATGATTTTTTATGTTATGGTTTAAAGTGTCTAAAGCTGTTCCCCGATCAAAAGACCGGTACATAAACAAAATGAAATATTTTGGGCTCGTAGCTCAGTTGGTAGAGCGCCGCATTCGCATTGCGGAGGTCAGGGGTTCAACTCCCCTCGAGTCCACCAATCGGATTTTCAAAGTTCTTAAGCCAGATCTCGTCTGACTTAAAACAACTCCTCAAAGTAAGCGCAAACTCAAGTAGAGCCGCATAAAATACCTCAGAGAATACGCTAATTACAGACAAGGAGTCACTACACTAACCAACTTAAGATCAAGATCAAAGCGGCCACGATCGGTATGATCCGAACGATATTAACCACAATTCCGGCCAACTTCTTCCAATCAGTCCCGAAGCCCTCGATCAGATGTTTCTTGGAAATTGACCAACTAATTATAGCACCCCCGATTATCCCGGAAGCAATAACTATCTGGTTGGCGGCAAACAGATCCAAAACCTCAAGAAACGGTCTTCCCAAAAATTCAAAACCGATCGGCGTAAAACTTAAAGCCGAAAAGAATCCCAGGGGCAGAACCGGCAGAAAGGCCAATCCGGTGGCCTGATACTGAGTCAAGTTAAACTCTTCTCGAATAGCCGTCTTGACCACCTCCATACCGGCAATACAAGAACTAATAGCGGCCACAAAGAACAAGGTGAAGAACAACACCGCCAGAACACCACCAAAAGGAATATCAACAAACAACCGGGGTAACGTAGTGAAAGCCAGTTCCGTGCCTTCAGCCGGATCTAAGCCAAATGTAAAAATTATCGGAAAGAACATTACTCCGGCGATCAAGGCTACCAGAGTTTCAACACCGGCTATTGACCCGGTAGCCCGAGGCAGATTAACTTCTTTAGGCAAGAAACTGCCGTAAGTTATCAAATACCCCTGACCAACCGCCAAAGAATAAAAGGCTTGACCGAACGCAAGCATCCATAAACTCAAACTGCCGAAAGCCGACCAATCAGGGTAAAACAAAAACCGTAAAGCTTCGCCGGCGCCATCTAAAGTTAAACTGTACCCGGCCAAGCCGATAATTATCACTATCAACACCGGCATCAAGATCTTTGCCAGCCACTCAATAACACGCACTCCCTTAGCCACCACAAAAGCCGTAACCCCGGAAACCAGTAAGAAAAACAATAAGGACCAGTTATTATTGGTAAACTCTTCAAATGTTCTGATCGAACCGGTATAACTATCCAGAGCGTACCCCAAAGTCCAACCGGTAATAGCCAGGTAATAGCTCATAATGATCACGGTCAAACCGACGACAAGCCACCCAAAAACCCCGGCTCGACGGTTAACCGACCGAAAAGTTCGAACCGGACTACCGACTTCTGAACGACCAGCACTTATCTCCATTAACATCAACGGGATCCCCAAAAAAATAACCGACACTATATAGGCCAAAACAAAAGCCCCGCCCCCGTTTTCCCCCGCAATATAAGGGAAACGCCAAATATTACCCAACCCGACAGCGGCCGCAGCCGTAGCCAAAACAAAACCTTTTTCGGAAGTCCAAAGTGTTCTCCTACCCATTATTTATATCGTTAAATTAAATAACTAATAATCAATCCGGCTATAGACAGATAAATGGCAATACTTAAAACATCAACCACGGCCGTCGACAAAGGGCCGGCAGCGATCGCCGGATCAAAACCCAGACGATCAAAAGCCCAGGGCATAAAAAAGCCGATTCCAGCCGCCGCAACAATTGCCACCAAAAATGTTAGCCCTAGAATAATTCCCACCGCCGGTGTCTGCCACACCCACCCGATCAGGGTCATGATCAACCCAAACGTGATCGCCAGTAAAACACTGGCAAAAATGTCCTTTTTCCAGAGTTGGCCCAACCTACCCGAATTACAATCCATAGCCAAATATCTGACAAAAACCACTTGTGTCTGATTGGCCACCGCATCGGCCATATACACCACAGCCGGCAAAAACGCCGCCAAGACCATCATCTGAGCCAAAACCGCTTGCTCATAACCGGCTATTATTATAGCCGCTAATAATCCGCCAAGCAAACCGACCGAAAGCCACGGGAGACGATTTAAAAAATACTCTATCACGGAATGATCTCCGATCGGATCAGGGGTCCCTGGCGAAGATCTTCGTATTCCCACCGAATGGAGCCAATCCTCAACATGCTCTTCATGTAAAATACGCAAAATATCATCAGACGACACCACTCCTTGAAAATAACCGGAACCATTAACCACCGGGATGGCCTTTAAGCTATGACGGACCGCCAACTTAACGGCCTCTTCCTGGTCGGCCTGAGCCCAGACTTTTATCAATTTTTGGCCGGACAACATTTCCCCGATCGGCACATCTCTGTCGTGACGGATCAGCTCTTTTATTGACACGACTCCGATCAATTTTTCTTCTTGATCGGTAATATAAATATAATTAACACTTTCAAAATCCGCAGCCTTTTTAAACAACTCTTTCTGAACTTCCTCCACCATTAGATCCATCGAGACTATTGGTACTTTTCTTATCATTGACTGACCCACTGTTTCCCGAGGATATCTTTCAGATGAAGGCTGATCGATCTTTATACCTGTCATGACTTAATTGTATCACAAAATCATTTACCCCCTAAGTCACCAACTCAATTAACATTACACAGGAACACGCTTATTCCAAAACACTTTATCAGAAACAAAAACTATGTTATAAATAAATGCAGATTCAAAAATTATTCATGAATCAGGAAACCAAAGGGCCCGTAGCTCAGTTGGCTAGAGCGCCTGCTTTGCACGCAGGAGGCCACCGGTTCGAATCCGGTCGGGTCCACCAAAAAACCAATCCCCCTAAAACACCAAAATCTTGGAAATAACATCTTAATATGCTTTAATTAAGAAAGAAAGTTTATTTCCAACCAGGAAATAATATTCGGGCTGTGGTGTAACGGCAACATACACGATTCGGGTTCGTGAGACTCCGGGTTCGAATCCCGGCAGCCCGACCATTTAAAAATTGTAATCAGTCATTCGTTTAATAATTAATGATTTTCTAATTATGTCCGAGAAAGAATTACATATTGGCCTAGCGGTAGTAATTGCCTTAGTGGCAACAGGGGGTATTTTCTACTTAACCATATTCGGCCTCACCGAACCGGAAGAAATAATAAGAACCATCCCCCGCCTTGAAGAATACCAAGAACTCGATTCCGACAGGTCTTCATCTTCATGGGATGAAAAATTAACTGATATATCATTTTCCACCACCCCCGATATGAGCCGGTACCATTACGAAGATATCTCACCGGAAAACCAAAATACCATCAATTCCATTATCTTTAATCCCAATTTCTCTCCAAGCACTAAAAGCAGATATCCTGAGAGCTTATCAAACATTCCCCCTGAAACCATCTTAATTCACTCCATTGATAATCCGGGACAACTTCGGACTGAGATCTGGCTGAATGATCATTCTCAAGACATCCTAGACTTAGATCACCGAACCAGATGGGCGCTATACGACGGCCGCAAAATGGCCTGGCTGTCTTCAGAGAGAGGTTCTCGTCAAAATGAGTACGATGTTTTTGTTATTCCCGGTCAAGAATACAGAAAAATGCATCTTTTTTTGGCCGTCTATGAACCGGAAAACCAGCAAACTCAAAGAGACTTAATGCAACTGATCGAAACAAGTCGCATTAATTAACCAAGTTAGACCTTATTTTTGATCAATTTCACTAAATGATCTAAAAATTGAGTCCGGGAGCAACCGACAGCCTCAAGAGACTGAGAGAATAAAGAGTGAGGCATTAAACCGGGTAAAGTATTGACCTCCAAAAAATACACCCCCCGAGAAGTAACCACAAAATCACTCCGGGAATAATGACGCAGACCCAATTTTTGATGAACCGCTACGGCCATCGTTTGCAAGAATGTTTTTTCTTCTTCAGTAAATCGCCCGGGACATACGTTGTCATTAGAAATAGCGTACTTGGTATTATAATCAAAAAAACGACTATTGAGCGGCAATTTAACTTCTACCACCGGGAGGGTGTAATGATGATGGCCTCGAAATTTTTCGACCACCCCGACCGTTGCCTCGCGCCCAAAAATATATTCCTCGACTAACAACTCATCAAACACCCTTGCACCTTCCTCGAGGGTCGCGACCAGATCGGAAAAATTATCCACCACGGCCACTCCGCAAGAAGAACCCTGATCGATCGGCTTTAACACCCAAGGCGGTGACAGACGCCGAAACACCTGTTCGGCTAACTCCTGTTTATCAGAACTCAAATTTAAGTGAAGTCCGTACGGCATTCTGACCGGCAAACCGGACAGGGATCTTTTAGTTAAGATCTTGTTTATCCCGATCGCCGAACTCAACGGACCGGAACCGGAATACGGGATCATAACCCGATCCAACATCTTCTGGACTTGGCCATCTTCTCCAAATCGGCCGTGTAAAGCATTTATCACCACCTCAACCTGGCGACTCAAACTAACCAAGTCGGTCGGTAACCCGCCACAAAACCAAGAACCCTCTCTGGTGACCAACAGATCAACCGGACGATAATTCACACCTAAACTCTCCAAAACCGAAGCCCCGGTTTTAAGAGATACTTCATATTCAGAGCTCGGCCCGCCTCTTAATACTCCGACCCTGACTTTTGACATTTATATTATTTAGCCTGTCAAATAATTTCTAACTTTTTCAATTACATCATCCAAGGTGAAATTCGCCTTGATCAAAAAATCATTAGCCCCCAGATTTTTAGCCTTTTCTAGGTCTTCTTGTTGACCCAAGTTAGAGAAAACAATAACCGGGATCTCTTTTAAGGTCTCGTCTGCTTTCAATTTCTCTAACACCTCAAACCCGTTCATACCGGGAAGCAAAAGATCAAGAAGGATCAGATCCGGCTTAAATTTTTCTACCGCCGCCACGGCACTTTCACCATCTATAGCCACTTCAACGGTGTAATTTTCCTTCTCCAATCGTTTGGCCGCTAGAGAGCGCAGAAACTCATCATCTTCTACAATTAAAATAGTACTATTATCTTCATTGGACATAACTAGACATTGATTAACAATTATTAATAAATCATCTCACTTTTTTCCCTTATCAGGTTTTTGTAATGGTATGGTGAAATAAAAAGTCGTTCCTTCCCCTTCTGCACTCTTAAACCACATTGTTCCGCCATGTTTTTCGATCAGATCTTTACAGATATAAAGCCCGATTCCGCTACCATCCGGCTCGGCATTAACAGCATTGGAAGCTCGAAAGAATTTATGAGCTATCTTTTTCTGCTCCTTTTCCGGTATCCCGATTCCTTCATCCTCCACCGACACCTCCAAGCTACCATGAGCCGTGTTCATTCTATCATCTGAAAGTCTGATTGTCACCCTCTTTCCCGAAGGGCTGTATTTTATAGCATTATCCAACAAATTCTCGAGCACGATTTTCAATTTATCAATGTCAGCTTCAACCGGAGGGACCTTGTTTTTTGGTTGAATGAATTTCAGATCAATGTCCTTACCCGAGGTTTGATTCTCAAACTCTGTCATCACTTTTTTTATTAACTCCACCAGATCCACCGAGTGCCAATTAAATTCCTCCGGGTTATTTTGAACATCTCCCACGTGCATTAAATTATTAACGATCCCTATCAAACGCTGAGTACTATCGAAACCTTTCTGTAAAAATTCCTCTTGCTCTTCATTGATATCTCCCAACTGCCGGGACAACATCATATTTAAAGTCCACTTGATCGCCGAGAGCGGAGTACGCATCTGATGGGTCGAAACTGAGATGAATTTTGATTTTGCTTTTTCCAGTTCATTAAGTTGTTGATTGATCATTTTTATTTCCAGGTCTTTAGACGTCAACAGTCTTTTAAGCTGAGAGATCTTTTTTTCATACGCCCGTTTCTCTTTCTCCCCAAGAGAGGCTTCTTTAGGGCCAAATTCCGGATCTGAACTTGCCAATTGCCAAGCAAATACATTCAACGACCTCACCAACCGGTACTGATAGGCCAAAAGACTTCCAAATATTAAGTAAAATACCGTCCAAAAGATCGACAAGAACCAAATATAAGTATCAGAAAAATTAGCCATCGCCGATGAGGAAAGAATGAGTGAGGACATCTCCCCTCCGAAAACCCCCCAGATCATAAAATTGAAAACCCCGATCACCAAAAGAACATTTGCCAAGGCCACCGGGAAACTAAACAGCACGATCCCTGAAATTATCGGCCAAAAATAGAAAGGGGCCAACAGGAAAATATCACCCTGAAGAAGATAAAACAAAATAGTGACCCAGAACAGATCCCCGAGAACATTTAGCCAGGCCAAAGCCTGAAACAGTCCCCCGTTCTTCCGAATTTCAACATATTTACTTACAAACCACAGCAAACCATTGAAGAGAAAACCAAACAGAAAAAAGACCGCCAGCCACTCAACGGATACCGGCAACGAGGTATCAAAAAAACTCAAACCCACCCCCCCAAGACCAAAAACCAAAAAAAGGCCAACAAAAAGGTAAAACCAACGCCAGGCTATTAATCGATAACTAAGACTTAATTTGTATCTTTCCAGCTCCGTCATATAAACATATTATAGCATGTTTTTTCGTTTTTTTCTGTGAAAAGACAATGCGAACCGATGGACCTCACTGGCCGCCAACAACACCGAGGTCTGTTTTGCCGGCTCCATTTTTCCTGTGGCCGCCAACGAAGTGCCCTGGCTATTAATAATATCCTTGGGTTTATGACGGTCATCTTTTACCACCCCCACTACCGGCCAGGACAGATCCTTTCCCTTTAACACCCTTTCGGCGGCTCGGATTTGAGCTACTCCCCCATCTACCACGACCAGGTCCGGAGCTTGCCATTCAGAATGTTTTGATCGGCGAAACAATATCTCGGCCACACTACGCGGATCGTTTATTTCTCCAGCTTTAATTTCTTTAATATTGAATCGGCGGTACTCTTCTTTAGTCGGCTGACCCCCGATCACTACCGCCATAGCTCCCACAGTATTTGATCCGGATAAATGAGCCACGTCGTAAGCCTCGATTCTCTCCCCGGTCTTTAATTCATCCCGTGTCAACAAAGCCACATCTTGCACATGTTGTAACGCCCAAACCCTATCTCGAATGACCGCCGCTTCCTCAAAACGACCTGATTTAGCAGCCTGCTTCATCTGTCGGTCAAGGGTCTTCTTCAGGGCCTGTCTCTTCCCTCGAAAAAACAACTTTAATTGACCAATGGTCCGATTGTATACCCGAACATCAACACCCCCGACACACACCCCGGGACATAAACCCAACTGATGATCAAAACAGGGTCGACCTTGATCCGGTGTGCATTTATCCCTAAAAGGAAAGATCCGACGAATAAGTTTCAGGGCCACCTTTAATTCTTTAGCATTAGGAAAAGGGCCGAAAACTTCCTGAATATCATCCGGGTCCCAGTCGCCGGCCAGCTGCTTACTCCGGACCGGCAAAACTCGAGGATACAATTCTTTAGTAATAATTACTTGCCAAAAACTCTTATCATCTTTTTCCCTGGTATTATATCGAGGTTGATATTGCTTGATCAAAACACTCTCAAGCATCAAAGCCTCCAAAACCGAATCGGTTTCTTGCCAATCAACCCGGTTGGCCGTCTCCATTAGATGTTGTATCTTCACACCCCGGCTATTGATCGCATGGGAACTAAAGTAGCTCCTAACCCGATCGACCAGAGAAGCCGCTTTGCCGACATACAGAACCTCTCGACCCCGACAGAACATATACACCCCCGGTCTATCAGGGAGATTTTTTTCTTTAATATCTTCAAGGTTCATAAACTCCTATTTTATTTTGACCCGAGGATCGAATTTTAACTTGCTTGACTCATCATTTTCTCTTGGGTAAGACCTTTTTTAGGTATTTTCCGGTGATCGATCTGTGATCCTGAGAGATATTCTCCGGAGTCCCTACCGCCACTATCTTGCCCCCCTTGTCTCCGCCCTCCGGCCCCAGATCAACTATATGATCAGAATTTTTGATCACGTCCAAGTTGTGTTCTATAACGATCACAGTATTACCTCGTTCCACCAACTTCTGCAAAACCGCAACCAGATTGTTCACATCCTCATAATGCAGCCCCACGGTCGGCTCGTCTAAAATATAAATGGTTTTCCGGGTCAGAGGGCGATACAGCTCCGAGGAGATCTTGACCCTTTGAGCTTCCCCGCCGGATAAAGTAGTCGCCGATTGCCCCAAACACAGATAACCAAGTCCGACTTCGGCCAAAGTAGCTAACCGATCATGAATAGCCGGAATATCCGCAAAAAACTCCAAAGCCTCTTCGACTGTCAACTGAAGAATGTCATCAACATTTTTTTTATTGTATCTTACTTCCAAAGTGTCTTGACGAAACCGCCGACCGCCGCAAACATCGCATGTTACATAGATTGTCGGCAAAAAATGCATCTCTACCGCCACCGACCCTTTACCCTGACAGGCTTCACATCTTCCTCCTTTGACATTAAATGAGAACCTTCCCGGCTTCCAACCCCGAGCCCGGGCTAACTCGGTTGAGGCCAACAATTCCCGGATGTAACCCCAAGCTCCGACATAAGTTACCGGATTCGACCGGGGGGTCCTACCAATTGGAGATTGATTGATCAATATAGCCCGGCTTAGATACTCAACCCCGGAAAAACTCTTACAATTAAATACTTCATTACTTCGATACCGACGATCAAATCTGGCCTGAAGATTCTTGTATATTATTTCATAAACCAAACTCGACTTACCGGAACCGGACAGCCCTGTTACGGTCACTAATTTCCCCAAAGGAAGATCTAGATTTATATTCTTCAAATTAAACACTCGACCTCCTCTGATCTTTAAACTGCCCTTTTTGGCGGTACGCCTTTTCTCCGGAACCGGTACCACCCTTTCTTCCCGCAAATAATCTACCGTTAAGGACCCAAAATTATTTTCTTTCTCAGTTAACAGCTTCTCGGTCTTTTCCGAAACAACCACCTTTCCACCGTGTCGCCCGGCCCCCGGCCCGATATCAACCAACCAATCCGAAGAGTAGATAGTTTCCGGATCATGCTCAACAACAATGATGGTATTACCCAAGTTCTTTAACTCTTGGAGAGTTTTTATCAAACGATCGTTATCCCGAGGATGTAACCCGATCGTCGGCTCATCCAGAACATACAGAGTGCCGACCAAGCGAGAACCTAACTGAGAAGCCAATCTGATCCTCTGCGCTTCCCCGCCGGATAAAGTTCCGGCTTTCCGATTCAAAGTAATGTAATCCAAACCGACCGACAACAAAAAACCCAAACGATCAGTGATCTCTTTTAGGAGCATCTCGGCGATGGTCTGCTCGGCTTGAGTCAAATTCAAGGAACCAAAAAAATCATAAGCATCCCGAATAGATAATTCGGTAATTTCAACAATATTTTTCCCGGGCTGATCTTCGCTCCCCCCGATTCGAACCGCCAGAGCTTCCGGTCTTAGGCGAGTACCTTGACAGGCCGAGCACAGTTTTTCGCCAAACAAATGCTCAGTCCCCAACCCATGACAACTCGGACAAGCTCCGTAAGGAGAATTAAAAGAGAATAATCTGGGCTCTATTTCCGGATAGGAAAAACCATCTTCCGGGCAAGAGAATTTAGCCGAGATCAAGTGTTGCGAGTAAGCCTGATCAAGCACTTTCTCTGATCTGCCGGATTCCCCGACCACCAGCCGAACCAGATCATCCGATTCATTAAGCGACCTCTCTACGCCTTCCGCCAGCCGTTCTCTTGCCCCTTCTTGAATTAATTTGGCTACCGACCCTTTGACGGTCGCCTGACCGGATCCGATCGATAACAGTTCATTTATATCAATTTCATCAACCAGAACATCAATATCATGACGCTTTTGGCGGGAGAGAAAAATTCTTTCCCGTAATTTATGCCGTCGACCATTGATCAACACCTCCCGGTACCCCTTATCCAAGAGATCATAGAGCAATTGATAGTACTCCCCCTTCCGGCCACGCACCAACGGAGCATAGATCTGAATCGACATCGACTCGATCTTTGAATCGTTTATCGCTTTCTCGATCTGCCCCAAGATCAGATCAATTATTTCTTGATGACTCATTTTCTTGATCAACTTGCCACACACCAAACAATGAGGCTTACCGATCCGGGAAAATAAAACCCGGAGATGGTCATAGATCTCAGTGATCGTGGCCACAGTAGAACGAGGATTGCCCGAGCGAGTTTTTTGATCGATCGAAATAGCCGGCGACAAACCGCTTATCTCATCAACATCCGGCTTCGGCATCTGCTTTAAAAACTGACGGGCGTAGGCCGATAATGACTCAATGTAACGTCTCTGACCCTCCGCAAAGATCGTATCGAAAGCCAGGCTTGATTTGCCGGAACCGGAAATACCAGTTAACACCACCAGCTTATCTCGCGGAATACTCAATTTTTCTATTGATAAATTATGAGTCCGAGCTCCTTTGATATTTATATATTTCTCATTCATTCGTCGATCACTTAACGTCAAATAAAAAACCTTGATGTTCGCCATCAATTACCGGACAATTTATTGTGACTATACCATAAAAAAACGAACTTGACTATCAAGATATATTCTGTTCTTCGGTCACTGGATCAATTCAAAATACCTTTATTTCCCGGCCCCGTTTGAATTGATCTCCAATTTTTCCAGCTCCTTGATCTCATCCCGCAAAATAGCTGCCGTTTCAAAGTCCAGCTTCTCAACCGCTTCGGTCATTTGCCTATTTTTCTCCTTGATCAATTTTTTGATCTCTTTTGATTTGATCTTTCCTTCTTTTGACCACACCCCGGCGGCCTGAAGATCCATATCCATTAAACGATTAACGGTGTTTTCTCGTTCAGACTCAATGCTTTCGGTGATATCATTAATTGATTTAGAAATGGTCTTAGGTGTGATGCCGTGTTTTTGGTTATATTCTAACTGGATCTTTCTTCTTCGATCAGTTTCTTCTATGGCGCGAGTCATTGACCCGGTCATATTATCCGCATACAAGATAACCCGGCCATCGACATTCCTGGCCGCCCGGCCAATAGTCTGGATCAGAGATGTTTCTGAGCGCAAAAAACCCTCTTTGTCGGCATCCAAGATCCCGATAAAAGATACTTCCGGGAGATCCAAGCCTTCCCTCAGCAAATTAACCCCGACCAAACAATCAAACTCCCCCTTTCGAAAATTAGACAGGATATTTATTCTGTCCAGGGTCTTAACTTCACTGTGCATATACTCCGACTTTACTCCGCTTTCTTTTAAGAAAACACTTAAGTCTTCAGCCATAGATTTGGTCAAAGTGGTAGCCAAAACACGTTTACCGGACTCTATTTCCGACTTAGCTTCCGCGATAAAATCTTTTACTTGACCGGGAAAACCGCTTTTTTTATTCTCCACCACCGGCCGAACTTCAAGCTTGGGGTCAATTAAACCGGTCGGCCTAATTATCTGTTCAACCACTTGTCGAGAATTATTCTTTTCATGATCCCCGGGAGTGGCGCTGGTATAGATTATCGGCCCGACCCTATCCATAAATTCGGTGAATGTAAGTGGTCTGTTGTCCAGAGCACTCGGCAGGCGAAATCCATGTTCCACCAAAGTCTTCTTCCGACTGGCGTCTCCGGCCTGCATTCCGGCAATTTGAGGCAGAGTCACATGGGATTCATCAATAATTGTCAGCCAGTCAGGATACCCCTCGGCAGTTTTCGGGAAATAAGACAGTAAAGTGTCCGGAGCCTCCCCCGGAGCCCGCCCGGATAAATGACGGGAATAATTCTCGATTCCGGAACAGTAACCGACTTCTTTGATGTAGGCCAGGTCATAATTGGTCCTTCGTCTTAATCTTTCTGCCTCTAAATTTTTTCCCTCTGCCTGCAACCGCTTAACTTGTTCCTCCAATTCCTCTCTGATCGCTTCCACCGCTTGAACCCTTTGAGAAGACTCCACCACAAAATGCTTTGCCGGAAAGATAAAAACTTCTCCGGGTTCAGACAGTATTTCCCGAGATACGGCATCTATCCTCCTTAAACTCCAAACCACTCCGTCGGCCAATTCTATTTCCACGATCACCTGCTCAGAAGCTGGCATGATCTCAAAAACATTCCCGATCAACCTAAAAGTACCCGGTGTAAGATCGGCTGAAGTTCTGTCATAATGAACATTTACCAAATAAGACAAGAGATCTTGCCGGTTCATTTTTGACCTCAGATTTAAATATAAATTTTGTTTGGTATATTCCTCCGGACTGCCCAATCCGTAAAGGCACGACACCGAAGCGACCACAATGACATCTTTCCTGGTTAGAAGAGACTGAGTGGCAGCATGGCGCAGGCGGTCGATCTTTTCGTTTATTGCGGCATCTTTTTCTATATACGTATCAGTACTCGGCAAATACGCCTCCGGTTGATAATAGTCATAATATGACACAAAATAAGAGACAGCTGCTTCAGGGAAAAAACTTCGGTATTCTTGAGCCAGCTGAGCTGCCAAAGTTTTATTATGAGCCACCACTAGAACCGGTTTACCATAATTTGCCAGAACATTAGCCGCCGTAAAAGTCTTTCCGGACCCGGTTACTCCCAGTAAAGTCTGTTCTCGGTAATCAAGCTCAAGACCCTTACTCAAAGCGTCAATGGCTGCCGGTTGATCCCCGGCCGGAGAGTATTCGCTTGAAACCCTAAAATTCATATCTAAAAACTATATCACAAACAGAATCGATAACATAAACAACTCAAC